>JAYSEE010000021.1:0-6377 GCA_041914045.1 Ferrovibrio sp. | reverse complement strand
GGCGATGAAACCTCGCGCGACATCTCGTTCTGCGCCTGCGCCATCAGCGGCGGTGCGATTCTGGAAGTGCCCGACGCCGCCGCCGATCCGCGCTTTGCCGCCTATTCCGTGGTGGCCGGGCCGCCGCATATCCGCTTCTATGCCGGCAAGCCGCTGATCGACGCCGACGGTTATGCGCTGGGCACGCTCTGCGTGATCGACACCAAGCCGAACCGCCTGGACGAATCCGGCCGGCAATTGCTGACCGAACTGGCCGGCATAGCGCTGGATGAATTGCTGCTGCATCGCGCGCGCTTCGAAGCAGAGCAGGCGCGGCGCGAGGCGGAATTCGCCACCAAGGCGAAATCGGATTTCCTGGCTTTCATGAGTCATGAATTGCGCACGCCGCTGAATGCCGTGATCGGTTTCGGCGAATTGATGGGCGCAGAACCGTTCGGCGAACTGGGTTCGCCGCGCTACAAGCATTACGCCAATATGATCGTGGAGGGCGGCCAGCATCTGCTGGCGGTGATCAACGCCATTCTCGATATGAGCGCCATCGAAGCCGGCGCCGCCGAATTGCGCCCCAAGCTGATCCATCCCGCCGATGAACTCGCCGCCGTACTCGATCTCGTGCGCCATCAATGCGAGGTGAAGGCGCTGGAATTGACCGGACCGGAGGATGCCGAAAGCTTGCCCGATCTGCGCGCCGATCCGGCCGCCCTGCGGCAGATGCTGCTCAACCTGCTGGGCAATGCCATCAAATTCACCCCGCCGGGCGGCGCCGTCGGGCTGGCGGCGCGGGCGGAAGCCGGCATGCTGCGCATTGATATCAACGATACCGGCATCGGCATGACCGCCGAGGAAGTGGCCAAACTGGGCGAGCCGTTCTATCAGGCCGGCCCCAATCTGTCGCGCCGCGCCGAAGGCATCGGGCTGGGCCTGGTGATAACCAAGCGGCTGGCGGCGCTGCATGGCGGCCAGTTGCTGTTCGCCTCGGAGCCCGACCAGGGCACCACCGCCAGCCTGCTGCTGCCGCTGCCGCCGCAGCGCTAAAAACCGCCTCGTCCGCACAAAACGGCCTGCAAAAGCGCCGGCATGGCCCGCGCAAAAGTCCTTGCGCGACCGGGCCGGCAAATTGTAATGGTAGTGGACTAATTATGAAAAATGACTTCCTGGGAGGGAAGCATGACCGAGAAGCCGCCTTTCCTGGCGCTGGACTTGGCCGCGCCGCGCATCCGCCGCACCGACTTGCCCGATGGCGGCTTCGTGCTGGAAAGCGCGGAACCGCTGGGCCCTTATCCCGACCATATGGGCCTCGACCTGCAGCGTCAGGCGCGGGAAAAGCCCGATACGGTTTTCCTGGCCGAACGCGATGCCGCGCAATCCGGCAATGGGCAACCCGGCGCATGGCGGCGCATCACTTACGCGCAGGCCTGGGATGCCGCCCGCCGCATCGCCGGCGCATTGCTGGCGCGCGGGCTGGATCGCGACAAGCCGGTGCTGCTGCTGTCGGGCAATTCCATCGACCATGCCTTGCTGATGCTGGGCGCTTATCTGGCCGGCGTGCCGGCCGCGCCGGTCAGCGTGGCCTATTCGCTGATGAGCCAGGACCATGCCAAGCTGAGGCATATCGTCGGTCTGGTGCGGCCGGGCATGATCTTCGCCGAAAAAGCCGCGCCATTCGCGGCGGCCTTGGCCAGCCTAGATCTCGCCGATGTGGAACTGGTCTGCGGCGATGCGCCGCCCGCCGGACTGCGCGCCACGCCATTCGCCGCCCTGCTGCGCGATCCGCCCAGCGAAGCCGCCGAGCGCCGCTTCCGCGAAATCCAGCCGGATTGGACGGCGAAGATTCTGTTCACCTCGGGCTCCACCGGCTTGCCCAAGGGCGTGGTGAACACCCATCGCATGCTGTCGTCGAACCAGCAATCCATCGCGCAGATCTGGCCCTTCCTGCGCGGCGAAGCGCCGCTGCTGCTGGATTGGCTGCCGTGGAATCACACATTCGGCGGCAACCATAATTTCAATCTGGTGCTGCGCCAGGGCGGCACGCTGCATATCGACGATGGCAAGCCCGCTCCCGGCTTGATCGACAAGACGGTGACCAATCTCGCCGACGTGTCGCCCAACATCTATTTCAACGTGCCGGCCGGCTATGCCATGCTGATTCCGTTCCTGGAGAACGATGCCGAACTTTGCCGCCGCTTCTTCGCCAATCTGAAATTGATCTTCTATGCCGGCGCCGCCTTGCCGCCCGATCTCTGGGCGCGGCTGGAGGCTCTGTCGATCCGCACGCTCGGCCATCGCGTGCCGATGACCTCGAGTTGGGGCTCGACGGAAACCGCGCCATTGGCCACCGCCGCGCATTTCCTGATCGAGCGCGCCGGCGTGATCGGCGTGCCGATCCCCGGCACCCGCATCAAGTTCACGCCGGCGGGCAGCAAGCTGGAAATGCGGGTCGCCGGCCCGAATGTAACGCCGGGCTATCTCGGCGCGCCGGAACTGAATGCCGCCGCCTTCGACGCGGAAGGCTATTACCGCATCGGCGATGCCGGCCGCCTGGCCGATGCAAATGATGCCAATGGCGGCATCCTGTTCGATGGCCGCACGGCGGAGGATTTCAAGCTTACCACCGGCACCTGGGTGCATGTGGGCGGTCTGCGCGTGGCGGCCTTGGCGGCTTGCTCGCCGCTGCTGCAAGATGCGGTGGTGACCGGGCATGACCGCGCCGAGGCCGGGCTGCTGGCCTGGCCCAGCGCGGCGGCCAAGCAAATGCCGGCGGCCGAACTGGCAGCGGCGCTGCACGAAAAGCTGGCCGCCTATAATGCGGGCCAGACCGGATCGTCCAGCCGCATTGCGCGCTTGCTTTTGCTGGAAGAACCGGCCTCGATCGACGCCAACGAGATTACCGACAAGGGCTATATCAACCAGCGTGCGGTGCTGGAGCGCCGCACCGCCTTGGTGGACAAGCTCCATGCCTCGCCCGCGCACGCCGATGTGATCCAGATGTGATAGATCACATGCTTGGCAAATGTGACGTACGTCACCGCGCGATCATCTGATCGGCGCAGGATGCTGCCCATCGCTCCGTGAACCCTATAGACAATCGCACCCCGCGCGGCCTGATTCGCCATATTTTCGCCTTTGCGATGCGCCATGACGGGATGTGTCAGGAGTATACGATGTCTCGCAGCTTTGCAGCTTTCATCCTTGGGGCCCTTCTTGTCGCCGGCGCGGCCTATGCCGGCAAGCAGGCGCATTTTCAAGGCAATGCCGATATCATCCATAGCGGCACTCCCGCGCCTTACGATCAGCAGCGCCTGCTGGGCCTGATCGACGGCCAGGAATACAACGCCGTGGCCGAACGCAGCACCTATCCCGATCCGCAATCGGTGCTGGATCTGGCCGATGCGCTGGCCTTGAGCGAAACCCAGCACCTGCAAATGCGCGGCCTGCAAACCCGCCTGCAAGGCGAGGCCGCTGCTCTGGGCCGTCAAATCGCCGGGTTGGAAAAACGCCTGCAACGCTCTTTCGCCGATGACAGCATCGACCAGGCGCGCATTGATGGCCTAAGCAGCCGCATCGGCGAGTTGGAAGGCAAGCTGCGCGCCGCCTATCTGCAAGCGCATCTGGAAGCCAAGGCGTTGCTGGATGCCGAACAGGTGCTGCGCTTCGCGCAATTGCGCGCGAATTCCGCCGGTCTGAATTGAAGCCCGACCTGAACTGATATCAGTCGCGCCCGCGCGCGATGAAGCTTGAATTGCGGAAGGCCGGCTTGCCATAGCGCAGCCGCTGGCCTTCCAGATCGCGCACGCTGCCGCCCGCGGCTTCCAACACGGCTTGGCCGGCGGCGGTATCCCATTCGCTGATTTTCGCGAAGCGCGGATAGAGATCGGCGAGACCTTCGGCGATACGGCAGAATTTCAGCGACGAACCGGCTTCCATGCGGCTGGCCACTTGCTGGCCGGCCAGCCAGGCTTCGGCTTCGGCTTCCGGATGGCTGCGGCTGGTCATCGCCACAGCGCCGGCGGCCGGCACGCGGCGCGCCGCGATGGGTTCGCCCACGGCATCCATGCGGCTGCGGTGGCGCGTCGCGCCCTGCGCCGTGGCGAGATAGGCCACGCCATCCACCGGCGTGAGCACCACGCCCAGCACCGGCACGCCCTGTTCGATCAGCGCGATATTCACGGTGAATTCGCCATTGCGCTTGATGAATTCGCGGGTGCCGTCCAGCGGATCGACCAGCCAGAAACGCCCGCCCGCCACATCGGGAATCTCGCCCCGCGCCGCCGCCTCCTCCGCCACCACCGGCAGGCCGGGCGTAAGGCTGGCCAAGCCGGACAGGATCACCGCCTCGGCAGCCTCGTCGGCATCGGTGACCGGGCTGCGGTCGTCCTTGGCGCGGGTTTCGAACGGCGTGGCGTAGATCGCCATGATGGCGTCGGCGGCCCGATAGGCCAGGCCCAGCAGGCTGCCAGGTAAGCCGCTGGGCAAGCCAGGGGACAAGGAAACGTCATAAGCCATGATCAGTCTTCCGATGTCTTCACGATCTGCAACGCCACCTGATCGGTATTCACCAGCCGCTTGCCGGCATGCTGGAAATTCACCGTCACCCGCGCCCCCACCGCCGATTGCACCTGGCCCAGGCCCCAATCCTCGGCTTCGGGATGGCGCACCCAATCGCCGGGCACATAGCTGGAAAACGCATTGGGCGCGTGCGGCAAGGCGCTGCTCCGGGTTGATTGCGCGGACGCGGCATTCTACAGAGATTCGGAGCCATCCGCCACGACCGGAGATTTTCGCCATGCCCATTGCCGCAGCCGCCGACCTCGACCTCGTGGCGCTGATTTGCTCCAAGCTCTGCCACGATCTGGCCGGCAGCATCGGCGCGGTGAGCAACGGCGCCGAATTGATGGCCGAGGAAACCGATCCGCAGATGCGCGACGAAGCCGTGCGCCTGATCGCCCAGAGCGCCAACGACGCCGCCCGCCGGCTGGCCTTCTTCCGGCTGGCGCTGGGCGCATCGGGCGATTTGACCGACGCCATGCCGGGCAGCGAATTGCAGCGCGTGGCCATCGACTATTTCGCCGGCGGCCGCGTGGTCTTCGAGCCGCCCGCTTTGGGCGTGCTGCCGGGCGACCTGCCCAAGCCGCTGGGCAAGGCTTTGCTGCTGGGTCTGTTCGGCATGGCCGGAGCGCTGCCGCGCGGCGGCCGGCTGCGGCTGCTGAATGAAGGCGAAACCTGGCGCATCCTGGCCGAGCCGACGGCGGCCAATGCATCCGCCAAACTGCCCGAGAGCTTGAGCAACGGTCTGTCCAGCAGCGGCCCGATGCCGAGCGAGCCGAATGCCGCGCTGGCCCGCCATGCCCGCGATCTTGCCGCCCATGCCGGCTACGGCGCGACGCTGGCGCAAAGCGAAGCGTCGGCCGAATTGCTGTTCGCGCGCGGCTGATTACCGCACGTTATAAGCCGCCAGCGCCGCGAAGTTCACCAAGTCGCTCACCGTCGCGCCCATCGGCACGATCTGCACCGGCTTGTCCATGCCCACCAGCAGCGGGCCGATCACCGTGCCGCCGCCGAGCTGCGACAGCAATTGCGACGACAGCAGCGCCGAATGCAGACCGGGCATGATCAGCACATTGGCCGGGCCGGACAGGCGGCAGAACGGATAGAGCTTCATCAGATCGGGATCGAGCGCCACATTGGCGGCCATTTCGCCGTCGTATTCGAAGCCGAGCGTCTGGCCGCCGGCCTGCAGCGCATCAAGCTCGATCACCGCCTGACGCACCACATCCACCACGCCGCCCGGCGCATTGCCGTAATTGGAATGCGACAGCAGCGCCACGCGCGGCTCGTGCCCCATCTTGCGCGCCATATCGGCGGCCTCGATGGCGATCTGGCAGAGATCGCGCGAACCCGGCAGTTCGGTGATCGAGGTATCGGCGATGAACACGGTGCGGCCGCGCGCCACGATGATGCTGACGCCCATCGGCCGCTGGCCGCGCGCCGGATCAATCGCCCAGCGTACGCCTTCATAGGAAACGCTGTAGGTGCGCGTCACGCCGGTGACCATGGCGTCGGCATGGCCCATCGCCACCATGCAGGCGCCGAACACGTTGCGGTCGAGGTTGACCAGGCGCTGCACGTCGCGATGCAGCGAACCGCGGCGCTGATGGCGCTTGTAGAGAAATTCGGTATAGGCCTCGTTATGCCTGCTGACGCGCGCATTGCTGATCTCGATGCCATCGAGATTGTTCTGGCCGATTTCCTTCATGGTGGCGGCGATGCGTTCGGAACGGCCGACCAGGATCGGCGTGCCGTAGCCGGCATCGCGGAAGGCCAAAGCGGCGCGGATCACGGTTTCTTCCTCGCCCTCGGCGAATACCACCCGCTTGGGA
>JAYSEE010000020.1:0-21849 GCA_041914045.1 Ferrovibrio sp. | reverse complement strand
AGGCCAACAGCGCCTGGTTCACGGCCTTTTTATCGGCCAGGCTCAAGCCCTCGGCGGGCAGCGCCAGCAGGGCCGAGCCGCCGCCCGAGATCAGGCAAAGCACCAGATCGTCCGGGCCCAAGCCCTGCACGGCTTGCAGGATTTCGGCCGCCGCCGCCATGCCGGCGGCATCGGGCACCGGATGCGAAGCCTCGCGCACCGCGATCCGTTCGCAAGCCGCGCCATGGCCATAGCGGGTGACCACCACGCCGGAAAGCGGTGCATCCTTGGGCCAGGCCCGCTCCACCGCCCGGGCCATGGTGGCCGCCGCCTTGCCGGCCCCCACCACCACGGTGCGGCCCGGCGGTTTGGGCGGACTGGCCAGGAGGGGAGCCAGGAAGGGCGCCAGGCAGCGCGCCGGATCGGCCGCCGCCAGGGCGGCGTCGAACAGCGCGCGGAGGAATTTGTCGGCATCCAGCATGGTTTTTCCTGCCCCGGCCCGGCTATTATGCTGGCCGCAATCTATACGGTTCTTCCCGCGAGGCCGCCATGTCCGTGACCCCGATTTTTTCCGACCGCGTGATGGCGCAGCTGGATGAACTCGGCCGCATCAGCGAAGTGCCCGAGCATCTCACCCGCACCACCTTCACGCCGGCGCATCGCCAGGCCAACGAACTGGTGGCTGGCTGGATGCGCGCGGCCGGCATGATGGTGCATCAGGATGGCGCCGGCAACCTGATCGGCCGCCTGCCCGCCGTTGATAATGCCGCACCCTGGCTGATGCTCGGCTCGCATCTCGATACGGTGCGCAATGCCGGCAAATACGATGGCATGCTGGGCGTGATCGCGGCGATTGCCTGCCTGGCGGAAATCCGCAAGCGCGGCCTTTCGCTGCCCTTCGGCATCGAACTGGTGGGTTTCAGCAACGAGGAAGGCACCCGCTTCGGCGCCACCATGACCGGCAGCCGCGCCATCGCCGGCCAGTTCGAACCCGGCATGCTGGCGGCGAAGGATCGCGACGGCATCAGCCTCGAACAGGCGATGCGCGATTTCGGCCTCGATCCCGCCGGCATCGCTGCGTGCAGATGGCCGGCCGATATGCCTGGCCGCAAGCTGGCCGCCTTCATGGAATTGCATATCGAGCAGGGCCCGGTGCTGGAGGCGAACGGTCTGGCGCTGGGCGTGGTGACGGCGATTTCCGGCGCGCGGCGCTATCGCGTGGAGATCAAGGGCCTGGCCGGCCATGCCGGCACGGTGCCGATGGGCGGCCGGCGCGATGCGCTGCTGGCCGCCGCCGAGGCCGCTTTGTATATCGAGCGCCGCTGCACCGGCACGTCCACGCTTGTCGGCACGGTGGGGCAGATGGAGGCCTTGCCCGGCGCGGTGAACGTGATTCCCGGCGCGGCGCGGTTTTCCATTGATATTCGCGCCGGCGTGGATGCCGTGCGCGACAAGGCGGCAGACGATGTGCTGGCCGAATTGCAGGCGATCGCCAAGCGCCGCAATGTGGAGGCCAACGTCACGCCGCTATACAACAGCGCCGCCACGCCCTGCGACCCGCGCCTGATGCAGGCGGTGGAAGCTGCGATCAAGGCGCAGAATGTGCCCAGCATGCATCTGCCCTCGGGGGCCGGCCATGATGCGATGACGATTGCCGCGCTTTGCCCGGTGGGCATGATCTTCATGCGCTGCACCAAGGGCATCAGCCATAATCCGCTCGAGGCGGTGCTGCCGCAGGATGTGGAACTCGCCACCGCCGCGCTGTATCACTTCATCACCCATTTTGATCCGGCCAGTTTGGTCGACCCGGCCGCGCGCGCGGCCTGATTTTTGTTGGAGCCGATCATGCCCGTTTCCCTGCATGCCTTCATCGCCAGCCAGCAGGATGCCATGCGCGGCATGCTGGCCGAATTGGTGAAGGTGCCGTCCGATAATCCGCCCGGCGATTGCGCGCCGCATGCCGCACGCGCCGCGCAATTGCTGGAAGCGCTCGGCCTGGAAGTCGAGCGCCATCCGGTGCCGGAAGCGGAATGCCGCGCCAATGGCATGATCTCCTGCACCAACCTGATCGTGCGCCATCGCTTCGGCCCCGGCGGCCCGGTGGTGGCGCTGAACGCCCATGGCGATGTGGTGGCGCCCGGCGAAGGCTGGAGCGTCGATCCCTATGCCGCCGTGGTGAAGGATGGCGTGATGTATGGCCGCGGCGCGGCGGTGTCGAAATCCGATTTCGTCACCTACGCCTATGCCTTGCTGGCGCTGAAGGCGGCCAATACGCTCAAGCGCGGCGCCATCGAACTGCATCTGACCTACGACGAGGAAGCCGGCGGCGCCATCGGCCCGGAATGGATTCTGGCCAAGGGCCTCAGCAAGCCGGATTACGCGTTTTCGGCCGGCTTTTCCTATGCCGTCACCACCGCGCATAACGGCTGCCTGCATCTGGAAGTGACGGTGAACGGCAAATCCGCCCATGCCGCGCGGCCCGATACCGGGCATGATGCGCTGGAAGCCGCAACCCGCGTGCTGAACGCGCTGTATGCCTATCGCGATGGCCTGGGCGCGCAGCGTTCGCAGGTGCCGGGCATCGTGTCGCCCTCCATGGTGGTGGGGCTGATCAAGGGCGGCATCAACACCAATGTGGTGCCGGATAAAGTGAGCTTCCGGCTGGATCGCCGCATGATCCCGGAAGAGCGGCCCGAAGCCGTGGAAGCCGCTTTGCGCGATGTGATCGCCAAGGCGGCCGGCGGCCTGCCCGGCATTGCCGTGCAGGTGGAGCGCATCATGCTGGCGCGCCCGTTCGGCGCGGTGCCGGGCGTGGAAAAGCTGATCGCTATCCTCACCACTGAAGCCACGCGCATCATGGGCGTGCCCGTGGGTACGGAAGGCATTCCGCTTTATACCGATGCGCGGCATTATTCGGCGGCCGGCATCAAAACCGTGCTGTATGGCGCCGGCCCGCGCAATCTGCTGGAAGCCAACGGCCATCGCGCCGATGAAAAGCTGGTTCTCACCGATCTTTACAAGGCCACCGAGGTGGTGGCCGCCACGCTGGAAAAGCTGCTGGGGGAAGCATGAGCCGCAAGCTTGCCGCCAAGGCCGGGCTGTTGAAACTGCCCATGGGCAAGACGCCCTATCCGCGCGATTTGAAGGGCTATGGCGCGCATCCGCCGGATCCGCGCTGGCCGGGCAACGCCAATGTGGCGGTGTCCTTCGTGGTGAATTACGAGGAAGGCGGCGAGCGCAACATCCTGCATGGCGACGCGGAATCGGAAGTCTTTCTGCATGAAGTGCCGGGCGGCATTCCGCGCAAGCGCATGCGCGACGAGCAGGTGGAATCGGTTTACGAATACGGCACGCGGGCCGGCTTCTGGCGGCTGATGCGGCTGTTCCACGAGCGGCGTTTGAACTTCACGTCATACGCCGTGGGCATGGCGGTGGCGCGCTACCCGGAAGCCGTGCGGGCGATGGTGGAGCAGGGCCATGAGATCGCCTCCCATGGCTGGCGTTGGATCGACTATAGCCGCGTGCCCATCGCCACCGAACGCGCGCATATGAAGCTTGCCATCGCCGCTATCGAGCAGGCCGCCGGCGAACGCCCGGTGGGCTGGTATACCGGCAGGCTCTCCTCCAACACCCGCAAGCTGGTGATCGAGGAGGGCGGCTTCCTCTACGATTCCGATGCTTACGACGACGACCTGCCTTATTGGGTGCCGGCTTCAAATAAGAAGGGCGCCAGGAAATCGCATCTGGTGATTCCCTATACCTTCGACAACAACGACATGAAATTCGCCACGCTGAACGGATTGGGCACCGGGCAGGATTTCTACGATTACCTGAAGGATGCCTTCGATTGCCTGTATGACGAAGGCCGCCGCGGCGCGCCCAAGATGATGTCGGTGGGCCTGCATTGCCGCCTCGCCGGCCGCCCCGGCCGCGCCCAGGCGCTGGCGCGTTTCCTGGATTACATCCAGGCGCATGACAATGTCTGGATCTGCCGCCGCCGCGACATCGCCGAACATTGGCACCGCGTGCATCCGCCGAAGTGAGGGGGCGCAACTCATTCAGGTCATTCACGCGAGCAGCAGGCGTCGGGGACGCTCTGGGCGTGGCTGATTGGAAGCACATATTTGATAGCCGCTTTGCCCAAAAACTTGGCTCAGGAACGAACTAGGCGTCAGACAACATAGACCATTCTGGCGCTGCTCAGCCCCGAACCCGGATTATCGCCCCCGCCGCCCCTTCTCAAGATAAATCGGATATAAATACTCAATATCCTCGAATTCGAATTTATCGAACATCAGTTGGAGAAACGCTCTTGGTAGAATGTCATCATTTGAATCATAAGGCGCATCCCAACCGTCAAAGTGTGACATCAATTCCTCGGCAAGATCATCAGCGAGTTGATCTACGATTTCCGCCTTTTGCCAATATGCGTCACTATGTTCACCGCGAGAGCCCACCATGTCTCTAACGTCCCGAAGAACCATGTCATCATCAATTGGTGTGTTCCTATGGTCACGCAACTGCACACTTGCAAAGCCGATATCCTCAGGATGTTTGATATTGATAGTTAACGCCTGATCGAGGAACTGGCTAACGAGAAAAGTACGGGGGAATACGCCAAAATCCCCACTTCGAACTTCAAGGTCATCGCGCATGGCTCTGCCATCTTCATTGAGAAGGACGATACGGAATCCCGGGGGGAGATTGTTCGCATCACAGATGTACTGGCTAGTTCTCCTCCAAGTTCTCTGGAAAAACCTTCCCATTGTATTCCTCCTGATTATTCATGGGTCGACGATATGAAAGACCTACAGATTTTCGAATTCGGCATTAGCGGACACCATTCAAGATTGTCTGAGCGGGCTTTGAAACAAAGCAAATCCCGAGGTGCGTGCTAAATCTTAACTCAGAAATCTAAACTAGAAGGGCTCGCGGGTAATCGGCAGGAAGGAATAGCCGGACTTAATCCCCCGCGTTGTGGCGACACAGGGGCGACCTATGGAAAAGCAAAAAAACTACCTTTCGGCAGTCTGTTATAATCTGCTGAAATAATTTGGAAAATTGGAGCGGGCGATGAGATTCGAACTCACGACCCCAACCTTGGCAAGGTTGTGCTCTACCCCTGAGCTACGCCCGCTCGCGGCGGCAAGGGCGGCCAAGCCGGCCCGTTGCAGCGCCGGACTATAGCGGCGGTTTTCCGCTTTGCAAGCGTCGGATGGCACAAAAAAATCCGTTTTTATACTGGGACTTGCCTGGGACTTGCCTGGGGGCTTGTCGGGCGGCGTGGCCGGGGTTGCGCTCGGGGCATCGCCGGGCGGCTGGGCCGGGCGAGGTTTAGGGCTTGCGCCTGCGGCCCGGGTCGAGTATCAGGATGCCGCCTCGCGCACCGCCTTGGGTTCACGCCCGCAGGTTGGCCGCGCCGACCGGCCGGCCGGGCCGCCTTCGCAGCCCAGCCCCCAGGTCCCCTTCGTCTAGAGGCCTAGGACGGCGCCCTCTCACGGCGCAAACAGGGGTTCGAATCCCCTAGGGGACGCCATTCTCTCTCCGAAAATGCGAATCTCAGGGTATTGGCGTCGGCTGATACAGCACCATCCGCCAGGCGCCGTTCCGCTTATGCCACAGCGTGGCGAAGAGATTGTTGAGGCTGCGCGGCGTGCCGCCCAGTTCCACTTCCGCCGTCATCCGGCCGGTCACCAAGGCGGCGGCCTCGCCGAGCGGGCGGATCGCCTGGTCATGCATGGCGAGGCGCAGATAGCGCACGCTGCCGGCGCGCAGCTTGTCCAGATACGCCGCCTTACTGTCGCTCTGGGCATTGGAATGGGTGTAGAGCAGGTCGTCCGCCAGCAATTTGTCCAGCATGGCCGCATCATTATCCAGCATGGCCTGCATCCGCGCCGCTTCGAGCTTGCGGATATCCGCGATGGTGGCTTCGTCGCTCATGGCTTCCTCCGGCATTGTTTTTCGCGGATTAGCGCCGGCGCTTCGGCGCCGCCCAGCTCAGGCCCAGCGCGGCCAGCGTGAGCAAGGCCGGTTCCATCGGCACGCGGAAGCGCGATTGCCCGAGGAACAGATAGCTCAGCGTGAAATAGATCAGTTCGGCCAGCAGCAGCAGCAGCAGGCCGGTCTCGCCCTCGCGCCACAGCCGCCACAGGCCGAGCAGCCCGGCCAGCCGCATCAGCAGCGCGAAAGCGGCGGTGAGCAGCACCAGCAGCGGATAGACGATCTGGCCCTGGCCGAGAAAATCCTGCGCGAACGCCGCCAGTCCCTGCCAGCGATAGCTTTGCAGGAATTGCGTGGGCGTCTCGCCCGGCAGGTCGAGATAATTCTTGCCGTTGGACGCGCCGCCGCCGACGAACAAAGCCGCCCAGGAGCGCGCCAGCGCCTTGGCCAAGGTGGCCGGCGTTTGCTGCAGGATCAGCGGGCCGATCACTTGCGCCGTGAAGGCCGAGCGTTCCGGCCCCGGCCGGGCGTCGAAATCCGTCAGGCCGGCCTTTTCGGCGGCCGCGTTGATCTGACGATAGCGTTCCGTGGAAGCCTCGCCGGCGGAAAGCCCGCGGCTGATTTGCAGCAGCTCCACATATTGGTCGGAGAGATAGAAGCCGGCATTGCTGGTGAAGAACGGCTTGCCGAATTCGATGGCGTTGCGCGCGAACCAGGGCGCCACGCAGAGCAGGGCGGTCACGGTCAGCACGATGCCGGATGTTGCAATGCCTTGCGGCGGCCGGCGGCGCGCGCCGCTGCGCATCGGCGCGGCGATCAGCGCCAGCAGCGGCAGCAGGAAGGGCAGCAGCGGAATCGCATACAGCGCCACCGGCCGCGTCAACGTGGCAAGCCCCAGCATCAGGCCCACGCCGATGGCGCGCACCCAGCCGGGCATCAGCGCCTGCCGCCAGATGCCCACCAGCGCCAAGGTCGCCAGCAGGGTGAACAGGCTTTCCGGCTGAATCAGATGCGCGGTGAAAATCGCATTGGGATTGAACAGCACCAGCAATTGCGCGCCGTCGCGGGCATTCTCCAGCGATTTCGGCAGCAGGCCGCGCGCGGCGCGGGCGGTGAACCACAGCATCACGAGTTGCAGCATCACGATGGCCGCCAAAGCCATCGGCCAAGGCAGCAGGCCGACGAAGGGCGCCAGCAGGATGGCATAAAGCGGCGGCGCGAAACTCAGCGGCACATCCAGCGCCTCCGGCCCGCTGGCCAGAATGCCATGCTGCCACAGGGTTTTCGCCGGGCCCATATACAGCGCCGCATCGCCGCCATGGATATATGTGGCTTCCGGCGCGGCCCAGAGCAGCAGCAGCAGATTCAGCGCGATGAAGATCGCCGCCAGTTTGCCTTGCCGGCCGAGATTCGGAATCAGCCTCATGCCAGCCTCATGCGGGTCGCTCCAGCACCGCCAGCAGCCGGAAGGCCATCAGCGGCCCCAGCAGCGGCATCAAGCGGTCTTCCAGGCGCAGCAGCGGCTTGGCGGCGAAGGCCGGCAGCAGCGACCAGGGCTTGAAGCCGCCGGATAGCGGATAGGCGAACAGCGACAGCCATTCGGCACGGATCAGCCGCAGCCCCGGCATCGCGGCGGGCAGGCGTTTGGCATCGCGGCGAAACAGCAAGGTCGGGATCGCCTGATTGGAATCCCAGGGATTCTTCGGGTCGCATTGCGGCGCATCGCCCAGCGGTTCGGCCTGCATGCGCACCGGCTCGGGATGCAGCAGATGATAGAACAGATGGCTCAGCGGCGTGATGCCCGGTTCGATCATCGCCAATCGGCCGCCCGGCCGCAGCACGCGCTGCGCCTCGGCCAGAAAACAGCGCGGATAGGCCAGGTGATGCAGCACATCCACCATCACGATATTGGCGAAGCTGTTGTCGGCAAACGGCAAGGCCTGGGCATCGGCCACCGCATCCAGCCAGGGCGCGGCGGCGATGTCGGTGGAGATCGCATCGGGCAGGAAGGTTTTCAGATTGCCCGAGCCGCCGCCGATTTCCAGCGTGCGGCCTTCGGGCCGGCACTGCGCCAGCAGGCGCTGATAATAATCGTGATAGATCGCGCGCAGCACGGGCTTGCGCTGCCAGGCGGCGCGATAATCCGTCGCCGCCTCGTCGCCCATGCTCAGAATGCCTTCAGCTTGCGATAGGCGAACAGCACCATGCGCAGCAGCAGCACGCCATGGCGGAAGCGGCTGATCTGGGTTTCGCCATAGCTGCGGCTGGCATAGCGGATCGGCACTTCCACTACTTTCAGATTCTGCTTCACCGCGCCGAAAATCAGGTCGAAATCGCCGAACGGATCGAAATCGCCGAAATAGCTGCGGTTCTCCTTCAGCACGGCATAATGCCGGCGCGAAATCACCTTGGTGCCGCACAGCGTATCCGTGAAGCGCTGGTTCAGCAGGAAGCTGAAGATGATCGAGAAAGCGTGGTTGGCGAAGAAATTCAAGGTCTGCATGGCGCCGTCCTGCATCGGATAGACCAGACGGCTGCCATTGATGAAATCGCCCTTGCCGGTGGTCAGCGCGCGCCAGAATTTCGGCAGGTCTTCCGGCGGCACGGTCAAATCCGCGTCCAGGATCATCAATATGTCGCCGCGCGCGGCGTCGAAGCCCATCCACACCGCATCGGCCTTGCCCTTGCCGGTCTGCTGCATGCACTTGATGTCCCAATCGGGATGGGCGTCGCGCACGCGCTGCATCTCTTCCCAGGTGCCATCTTGCGAATGGCCTTCCACGAAGATCACTTCCATATCCTCGGCGAAGCGCGGCAGGCGCTGGATCGCCGGTTCGATATTGCCGCGTTCGTTGCGCGCCGGAATCACGATGGAAACCGAGTGCGGCACGCTCTCGCGCCGCTTGGGCAGCGATTGCGCCACCACGAAATTGCGCAGGCAGAGTGCGCGGATGAACGGCAAGGTGCCGATATAGCGGTTCAGCAATCCGCCCAGGCCGAGCAGGCGCTTGGGCATCAGGGTGCGCATCTCGCTGCGGATCGGATCGAAATCGGCAAGCCCCAGCAACGCCTCGATATCGCTCGGCCGCAGCCAGTTCTTCGGCGTGGCCGGCATCTTGAAGCCCAGCGCCTCGGCGGCTTTCAGCACTGGCGCCCAGAGCGGCGAGTGATAGACGATCACCAGCCTTGTATCGGCATCGCAAAGCCGGTGCAGCAGGCTGAGGCTGCGCTCCACGTCTTCCAGATCGCCGATGGTATCCGACAGCAGGATGAAATCGAACGGGCCATGGATGCCGTCCAGCGTCGCCGGATTCTCGAGATCGCCGGCATGGAATTCCAGATCGGGAAAGCGCGCGCGCGCTTCGTCCACGCAAACCTGCGAAAGATCCACGCCCACGCCGCGCGACGGCTCCAGCGACGCCAGCAATTCGCCGGTGGCGCAGCCCAGCTCCAGCACGCTTTTGCCGGCGGGAATCAGGAAGCGCAGATAGGTCAGGTCCTGTTCATGGAAAAACCGGTTGCGCGCGATCCAGCCCGCTCGTTCCGGCGCATAGCGGTCGGCATGGTCGCGGATGGCGCGCTTGCGCAGGGAGGTCGGGTCGGCCGGGGAAATCGCCATCAGCGGTCGTCGCAATCAGAGGGTTAACAGGGGCTTGGGGATGTTTAGCAACCCCCCTGCCGCCCCGCAAGCTTGACAGCGGCCAGGGCAGGGCCTAAGCCCAGCCAGGAGCGGATTTTCGGTTCGGGAGACGGCATCTATGGCGGAAAAAGTGGCCCTGATCACCGGGGTGACCGGGCAGGATGGCGCCTATCTGGCCGAATTGCTGCTCGCCAAGGGCTATACGGTGCATGGCATCAAGCGCCGGTCTTCATCGTTCAACACCGCGCGCATAGATCATCTCTATCACGATCCGCATGAGCGCGAGGTGCGCTTCCATCTGCATTACGGCGACATGACCGATGCCACCAACCTGATCCGGCTGGTGCAGCAGATTCAGCCCACCGAGATTTACAACCTGGCCGCCCAAAGCCATGTGCAGGTGAGTTTCGAAACCCCGGAATACACCGCCAATGCCGATGCGCTCGGCACGCTGCGGCTGCTCGAAGCCATCCTGATCCTCGGCCTGCAAAACAGCGTGCGCTTCTATCAGGCGTCCACCTCCGAGCTTTACGGCAAGGTGCAGGAAACGCCGCAGCGCGAAACCACGCCGTTCTATCCGCGCAGCCCCTATGCGGTGGCCAAGCTCTATGCCTATTGGATCGTGGTGAATTACCGCGAGGCTTATGGCCTGCATGCCTCCAACGGCATTCTGTTCAACCATGAAAGCCCGGTGCGCGGCGAAACCTTCGTCACCCGCAAGATCACCCGCGCGGTGGCGGCGATGCAGCTTGGCCTGCAGCAGCGGCTTTATGTCGGCAACCTGGATGCCAAGCGCGATTGGGGCCATGCCCGCGATTATGTGGAAGGCATGTGGCGCATGCTGCAGCAGGACAAGCCGGATGATTTCGTGCTGGCCACCGGCCGCACCCACAGCGTGCGCGATTTCATCGAAATGGCTTTCCTGGAAACCGGCCGCAAAATCCGCTGGCAGGGCCAGGGCGTGGACGAGAAGGGCTATGACGCCGCCAGCGGCGCGGAACTCGTGGCGGTCGATCCGCGCTATTTCCGCCCCACCGAGGTGGATTTGCTGCTCGGCGACCCCACCAAGGCGCGCGAAAAGCTCGGCTGGCAGGCCACCACCAGTTTGGAAAGCATGGTGCGCGAAATGGTGGCGGCCGATCTGATCGCGGTGAAGCGCGAAAGCGACGTGCGCCGCCACGGCCTGCACGAATAAGCCATGGCGATCCGTCCGGTCATCCTTTCGGGCGGCGCCGGCACGCGGCTTTGGCCGCTGTCGCGCGAATTATATCCCAAGCAATTGCATGCCCTGGCCGGCGAGCAAACGCTGTTGCAGCAGACCGCCCTGCGTTTGCAGGCGGAAGGCTTCGGCCCGCCGCTGGTGATCTGCAATGAACAGCATCGCTTCATCGTGGCCGAGCAATTGCGCGAAGCCGGCATCGAGCCGTTGTCGCTGGTGGTCGAGCCGGTGGGGCGCAACACCGCGCCGGCGGTGGCGGTGGCGGCCAGCCTGGCTGAACCCGACGACCTCTTGCTGCTATTGCCCTCCGATCATCTGGTGCGCAAGCCGGACGCTTTTTTGCAGGCCGTGCGCAGCGCCGAAGCCTTGGCCCGCGCCGGCCATCTGGTCACCTTCGGCATCCAGCCCACCGCGCCGGAAACCGGCTATGGCTATATCCAGCGCGGCGCGGCCCTGGATGCCGGCGGCTATGCCGTGGCGCGGTTCGCCGAAAAGCCGGACGCGGCCACGGCGGCGCGTTATATCGCGGGCGGAGATTTTTTCTGGAATGCCGGCATCCTGCTGTTTCGCGCCGATGCCATGCTGGCGGAATTGCAAACGCATTGCGCCGATCTGCTGCAAGCCAGCCGCAAGGCGTTGGATGCCGGCGCGCGCGATCTGTTTTTCTTCCGCCTCGATCCGGCGGCGTTTTCCGCCATGCGCGGCGAGTCCATCGACTACGCGGTGATGGAGCGCACCGCGCGCGCCGCCGTGATGCCCGTCGATATGGGCTGGTCCGATATCGGCGGCTGGCCGGCTTTGTGGGCGGAAAGCGGCCCCGATCAGGATGGCAATGTGCTGCAAGGCGATGTGCTGGCGCTGGACAGCCAAGGCAGCTATCTCCGTGCCGATGGCCTGCTGCTGGCCGCCATCGGCCTGAAGGATGCCGTTGTCGTGGCGGGCCGCGATGCCGTGCTGGTGGCCGATAAAGCGCGCGCCGCCGATGTGAAGCAGGTGGTGGATCGTCTGAAAGCCATGGGCCGGCGCGAAGCCACCGAGCCGATGCGGGTTTATCGCCCCTGGGGCTGGTACGAAGATCTGGCCGAAGGGCCGCATCATCGCGTGAAGCGGCTATGGCTGCATCCCGGCGGCAAGATTTCGCTGCAAAAGCATGGCCGCCGCAGCGAGCATTGGGTGGTGGTGCATGGCGAGGCCCGCGTCACGCGCGGCGAGGAAAGCTTCACCCTGCTGGTGAATCAATCTACCTATATCGCCGCGGGCCAAGTGCATCGCCTGGAGAATGCCGCGGCAATCCCGCTCGAAATCATCGAAGTGCAATCGGGCGATTATGTCGGCGAGGACGATATCGTCCGGCTGGACGATATCTACGGGCGCTGAATAGACAGGATTCGGTGCGCATCATCGTCATGCCCGCGCAAGCGGGCATCCATGCTTCGGCGGTTTTGCCGTGTCAGGCATGGGCCCTCGCAACAAGTGCGAGGGAGGCGGAGCGGGCGATCAGAACTCTACGTCGAGTTCTTCCACTTCATCCGGCTCCAGCCGCGCATCCCGGATCCATTCCTGCATCGCCGGCAGGGCCAGGATCGTGTCGCGATAGGCGGCGCAGGCGCCGTCCAGCTTCACGTCGTAGGTTTGGAAGCGGGTGCAGACCGGCGCATACATGGCATCGGCCAGGGTGGGCGCGTCGCCGAACAGGAACGGGCCGCCATATTGCAGCAGGCATTCGCTCCAGATTTCCAGCACGCGGTCGATATCGGCCTGAGCGCCGGCCCAGATTTTGAAGCCCTTGTAATGCGCCTTCAGATTCATCGGCAGCGCCGAGCGCAGATTGGCGAAACCCGAATGCATTTCGCCGGATACCGCACGGCAATGCGCGCGCGCCGCTTGGTTGGCCGGCAGCAGCCCGGCCTTGGGGCGGATTTCATTCAGATATTCGGCGATCGCCAAGGTGTCCCACACCTTCACGTCGTTATGAGTAAGGCAGGGCACCAGGAAAGACGGCGAAAGCAGCAGCAATTCGGCGCGGGTGGAGGGGTCGTCCAGCGATACCCGCTGCTCGGCCACCGACAGCCCTGCCATCTTGCAAAGCAGCCAGCCGCGCAGCGACCAGGAAGAGTAATTCTTGCTGCTGATGGCAAGCGCGGCCTCGGCGGGCGCTGCCTTGGCAGCCTTGGCGCCGGGTTTCGCTTTTACAGCGGCTACAGCCTTCGACATGACACAGCCTTCGACATGACATCCTCGCTCTGGCGGCAGACATCCCATTGATTACCCAACGGAAAGTAGCCGCTTTCGGGCAATGTTTCCTGCTATCCGGGCAGTCCGGGAGTGTTGAGTCCGCCGCCCGTTGCTGCATTATTATCTCGCAGTGCAACACGAATTGCACTAGCCTTTTCACAAGCGGCTCACAAATTCCCGGTCCCAATTGTCGCATGGCCCGGGGGCGGTCCGCTCAGGAGTGGAATTCGCTGCCCCATGATGTACCGAGCCTACCAAGCCTATTCCGACATGATGGAGCCGGTGCGTGCCATGGCCCGGTTCGCGCAGCAAACCATCCGCAGCCCGCTCAACGGCTTTGCCGAAAGCCTGCCGCTGCGCACGTTCGCCGCCGGTTTCGAGATGCTGTCGCGCGCCGATCTCACCCATCGGCGGCCGAGCTATAACCTCCCCAGCGTCACGGTCGGCAACCGCGAAGTGGAAGTGACGGAAGAGAAGCGCCTGGTCACGCCGTTCGGCACTTTGCTGCGTTTCCGCAAGGATATTGATGCGCAGCAGCCCCGCGTGCTGGTGGTGGCGCCGCTTTCGGGCCATTACGCCACTTTGCTACGCGGCACGGTGGAGACTTTGCTGCCCGAGCATGATGTGCATATCACCGACTGGCATAACGCGCGCGATGTGCCGTTGGAAGCCGGCCGCTTCGGCTTCGATGAATATGTCGAGCATGTGATGCGGTTCCTCGACGAACTCGGCCCCGGCGCCCATGTGGTGGCGGTGTGCCAGCCCTGCGTGCAGGTGCTGGCGGCGGCGGCCTTGATGGCCGAGCAGAAGCATCGCGCCGCGCCGGCTTCGATGACCTTGATGGCCGGTCCGATCGATTGCCGCATCAATCCCACCGAAGTGAATCAGCTCGCCACCGGCCATCCCATCGAATGGTTCGAGAAGAACCTGATCGACGTGGTGCCCGATTGCCATCCCGGCGCCGGCCGCCGGGTCTATCCCGGCTTCGTGCAGCTCACGGCCTTCATGGCGATGAATCCGGATCGCCATATGCGCTCGCATCTCGATCTGTTCGAGCATCTCTCGCGCGGCGAATACGACAAGGCCGAGATCACCAAGGAATTCTACGACGAATATTTCGCCGTGCTCGATCTCGCCGCCGAATTCTATCTCGAAACCGTGCAATACGTGTTTCAGGAATACCGCTTGGCCAAGGGCGAGCTCACTTGGCGCGGCCACAAGGTCAATCCCGGCGCCATCCGCCGCACCGCCTTGCTCACCGTGGAAGGCGAGAAGGACGACATCTGCTCGGTGGGCCAGACGCTCGCCGCCCACGATCTCTGCACCGGCCTGCGGCCCTATCGCAAGCGCCACCATCTGCAGCCCGGCGCCGGCCATTACGGCGTGTTCAACGGCCGCCGCTGGCAGAACCAGATCTATCCGCTGGTGCGCAACCTGATCCTGTCCAATGAAGCGTAAGCTTGGCGAAGCATAGGGCTTGGCGATAGCCGGCGAATGATCGCCACCCTCGGACTTGTTCCGAGGGTCCATGCCGGACACGGCGCGGCTGCCCAACGATGGATGCCCAACGATGGATGCCCGAAACAAGTCCGGGCATGACGCGATAAAAAGCTACAGCCCCAGTTTCTTTTGCAGCACCAGGTCGATGCGCTGCTTCAGCGCGGTAAGCGATACCGGCTTCACCAGATAGCCGTCCACTTGCAGCTTCTTGGCGGTGAGCACGGTTTCCTGCTGCTTGTCGGCGGTGAGGAAAATCACCGGCAACGCGCCGAAGGCGGCGTTGCTCATGCCGCGCAGTTTGGCCAGGAAGCCCAGGCCGTCCAGCGGCTGCATATGCACATCGCACAGCACCAGCACCGGCCGGGTGCGCACCAATTCCTTGAAGCCGGCCTCGCCATCGGCGGCTTCGTCGATCAGCCGGAAGCCGAGCTGGCGCAGCAGGCCGCAAATGATCTGCCGCGTATAGCTTTCGTCCTCCACCACCAGGATGCGGATTTTTTCGTATTCTATCGCCATGGCGCGGTTCAGCTTTTGCTTTGCAGGATTTTCGGCAGGGCCGCCTGCAATTCAACGATGGTGGGCCCCAGCAATTCCGCCATCAGCAGGGCGGTGTCGGCATCCTCGGCATCGCAGGCATCCTGCAGGTCGGCGGCCAGATTGCCCAGCCGCGTCGTGCCCATCGAATAGCCCGCGCCCTTCAGCGCATGGGCCTCGTGGCGCAGCGCCTTCAAATCCCGCGCTCCGGCGGCGGCGGCGATAATGGGCAGCTTTTCCATCGCATCTTCCACGAAGCGGCTGAGGAATTCCGCCGCGCCGGCATCGAAGGCGCCGAAGGTTTCGGTCAGCCGCGCCGGATCGAAAATGTCCGGGTCCCATCGCGGCGTGGCCGGGCTGGGCTTGGCCAGGCTGGCATCGCGGCCGGCCGGCCGGCGCAGCGGTAGGGCCTGCGGCAGCCATTTCGCCAAGGCGTCGCCCAGCACGCGGCTGTTGATCGGCTTGGTCAGATAGCCGTCCATGCCGGCATCCAGGCATTGCTGTTCGGTGCCGGTCAGCGCATCGGCGGTCAGCGCCAGGATCGGAATCCGCGCCCTGCCAGCCGCCTCCTCGGCGCGCACATGACCGGTCAGTTCGAAGCCGTCCATTTCCGGCATATGGAAATCGGTCAGCAGCAGGCCGTAGCGGCCCTTGCGATACATTTCCAGCGCCACCGCGCCATTGCCGCCGATCTCGCAGGCGAAGCCCATGCGCGAAAGCATCTGCCGGATCACCACCTGATTGGTGGCGTTGTCTTCCGCCACCAGGATCAGCGCGTCCTTGTCGCGCGCATCCGCCAGGCTGGGCGGCAGCCAGGCCATATCCTCGCGGAAAGCGGTTTCGCCCGCATCATGCTGCGCCACGCCCATCGCCATCGCGGCGGCGCGCCACAGATTATGCCGGCTCAGCGGATAGGTCAGGGTAAGGCCGAAATTGCCGCGCGCCGCATTGTCCAGCGTCGAAACCAGGCTGCGCGGCGCCACCAGGGCGAAGGTTGCATCGCCGCTGCCGGCGGCCTTGGCCTCGCTTGGGAAATGCAGCACCGAGCCATCGGCGCTGCACGCATCCAGCAGGGCGAGATCATACGCGCCATCGGCCAGCATCAGCTTGGCCGCGCCCAGGCTGTTGGCCTCGACAATGTTGCCGATGCCGGCCGCGCACAGATATTGCCGCGCCAGCGCCAGTTGATCCGCCGGCAGGCCGGCCAGCAGCGCGCGGCAGCCGGAAATATCATGCGCCGGCTTCGGCTTTTCGGCGCCTTCGGCCGCCGTCAGCGGCAAGTCGAACCAGAATTCCGAGCCCTTGCCGGCTTCGCTGCGCGCGCCGATCTCGCCATGCATCAATTCGCAAAGCCGCTGGCAGATCGACAGCCCAAGTCCGGTGCCGCCGTATTTGCGCGCGGTCGAACTGTCGGCCTGCTCGAAGGGCTTGAACAGTTTTTCCTGTTGCTCGGGCGTCAGGCCGATGCCGGTATCAATCACGCTGAACAACAGCCGGTCGGGATCGCCGGGCTTGGCGCGCACCCGCAAGGTCACGCTGCCTTCATGGGTGAATTTCACCGCGTTGCCGCCCAGATTGAGCAGGATCTGCCGCAGCCGGGTGGGATCGCCGATGCGCTTATCGGCCAGCGCGGGGTCCACGTCGATCAGCAGATCCAGCGCCTTGTCGTCGGCGCGCGGCGCCAGCAATTCGCCCACCCCGTCCATCATGTCGCCCAGCGAGAAAGGCACCGCCTCGATATCCAGCTTGCCGGCTTCGATCTTGCTGAAATCCAGGATGTCGTTGATCACCGTCAGCAGCGCCTGCGCGGAGTCGCGGATCACCTTGGCCATGCGGCGCTGTTCGCCGTCCAGCGGCGTCAGCTCCAGCAATTCCGCCATGCTCATCACGCCGTTCATCGGCGTGCGGATTTCATGGCTCATGGTGGCGAGGAAACTGGATTTCGCCTTGGTGGCGGCTTCCGCCAGATCGCGCGCCTCGCGCAATTCCTCTTCGGCCTGCTTGCGCAGGGTGATGTCGGTGCTTACCAGCAGCCAGCCGCCGTCGTTGGTGGGGATATTCTCCACTTCCACCACGCGGCCATTGGCGAAGCCGACATCGGATTTGCGATAGCTGCGTTCGGTCACCGCCGCGAAACGCTGCTTGAACAATTCCTCGGCATCGCCATCGCCATAAGCGCCGATTCTCACATTATGGCGCACCATCTCGGCCATCGTCGCGCCCGGCGTCAGCAGATGGCCGGGCAGGCCGGTAATGGTTTCCGCGTTGCGGTTGGCCATGGTTACGGTGAAATTGTCGTCGAAGGCGGTGATGCCTTGATTGATGCCGTCCAGCACGTTGCGCAATTGCTGCGATTGTCGCGCCATCGCCTCGCGCGCCTGGTCCAGCGCGATGGCGTTGTCGCGGAATTTCGCCAGCGCCTGGGCCAGCTTGCCGATTTCGTCGCGCCGCCGTTGACCGGGAATCCTGGCATCCAGCTTGCCGCCGGCCACCGCGCCCATGGCATCCGTTATGGCGCCCAGCGGCCGCGCCACGCGGCCCTGCACGATGAAGATCGCATAGCCGGCCACCGACAGCACCAGCACCAGCAGCAGCGACAGGCCCTGGCCGAAGCGTTGGAAATTCTCCTCCGCGCTCTGCACCACGCGGTCGGAGGCGGCGATCTTGTATTTCGCCAGCGCATTCAGCC
Organism: Ferrovibrio sp.; assembly: GCA_041914045.1. Classification (GTDB taxonomy): domain Bacteria; phylum Pseudomonadota; class Alphaproteobacteria; order Ferrovibrionales; family Ferrovibrionaceae; genus Ferrovibrio. The sequence continues at coordinate 4,113 of JAYSEE010000020.1, read as the reverse complement.
TTTCGTTGATCGGGTCCAGCGTCGGATACATCACCTCGTCGACGAAGCGGGCCAATTGGCGCAAATCCTCGTCTTCCAGCGCTGCGCGGAACATCGACAGGCCGGCCTCGGCGGCGCGCATGCGCAATTCCACCTCGCCGGCCAGGCGGCGCTCCTCGGGTTCGCGCACCGAGGCGGTATAGCGCCGCCAAGCGGCATCCACGCCTTCCTGCACCTGGGCGGACAGGCGATGCGCATCCTCCCATTTGGTCAGGCCGTTGCGCACCTTCACCGCCAGATCGGAAACGCCATTGCCATAGGCGTTGGATACTTCCTGCAGGAGAATCACCGGCAGCAGGGCCTGGTCGCGCACCTGGACCAGATGACGCTGGGCGGCGCGCAGCAGCAACACGCTGGCAACCATGCCGGCGATGATCGCCCCAACCAGAAGCGTTACGGCCAGGAATAAACGGGCCCGGATGGTCATGCTGTCTCGTCCCCCAGCGGCATTTTCTCACCCTGTCCGATAAATACCATTGTTTCTTATCGCCTATACCGGGAAAAAGCCAAAATTTTGCTTGGGTTCCTCCAGGCTGCCCGGCAGATTTTGCCGCGGCTTGCCGCGAAAACGTGACGGCCGGCACGCCCTATGGTTAAACGCCTCTTGTGTTTTGCTAAAAATCAGCGAAATTCAGAAGAACGGAAGCCCAGAAAACGCCGCCGGAATCGGCTGGCATAGGGTTTGCGTAGTCTGCTGCCGGGAGCATCCAATACATCCCGGATTGCGTCTCAGAAGGAGAGCGATGCGTCGTGCCGGTAGTGGTTACACTCGGAGATGATGGCTACAGCCAGACCCATGGCAAGGTAGATACCTTGACCAGCGGGACCGGCGACGATTCCATCGCCATCACCAGCCCGGTTTCCAACGCATTGTTCAATCTGGGCGGCGGCAGCGACAGCCTGCTGCTGCAAGGCGGCAAGAATTCCGCCACGGTCGGCAATGTCGAAAGCCTCACCGGCGGTTCGGGCGCCGACAGCATCACGCTTTCGTCCGGCTTCAATGGCGGCCTGCTCGATCTCGGCGCCGGCAACGACAAGCTCACGCTGGCCAATGCCGGCAACACATTCGCGGTTTCCAACGTGGAAACCATCCTGGGCGGCGGCGGCGCGGATGCCGTCACGCTGTCCGCCACGGTCGCCAAGGGCAGCTACGATCTCGGCGGCGGCAACGACAAACTCACGCTCGCCGATGGCGGCAACAGCGTCACGCTGGCCAATATCGAAACGGTTCTCGGCGGCTCGGGCGCGGATGCCGTCACGCTTGCCAGCGCCGCCACCGGGGCCACCATTGATCTGGCCGGCGGCGCCGACAGCCTGAAGCTCGGCGGCGCGGGCAACACGCTCACCATCGCCAATGTCGAAACCATTACCGGCACCGGCGGCGCCGACCGCATCACGCTGTCCGGCACGTTGTCGGGCGGCAAGGCCGATCTCGGCGGCGGGTCGGACAGCCTGAAGCTCGCCGATGGCGGCAACAGCCTCACGGTCAGCGGCATCGAAACCGTCACCGGCGGTTCGGGCGCCGATGCCGTCACGGTTTCGGCCGCCGGCAAGATGGAACTCGCTCTCGGCGGCGGCTCGGACAGCGTCACGCTCGCCGCGCCCGGCTCCACGGTCAGCCTGGCGCAAGTCGAAACGATCATCGGTTCCAGCGGGGCTGACAGCGTCATCCTCACCAATGCCAGCACCGGCACCGGCATTGATCTCGGCGCCGGCAAGGACAGCCTCGCCCTGGCCGGCGCGGGCAACACGCTCACCGTCAACAACGCCGAAATCATCACCGGCGGCAGCGGCGGCGATACCATCACCCTGGGCCAGAGCCTGTCCGGCGGCAAAGTCGATCTCGGCGGCGGCGCCGACAAGCTGATCCTGGCCGATGGCGGCAACAGCATCACCGCCGCGAATATCGAAAGCATCGCCGGCGGCAGCGGCGCGGATGCCGTCACGCTCGGCAGCGCGCAGAATGGCAGCGGCATTGATCTCGGCGGCGGGGCGGACAGTCTCGCGCTCGCCAACGGAGCCAACACGCTCACGCTCGCCAATGTGGAAAGCATCAGCGGCGGCTCGGGTTCCGACCGCATCACGTTGTCCACCGCCGTTTCCGGTGGCAAGGCCGATCTGGGCAGCGGCATCGACAGCCTGAAGCTCGCCGATGGCGGCAACAGCATCAGCGCGTCGGGCATCGAAACCATCATCGGCGGCGCGGGCGCCGATCACGTCACGCTTTCGGCCGCCGCCAAGGCCGATGTGGCTTTGGGCGGCGGGGCAGACAGCCTCACGCTTGCCAATGCCGCCAACACGCTCACGGTCATCGGTACGGAAACCATCATCGGCGGTTCCGCCTCCGACAGCGTCACGCTCACCGATGCGCTCACCACCGCGCATCAGATTTCGCTCGGCGCGGGCAACGACAAGCTGCAACTCGCCAATGCCGCCAATACCGGCAGCCTGTCCGGCGTGGAAAACATCACCGGCGGTTCGGGCGCGGATGTCATCACGCTCAGCGACACCATCGCCAAGGGCAATGTCAATCTCGGCGCGGGCAACGACAAGCTCAGCTTGGCCGATGGCGGCAACAGCCTCACCATCGCCAATGCGGAAACCATCATCGGCGGCAGCGGCGCCGATACGGTCAGCCTCGCCAATGCCAGCACCGGCGCCAGCATTGATCTGGGCGCGGGGGCCGACAGCCTGAAGCTCGCCGCCGGCGGCAATTCGCTCACGCTCGCCAATGTGGAAAGCATCACCGGCGGGGCCGGCGCGGATACGATCGCGCTGTCCAGCACGATTTCGGGCGGCAAGATTGATCTCGCCGCCGGCAACGACAAGCTCACGCTGGCCAATGGCGGCAACGGTCTGACGGTGGCCGGCGTGGAAACTCTGATCGGCGGCAGCGGCGCCGATACGGTCACGCTCGCCAGCGCCGGCAAGGCCAGCATTGATCTGGCCGGCGGCGGCGACAGCCTCACGCTCACCACCGGCGGCTCCACGCTCACCGTCGCCAATGTGGAAAGCATCACCGGCAGCGCCACCTCGGAAACCATCGTGCTGTCCGGTGCGCTCACCACCAGCGTCAGCCTCGATCTCGGCAAGGGTTCCGACAAGCTGCAACTGGCCAATGCCGCCAATACCGGCAGCATCGCCAATGCCGAATACATTACAGGCGGCAATGCCGCCGACAGCATCACCCTGCTCACCACGCTGAACAACGGCACCGTCGATCTCGGCGCGGGCAACGACAGCCTTACGCTGGCCGATGGCGGCAATCTGCTCAAGCTCGGCAATGCCGAGACGCTCACCGGCGGCGCGGGCGCCGATATCGTCACGCTCAGCAATGCGGTGAGCGGGGCCAGCATCGACCTGCGCGGCGGGGCCGACAAGCTCACGCTCGCCAAGGGCAGCAACCTGCTCACCCTCACCAATCTGGAAACCCTGATCGGCGGCGCGGGCAACGACGCCATCACGCTGGGCGATGCCGTCACCGCCATGCATGTCGATCTCGGCGCGGGCAGCGACAAGCTCACCCTGGCCAATGGCGGCAATGCCATCACGGTGGTGAATGCCGAAACCATCATGGGCGGCAGCGGCGCCGATCTGGTCAGCCTGAACGGCGCTTTCACCGGCGTTATGGATCTCGGCGGCGGGGCCGACAAGCTCAGCTTCGGCAATGCCGCCAATCTCGCCACGCTGAGCAACGTGGAAACCATCGTCGGCGGCAGCGGCGCGGATGTCGTCACCATCACCGACGCGCTATCCACCAGCGCCGCCATTGATCTCGGCGCCGGCAACGATGCGCTCACCTTGCAGCAATCAGCCACGCTCACCCTGGCCAATGTGGAAACCCTCACTTCGGCGGGCGGCGCCGACACCATCACGTTTGCCGCCGCCGTCAGCCGCGGCCAGGTCGATCTCGGCGCGGGCAGCGACAAGCTGATTCTAGCCGCCGGCAACAACACGCTCACCGTCAGCAATGCCGAAACCATCGCCGGCAACAGCGGCAACGACGCCATCACTTTGGGCAAGGCCGTCAGCGGCGCCAGCATTGATCTGGCCGGCGGCAGCGATAAGCTTGCC
>JAYSEE010000019.1:0-21889 GCA_041914045.1 Ferrovibrio sp. | reverse complement strand
GTTGAAAGCGCCGCTGATCGCCGACCCTTTGACCCGGCTTTCCTGTTGCCCCAATTCCGACGGCGCGGCGGCAGTGGTGATTGCCTCCGAGGCAGCGGCGCGGCGTTATTGCGCCAAACCCATCCGCATCGCGGCCAGCGTGCTGGTCTCGGGCCTGCGCACGCCGCAAGGCATTGTGGACGATAAGTCGGAAATGTCAGTGCGTGCCAGCCGCAAAGCCTATGAGATCGCAGGCGTTGGGCCGGGCGATGTCGATGTCTGCGAGATGCACGATCCCTTCACTATTGCCGAACTGATCCATTACGAGGATCTGGGCTTTTGCAAGCCAGGCGAAGCCGGCCGCTTCATTGACGAAGGCCGCAGCGAAATCGGCGGCGATGTGGCGGTATCGCCGTCCGGCGGCCTGCTCGCCAAAGGCCATCCGCTCGGCGCCACCGGCGTGGCGCAGGTCGCGGAGCTTTTCTGGCAATTGCGCGGCGAAGCCGGCGGCTATCAGGTGCCCGGAGCGCGCGTGGGCCTCGCGCATACGGTAGGCGGCGGCGTCAGCAAGCTCGAATCCGGCGCTTGCGGCGTGCATATCCTGGTCGCCTGATCATGGCTTTCGAGACTATCCGCCTCGATATTGCCGGCGGCGTCGCCACGCTGACGCTGAATCGGCCAGACAGTATGAATTCGCTGAACAATATGCTCAAGCGCGAATTCGGAGAGGCGCTGGAACACCTGGAAACCAGCGGCGCGGCGCGCGTTCTTGTCATTACCGGCGCCGGCGAAAAGGCCTTCTGCGCCGGCGCTGATATTAAGGAGCGCTCCGATACGAACCCCACGCCGGCGGAATTCATTGCCGCGCAAAGGCGGACCCATGCACTATTCTCGCGCATCGCCGCGCTGCCGCTGCCGGTCATCGCGGCGCTGAACGGCGCAGCGTTCGGCGGCGGGCTCGAAATCGCGCTCTGCTGCGATATCCGCATCGCCGCGAATCACGCCAAGCTGGGCTTGCCGGAAGTCAATCTCGGCGTCATTCCAGCCGGCGGCGGTACGCAGCGGCTGGCGCGCCTGCTTGGGCCCGCGCAAGCCAAGCGCCTCATCATGACTGCGGCGACGCTGAATGCGCCAGAAGCATTGGCGCAGGGACTGGTCGACGAAGTGGTGCCGCGCGCTGAGCTGACCGGGCATGTCGCGGCACTGGCGGCAGGACTCGCCGCCAAGCCGCCGCTGGCCCTGCGTTTCGCCAAAATGACAATCGACCGGGGTGCCGAGGCCGACATGCAGACAGCGCTGGAGATCGAGCTGTATGCCGCTTCGCTGCTATTCGCCAGCGAGGACCGCAAGGAAGGGATGCGCGCCTTCATCGAGAAGCGCAAGCCGCAATTCATGGGCAAGTGAGAAGCCGCGGAGACGGATATGGATTTGGATATCAAGGATAAAGTCGTATTGGTAACGGGCGGCGGGCAGGGCGTTGGCCGCTGTATCGCCCAGACCCTGGCAGCCGAAGGCGCCAGGATCGCGGTGAATGATCTGGTTGCCGAGCGCGCCGAGAAGGTAGCGCGGGAAATCACCGAGGCCGGCGGTACGGCGCGGGGCTATGACGCCAGCGTAATTGACCTCGCCGGCATCCGCGCGATGGTGGCCCGGATCGAGGCCGATCTTGGCCCGATCAATGTGCTGGTGAATAATGCCGGCGTGCTGCCGGAGCGGCGCTCCGGCGAAGTGGGCATACCGGCCTTCATAGGTTCGGAGCCTGCGCATTGGCAGAAATTCGTTGATCTCAACTTCAGCGGCGTGTTGAACTGCGTCGATGCCGTGGGTAAGGGCATGGTGGCGCGCAAGGCGGGTAAAATCGTCACCATCGTCTCGGATGCCGGACGCGTGGGAGAGGCCCGGCTTGCGGTCTATTCCGGCGCCAAGGCCGCCGCTATCGGCTTCACCAAGGCATTGGCCAAGGAACTCGGCCGCTCGCGCATCAACGTCAATTGCGTATCGCTCTCGGCGGTGGCGCATGAAGCGCCGATGGCGGATTTCCTGCGGCTGGACGCGACGGCGGAAAGCAACGAGACGCTTGCCAAAGTGCTCCGGCAATATCCCATCGGCGAAGGCCTGGGACGACTAACGCATCCGCAGGATGCCGCCAATGCCGTTGCTTTCCTGGTTTCACCGCGCGCCGACTACATCACCGGGCAGACGCTTTCGGTGAATGGCGGCTACGCGATGCCGTGAGATCAGGTAAGATCGCGCCGCCATGTCGAGAATCGTACGTTTCTACCGGACCGGCGGTCCGGAAGAATTGGAACTGGAGCAAGCCGCGCCGGAGATGCCAGGACCGGGAGAAATCCGTCTGCGCGTCGAAGCCATCGGACTGAACAATTCCGAGGCGCAGCTTCGCCGCGGAGAATACCCGATGCTGAAGGCGAGCTTTCCAAGCCGCATCGGGCGGGAATGCGCCGGCATAGTGGAAGCCATAGGCCCTGATGTGACGGCTTGGAAGCCCGGCGACCTAGTTTCCACGATTCCCGCATTCGATGTGCAGCGTCACGGCGTCTATGGCGAATGGTGCCTGGTGCCGGCCGCGGCGGCTGTCGCCGCGCCGCCGCGTCTTACCCGTCTGCAGGCGGCGGCGATCTGGCAGCAATATCTCACGGCTTATGGGCCGCTGGTGGAATACAGCCGTCTCGCGCCAGGGCAGGCGGTGCTGATCATGGCGGGCGCGTCAAGCGTCGGGCTTGGCGCCATCCAAATCGCGCGGCTGCTTGGCGCTAATGTGCTCGCCACCACCCGTACCGCCTCGAAGCGAGGCATCATTGAGCGGGCCGGAGCGCAACATGTGATCGTCATGGAAGACGGCGTCGATTTGGCTGAAGCGGTGCGGCAGGCTACGGGTGGGCGCGGTTTCGATATCGCTTTCGATCCCATCGCGGGGCCGGGTTTGGCCGATCTGGCCGATGCGGCGGCGCCGGAAGCGCAGATCTATCTCTACGGGCAGCTCTCACCCGCGCCGACGCCCTTTCCGCTACTGCCTTTGCTGCGCAAGGGGCTGACCATCCGCGGTTATACGCTATGGGAGATCACGCTGAACGCGGCGCGGCGCGCGCGGGCGCAGGATTTTATTTTCCGCCATGTGCAGGACGGCGTGCTCGAGCCGATCATCGACCGCGTGTTTCCCTTGAGCGACATCGTGGAAGCGCATCGCTACATGGAGAGCGGCCGGCAGGCCGGCAAGATCGTCATTGAAGTTCAGGGGGACGGGATATGAAGATCCTCGCAATCAGCAAGCGGCTGCCAACCACAAAGGTAGATCGCATTCAGGCCTTGCAGGTGCCGGAGGCTCGCGAAGTCTGGAGCCTGCTCGGCGGCGGCGGCCTGCGCGAAATCCATTTCGACAAGAGCCGGCCCTGCGCCATCCTGGTGCTGGAAGCCGAAGATATCGCCGCCGCCGAGGCGCTGCTTGCCAGCTTGCCGATGGTCATGGAAGGGCAACTCGGCTTCGATTTCTACATGATGGGCCCCTACCGCCAGCTTGAACACCTATTCGCAGGATAGCCGCGATGCTCTATCACATCGATGTCGAGATCGACTATGGCGCACTCGGCGCCCGACGCGATGAGATTCTGCGCGCCGAATGGAACAAGACCGCGGAGCTGATAAAGCGCGGCATCGCGCTCGCCGAATGGCGCAAGGCCAGCGGGCGCGGCGTCATTGCGGTGTGGGATTGCGCCTCGCATGAGGAACTGAACGACATCCTGCGCGGCCTGCCCATCGGACCCTATCTCACCCGCGTCGATGTAGTGCCGATGGTCGAGCATCCGCTTTGGCCCAAAGGCCGCCTCAAGGCCGCCGAGCTTCCGGGAGAATGACGCCATGATCTACATGCTTGATGTGAAAATCGACTACAACCAGGTCGGCGACAAGCTGCAGGAAATCCTGCCGCATGAATGGGAGCAGACCAAGGCGCTGTTCGAGAGCGGTCGTCTGATCGGCATTTGGCGTAAGGCAAATGCCAAGGGCGTGGTGGCGATCTGGAATATGGCGGATCACGATGCCGTAATCGAACAGATCCGCAAGATGCCGCTCTATCCCTTTATGAGCGAGATCGAGGTGGTGCCGCTGGTGGCGCATCCGAAATATCCGCAATTCTGCGAAGCGCCGGTCGGCAACCAAGCCAAAGACTAGCCGTTCAGAAATTCGCCGCCACGAAATCGACCACGCGCCGGCGGTAGGACGCGATATCCTCTGGCGTGCTGCGCCGGCCCACCGGGCCGAAATGCAGATGCCCCAGCATGGCGATGTCGCAGAATTCCATGGTGTATTTGTCTTGCGCGGTGCGGATGGCCTGCATCTTGCCCGTGGCGTCGAAATCCTCCTGCGTCGAGCCAGCATTGCTGATGATCACGCCCTTTTTGCCGCGCATCGTGCCGGCCTCGCTATTGTTGGCATAGCCATAGGCGAAGCCGAGCGCGAAGACGCGGTCAATATAGCCTTTCAGGATGGCCGGGCGGTCGATCCACCAGATCGGATGGATGAAGGTGATGACATCGGCCCGGCGCACATGATCCTGTTCGGCTTGTACATCGGGGGCGACTTGGCCGCGCAAGTTGCCAGTGATGTCCTCGGCGCTGGCGACAGGGTTGAAGTTCATGACGTAGAGATCGCGCAGCACCACTTGATGCCCGCGTTTTTGCACTTCCTCGCAATAGAGGGCGCAGATATCGCGCGTGAAGCATTTCGGCTTGGGGTTGGCCAGGACGACGAGGAAGTTCATCGCGCTTTCCGTTCGGTTGCGGGGAGTCAATGAATCAGCAGGCCGCCGTCCAGATCAAGGACGGCGCCGGTAAGATAACCGGCGGTCATGGCGAAGAGATAGCCTTGCGCTATCTCTGCCGGTTGGGCCGGACGTGGGATCGGCAGCTGCCCGGTGACATGGGCGAAGAAGCGCTCGCGTGCTTCCGGTTCCAGATGGTCATAGGCGCCGGTGGCTGTCAGGCCCGGGGCCACCACATTGACCCGGCGCGGCGCTATCTCGCGCGCCAGCTGCTTCGCCATCGCCTCGATCGCGGCATTGGTCGCGGCCATCACGGTGTGGTTGGGCAGGCCCTTGCGTGCGGCGACACCGGAAGTGAAGGTGATCGAGCCTTCTGCCGCCAGATGCGGCAATGCCGCCTGCGCCGCCCAGTATTGCGCCCAGAATTTGCCGGCCATGAAGGCTTCCGCCGCGGGTTTGGTCACGTCAGGCATTGGCTTCTGCACGCCAAGCCGGGCCGCCGAGACCGAGACGGTGAGCGCTAGGTGGTCGATTGGCCCGAATGAACTCAAGGCGGCGTCGATGGCGGCCGGATCGCCGGCATCCGCAGTTTGCCAGCGCACCCCGGCTCCAAGCGTTGCCGCGGCGGCGCGCAGGCGCTCCGCCGTCCGGCCGATCAGGAGAATGGCGGCGCCGGCCCGGTAGGCCGCGCCGGCAACAGCGATGCCGATGCCCGAGCCGCCGCCGATCACCGCCACCGTCTTGCTTGCCAATTCGGCCATACGGCATTAGTCCTGCGGTCGATAGACGATTTCGCGCTCGAAGGCGCCGGCCGGCTGCTTGTGCAGCTTCCAAAATTCCTCGGCGATCAATTCCGGCGCGAAGGGCGTGCCGGGTTTGACCATGCCGCCGACGGTGACGGTGCCGACATGGATGCCTTCGGGGGCCAGCTCCTTGGCCAGGGCGAAGGTAAGATTCCGGATTGCCGCCTTCTCGATCCCGAGCGAGGCGAGGTTCGGCATTGGCTCGAAGGCGAAGCCGCCGCCGGTGAACAGGATGCTGCCCTTGCGGGCTGCGCGCATGGCGGGGATTACTATCTGTGCGGCGGCCAAAGCGCCAACAACTCCAGCGCGGAAATCACGTACCAGTTGTTCAGGCTCCAATGCGGATGCTGGTTTCGGCGTAACGGCTGCCACATTATATAGAAGCACATCAGCTTGACCGCTATCGGCGATCGCTTGAGCCATGGATTTCTGAAGAGCGCCGATATCGGCGGCATCGGCGGCATAACCATTTGCGATGATGCCGCTTCCGGCCAGGGTAGAAACTTGGTTAGCTATGGATTCGCTTCTGCGCGCGATCAGGCTGATGCGATAACCCTCGCGGCCAAACCGCTGCGCGGCGGCAAAGCTGATGCCCGGCCCGGCACCAATAATTACACAATGCATTTTCCACCCAATATGTTATTGTATGAATAACATATTGGGTGGAAAACAAGTTGTCAATTCTGTTTTAAGGCTAGTTCCTTAAATCAATCCTTTCGGCATTCGGCGATGCATCGCGAGAACATTGCCATGATTTGCGCCGTATCCTCGCCGACAGCAAGTAGGCGCGCGCCCAGGTCGCGCCAGCGCCTCGCCCCCTCGGGCTGGGGCGAAAACACTGCCACCCCCATGCCCGCGCTGCCGGCCTTGTCGATCGACTTGCGGATTTCGCCGATCACCAGGGGATGGTCTGTCTGCCCAGCGACGCCGAGGGATTGCGACATATCCACCGGGCCGAGGAAAATCGCATCAAGGCCCGGCACCGCGAGGATCTCATCCAATGCAGTCAAGCCCTCTTTGCCCTCGATCATAACCATCACGGCGGTTTCGGCATTGCTGCGGGCATACCATTCCACGCCGGAACCGAAATCGGCCGCGCGTGTCCAGGGATTGGCGCCGCGCATGCCTTCGGGAGCGTAGCGCGCAGCCGAAACGGCAGCAGCCGCGGCCGCGGCCGAGCCCACCTGCGGCACCAGAACGCCATCGGCGCCGAGATCGAGAACCGCGCCGATCTGCGCCGGATCGTTGCTTGCCACGCGAACGATGGCGTAGGCGCCGCGCGTCCGCGCCGCCAATACCAGGCGGGGCAATTGCGCCAAGGTATAGGGGCCATGCTCCAGATCGAGGATGACGGCATCGAACCCCGCCAACGCCGCCATCTCCACCACTTCCGGGGCATCAATGATCACGAAGGTGGAGATCAGCGCCTCGTTCTCGCGCAGGCGTTGGCGCAACGGAGAACGGCTATGCGGGCGAGACGGCATCTCTCTGCCTCCTATCGGCCGGTGAAGACGGGGCGGCGCTTCTCGCGAAAGGCCGCCACCGCTTCCCTATGGTCCTGGCTGTGGAACGTGACCGTTTCATAGGCAACACTGGCATCCATGACGGCTTGCGCCACCATCTTCAAGCCGATATTCGCCGCCACCTTGGTGTATTTGATCGCCATGGTGGCGCCGCGCAGCAATTTATCGGCAATGGCCTGAGCCTTGGCATCGAGGTCTGCTTCGGGCACCACATGATTGATCAGCCCGATACGTTCCGCCTCCGTTGCATCGACCAGATCGCCGGTCATGAGGAATTCCTTCGCCTTGGCATAGCCGATCAATTGCGGCCAGATCACCGCGCCGCCATCGCCGGCAACGATGCCGACTTTGACATGCGGATCGCCGAACCGCGCATCGTCGCTTGCCACGATAATGTCGCAAAGCAATGCAATCGTGGCGCCCAACCCGACGCAAGGCCCCCTTACTTTGGCGATTATCGGCTTTTCCAGATCAAGCAGGCCGAACACCACGCGCTTGCCGTCGAGCATGGAGGGCGAGGAACCGGAATCGGTCGTATCGCCGAGCCAGTTGATATCGCCGCCGGCGCTGAAGGCTTTGCCGGCCCCGGTCAGCATCACAACATCGACGCTATCGTCGAGATTCACATCGTAGAAAATCTGGGCGAGCTCTTGCTGCAGCACGCCATCGACTGCATTCAAAACCTCTGGACGGTTCAGGGTCAATGTCAGCAGGCGGCCTTGCCGTTCGGCTTTGATGCGGCGATAGCGTGCGTAATCCATGCTTTTCTCCTATTGATCTTCGAATTTCAGGCCAGCCTGCTTCACCAGCGTGGACCATTTGACGATATCCGCCTCGATATAGCGGGTGAGTTCTGCGGCAGGGCCCGGCAGAACCTCGAAACCGGCATCCTGCATCACCTTGCCCACCTCGGCGGCCCCCAGCGCCTTGGCGAAAGAGATCTGCAGTTTCTGCGCGATTTCGGGCGGCGGATTGGCCGGCATGACAAGGCCGGACCAGCCCAGGGCCGTGGCGCCGGCAAGCCCGGATTCCGCCATGGTCGGCACATCCGGCAGCACGAACCAGCGCTTGTTGCCCGTAGTGGCAAGCGGACGGAATTTACCGCTGGCTACATGCTGGTTGCCACCAGGCATCATGATGGCCGGCAACTGGCCGCCCAGCACATCGTTCACCGCCGGCGCTTCTCCGCGATAGGGCACATGCTCGATCTCGGCGCCGGCCGTGGCCTTGAACAATTCGAAGAACATATGATGCGCGGTGCCGACGCCGGCCGAGGCGTAATTCAGTTTGCCGGGAGCGGCCTTGGCGGCGCCGACCAATTCCTTCACCGTCTTGTAGGGCGAGGCGGCATTGACATAGAGCGTGAACGGGGCGGACATGATCAGCCCGATCGGCGCGAAATCCTTCACCGCGTCATAGCCTAGCTTCGGATCAATCACCGGAAGGATGGCATGGGTGCCTGAGGTCATCAGGCCCATCGTGTAACCATCCGGTGCGGAACCGGCGACATGCCGCATGCCGATCTTGCCGCCGGCGCCGGGACGGTTATCCACCACCACGGGCTGACCGAGATCGTCTCCCATGGTTTTCGCGATGGTGCGCGCCACCAGATCGGTGACGCCGCCTGGCGGAAACGGCACCACGATGCGCAGCGGTTTGTTCGGAAACTCCTGGGCCATGCCATTCCCGACCCATAGGACCACAGTCAATGCGAATAAGCGTGCAATGTTTTTCATTATTCCCTCCCTGGTTCGATTCTCCGTGTCTCGACGCAATTCACTCCATTGTCAGTAAAACCTGTCCCAGCTTGCGGCCGGCCTCGACGCATTCATGCGCAGCCACCGCGTCGTTCAGCGCGAATGTTTCGGCAACAGCGAAAACCGGCTTGGCCTCGGCGCACCATTGCGCGATGCCGGCGATGGCGCGATCCAGACTCGCATGGCTCAGGCTGTAGACGAGCACTGGCCGCAAGCTGATATTGGTGCGGAATATCTGATAGAAAGGCAACGTCAGCATCGGTTGGCCCATCGAAGCATAAGCACTGACGCAAGCCTCCGTCGCCAAGGCTGGCAGATAGGCAGGGAAATTGGCGCCGAGATCCACATCGGCAACGCAATCGATGCCGCGCCCTTCGGTCGCCGCCAGCAGGACTTCGGCAACATTTTCGCGGCGATAATCGATCACGGTATCCGCGCCGGCGCGCTTGGCATGCTCGGCCTTTTCCGTGCTGCTCACGGTGCTGGCGATATGCGCGGCGCCAGCCCAGCGCGCCAATTGAATGGCGTAATGCCCGACAGCGCCGGCCCCGCCGGTGACCAGCACTGATTTACCCTTAGGCGAACCCTCGGCAAACAGGCAGCGATAAGCCGTGATGACGGGGATGCCGAGGCAAGCGCCTTCCTGGAAACCAAGCCCCATCGGCAGCCTTGGCGCCAGCCGGGAAGGAAGCGCCACATATTCTGCGGAGGTGCCGAAAGCACGCTCCCATTGTGCGTTATAGATCCAAACCTTCTCGCCGATGCGGGTTTTCGGTACATCCGCGCCCACGGCTTCGATCACGCCGGCGCCGTCGCTATCGGGAATGATGAAAGGGAAAGCGATCTTGCGCGTCGCACCGGCACGCGCTTTCACATCGGAAGGATTAACGCCCGAGGCGTAGAGTCGCACCAGAACTTCGCCGGGCCGCGGCTGCGGTTTAGGCTGTTCGCCGAATTTCAACACTTCAGCGGCGGCGCCGTTCTTTTCATACCAGACTGCCTTCATCTTTCGAGACTTTCCTGTAGGCGACGCCAGATCTTTTCCGCTGTTGCCGGCATATCTATATGATCAATATCCAGCGCATCGCAGATGGCGGAAACGATGGCGGGCGGCGCACCGATGGCGCCGCATTCTCCCGCCCCCTTGGCGCCGAGCAGGTTGTTGCGGCATGGCGCGCTTTCATCGGTTCCGACCTGGAAGAACGGCAAATTATCGGCCCGCGGCAGCCCGTAATCGAGAAAGCTTGCGGTGAGCAATTGCCCGCTTTGCGGATCGAATACGCAATTCTCGAACAGCGCCTGGCCGATTCCCTGCGCAATGCCGCCATGCGCCTGGCCGTGCACCAGCAGGGGATTGATCACCGTGCCGACATCATCGACCGCCGTGAACCGCGCAACGCTGACCAAGCCGGTAGCGGGGTCTATCTCGATTTCCGCGATATGACAGCCATTGGGCCAGCTCATATCCGCAACGCTTTCCTTGACCACGGCGCCGAACCAACCATCCGGCTGCAAGGCGGCAAGCTCGAACAATCCGATACGGCGATCGGTGCCAGCCACACGGAAGCTGCCGCTTTCGTATTCGATATCGGCTATGCTTGCTTCGAAATGCCGGGCGGCGAGATCGCTGGCAACGCGCAAAGTTTCGTCCGTTGCTTGCACCAGCACGCTGCCGCCGACGAACATGGAGCGCGATCCGGCCGATCCGCCGCCCATCGGAATCAGATCGGTATCGCCCTGGACTATCTCGATCTGTTCGATAGGAATGCCGAGGCGCCCAGCCAGCAATTGCGCATAGCCGGTGGCGATGCCCTGTCCCATCGCCTGGGTGCCGGAAAGTGCGCGCACGCAATAGCCGTCGATCCGGATATCCACGGTTTCTGTCGGGTTGGCGGCGCCAGTGGACTCGATGAAATAAGAAAGCCCGAGACCGCGCTTCCGGCCTGCCGCCAAACTGGCCTCGCGCCGCGCCGCGAAACCGGCCCAATCGGCTTGCTCCATGGCGCGCTGCATCACGCCGATGAAATTCCCGGAATCGTAGACAACGCCGGCAGCGTTGCGATACGGCATAGCTTCCGCTGGTATGAAATTGCGCGCCCGCAGCGCGACACGGTCGAAACCGCATCGCCTTGCGGCGATATCGGCCAGCCGCTCGATGATATAGATGCTCTCCGGCCGGCCGGCCCCGCGATAGGCATCCACCGGCATGGTATTCGTGGCGCAGCAATGCACTTCCAGATCCAGGGCGGGAATGGCATAAGGGCCAGTCGCCACCCGGGTGCCGGCAATGGTCGGCACCATAGCGCCGAGATAAGACAAATAGGCGCCGATATTGGCGATGGTGCGGACGCGCAAGGCAAGGAAACGGCCTTGCCGATCCAGCGCCAGCGCGGCATGGCTGTTCTGGTCGCGGCCATGAGTATCGGCCAGAAAGCTTTCGCTGCGCTCGGCGCGCCAATGCACCGGCCGGCCCAAATCGCGGGCGGCGGCGGCGATGGCGACATATTCCGGATAAAGCCACATCTTAATGCCGAAGCCGCCGCCGATATCGCCGACCTTGATGGCAATTCGCTCTTTCGGAATGCCCAAAGTCTGCGCCAGATGCACACGGAAGATCGCACTGCCCTGACAGCCGAGTTTCATCACCAGGCGGCCGGCTTCATCCAGCATGGCGAGTGCGGCACGCGGCTCGAGCGGATTGGCCACCAGGCGATTATTCTCCAACCGCGCCTCAACGACATGCGCCGCCTCGGCGAAAGCCCGCTCGGCAGCCGCGCTATCCCCGCTGCGATAAATCGCCACCACATCGCCGCCGGCCTGCATCGAAGCCGGCAACGGCTCATACTCGATACCGATGGCTTCCACGGCATCCATGGCCTGATGGCGGCTTTCCGCCAACACCATCGCCACCGCCTCGCCGACATAGCGCACCCGCTCGGGCGCCAAAGCATGGCGCGGCGGCGGCGATGGCGCATGGCCGTCCGCTCTCTTGAGCAAGGGCAGCATGGCATGCGGCAAGGGATTCACGCCCAGCCGCAGCAGATCGGCTCCGGTATAGATTGCCTTGACGCCGGGCATGGCCGCGGCGGCCCGAATGTCGATGCCGCGAATGGCGGCATGAGCATGAGGCGAGCGCAGGAAACAGGCCTGCAACGCCCCCTCCTGATTCGCATCGTCGGCGAAGCGGCCTTGGCCAGTGATCAGGCGCCGATCCTCGATCCGTCGGATCGGTTGGCCAATGCCGAATTTCGCCGGAATGCCTCCCTGCTCTGTCATGGCGTGCTCAGGTTGATGGTCATGCCGGCATCGGCGACCACGGTCTGTCCGGTCATGGCCCGACTGGCATCGCAGGCTAGGAACAATGCAATGGCTGCAATATCCTCCGGCTCGGCCATCCGACGCAGCGCCGTGGTCTTCAAAATCGCATCCAGCCGCTCGGGCTTGGTCCAGATCGATTTCGTCATATCGGTACGCACCAAACCGGGTGCTATCGCATTCGCGCGAACGCCGCGCGGCCCGTATTCCACCGCGAGATTGCGCACCAACTGCATATCCGCCGCCTTGGTCAGCGCATAGCCGCCGAGCTTGGCCTCGCCGATCAGACCCGAAGTGGAGCCGATCGCCACCACCGCGCCTCCGCCGCGCTCTGCCATCGGCGGCACCAGATGGCGGCAGAGGCGCAAGGCGGCTTTCACATTCGCGGCCAGCATGGCGTCGAAAGCGCCCTCATCCATGGCCATGAGCGGTCCGAAATGCGTTACCGCTGCGGCATTGAGCACCAGAATATCCACCCCGCCCAGCGTTTCGATGGCTTTGGCGCAAAGCGCGTCGAGGTCGGCCGGCAGGGCGAGATCGGCCGCGATGCCGATGGCGGCAGAACCAATGGCCTGCGCTACGCGGTCGCAATCCTCCTGCCGGCGGCCGCTCAGCACCAGCCGCGCGCCGGCCGCGCAGAAGCTCGCCGCGATAGCCTTGCCGATGCCGCGCGTCGCGCCGGTGACCAGCGCCCGCTTTCCCGCGAGAGAAAAAGGATCGCCGCTCATCATCTCCCCCTGAATGCAGCCGGGCGGCGTTCGAGAAAGCTTTTTACGCCTTCGGCGGCATCCTCCGTGGCTGATAGACCGCGCTGCACGGAATCAAGCGTAGCGGCGGCGGCAATCGGTCCGAATTCGGCATAGCGGCGCGACGAAGCAAGGCTCGCGCGCACCGCCAGCGGCGCATTCGCCGCGATTTCCGCAGCCAATGCCTCGGCGCGGCCAAGCACGGCCTCCGGCGCCGCCACTTCCTGCACCAGCCCCAGGCGATAGGCTTCGGCGGCATCGAATTCGCGCCCGGTCAGCAGCAGGCGCTGGGCATTGCCCCAGCCGCAGCGTTCGACAAAGCGCAAGGTGGCGCCGCCGGTCGGCATGATGCCGCGCTTCACCTCGAGCTGGGCGAAACGGCAATCCTCGCCCGCCACCACGATATCTGCTGCCAGCATCAATTCGATACCCACTGTGAAGCAGATGCCGCGCACGGCGGCAATCAGTGGCTTGCTGCGGATCGGTTCGCGCAGGCCAGCCGGGTCGACGCAATGCAATGGAAAGACCGGCTCGCCGCGCGCCATGATCGGACCGACGCGATCAAGCTGGAGACCGGCAGTGAAATTCGCTCCCGTGGCATGCAGGATGCCGACCCAAAGATCGTCATCCGTCTCCAGCCGCGTATAGGCTTCGGCCAGTTCACGCAGCATTTCCGGCGTGAAGCCGTTGAGTTTTTTCGGCCGGTCGATGCCGATCTTCAGCACATGGCCCTCGGATCGGCAGAGAATTCGTCCGTGTTCAGGGGCTTCAGTCATGGCAGGGTTTTCCGCGCCGGCCATTGCGGGCTGCGCTTATTAGCGAAAGCGCTGGCGCCTTCGCGGAAATCCTCGGTCAACAGAAGCAGCGACACCGCCGCCACGCCCTGAGCGAAACATTGCTCCAGGCTCATATCATCCATGGCGCGGAAGGCATGCTTGCCGCGCCGCAAGGCCTCTGGTGAATTGGCGGCGAGTTTGCCGACCAGCGCATTGACGGCGGCATCCAGTTCGCCCTCCGGCACCACGCGATTGAGCAAGCCGAGGCTGCGGGCTTCCTCGGCCTTCAGCGCATCGCCTGTGAGAATGAGTTCCAGCAATTGCCGGCGTGGCATCAGACGTTGCAGATATCCCAGCCCCAGCATCGGGAACAACCCGACCTTCGCTTCCGGCGCCGCGATCAGCGCCGTATCGACGGCAATGGCAAGATCGCACATGGCGAGCAAATTCAAACCCGGCGCCATGCAATGGCCGTTGACGCGTGCGATCAGCGGCAGGCTGCAGTTTTCCACCGCTTGATACAGTTTGACCAGCGGATGCGTGAGATATTCCGGAGCCAGCCCGGTACGCGAACGCGCTTCGTCGAAACCCAATTCGCCGCCGACGCAGAAATACTTGCTGCCCACGCCCGTCAGCACGATGGCGCGGATTTCGGGATCGCGCTGGGCGGCGGCGATGCCCTGCTCCAGCAGCGGAAAGACATCCCAGTTCACCGCATTCTGCCGTTCGGGGCGGTTGAGAGTCAGCCAATAGGCTTGGCCTCGTTTCTCGGCAATCACGACGCTTTCGCTCAACAGACCCTCCTATCCTAGATCTTGCAGCCGCTAAATATTGCGGCCGGCATTTTCCCAAAACGGATCGCGCAATTTGCGTTTAAAGATTTTTCCCGATTCCTCGCGCGGCAATTGCTCGACGAATTCAAGCCGGCGCGGCAATTTATAGCCTGCGATGCGCGCGCGCAGATATTGCTCGACCGTGGCTCGATTCAATTCATCGCCTGCAATCGGCTGGATATAGGCGCAGAGCGCTTCACCGTATTCCGCATCGGGAATGCCGAATACGGCGCAATCGGCAACGCCTGGCATGGCGCCGAGCACAGCTTCGATTTCAGCAGGGTAGATATTCACGCCGCCGGAAATCACCATGTCGCGTTTGCGATCAGTGATATAGAGATAGCCTTCGGCATCCAGCCTGCCGACATCGCCGCATGTCGCCAAACCGCTGCGGTCGATTTCGGCCCGCTTGTCGGCGAGACGGTGATAGGTGAAATCGGGGTAATAGGTCTGTCGGCAGAAAATCTCACCGGACATGCCGGTTTCAACCGGCTTGCCAGCTTCATCCAGAATGGCTATTTCGGCGCCGGTAACGGCGCGTCCCACGCTGCCCGGATGCGCCAGCCATTCCTCGCTGCCGCAGGCCGCGATCGGGCCGAATTCAGATGAGCCGTAATATTCGTGTATCACCGGCCCCCACCATTCGATCATCGCGCGCTTGATATCAGGCGGGCAGGGCGCCGCGCCGTGCAGCACCCATTCGAGGGAGCGCAAATCGTATCGTCGGCGCGCTTCATCGCCCAACCGCAGCAGACGGGCGAACATCAAGGGCACCATGAAAACATGCGTGACCTGGTGACGCTGGATGGCGGCAAGGAATCCTTCCGGCTCGAAGCGAGGCAGAATCACCACGCCGCCATCCACCCGCATGGCCGCGTTGGCGCTGGCATACGGTGCGGCGTGATATAGCGGTGCGGCCGCCAGCAGCACCTGCCCCGGTCGCGTGCCGAATACCTGCCGCAGCACCGTGAAGATGCGGGCGCCTTCCTCCGGCGTGGGCGCCGGGCGCAATACGCCTTTCGGCTTGCCTGTTGTGCCGGATGTGTACATCAGAGTCGCGCCGCTGGGTCCGCGCGCGGCAGCGGCCGGCATCGGCGTTGCCTGGATCAGATCGGCCCGCCAATCCCTGGCTTGTCGAGGCACGCGCGCTTTGACCTCGTCAATGCCGTAGGCGCGGCGGATGGCATCCGGCGTTTCCACGGCGAAAACCGGGCAGGGCGAAGCGAAGGGTCCGAGCTTAGCCAGCAGATCGGCATGCAGAATCAGCAAACGGGCATTGGAATCGGCAAGGATATAGGCGGTTTCCTCGGGGCCGAAATGCCAGTTGATCGGCAGGGCCGTGGCGGCCAACCGCTGCGATGCCTGGGCGATTTCGAAAATAGCCGGCTCGTTGCGCAGCATATAGGCAACCACATCGCCGCGCCCGATGCCCTGTTCAGCCAGCCAGCCGGCGACGCGGTCGATCCGCGCCGCCAAGGCCGACGGTTCGATGATTTCCTCGCCGAAAACCAGACGCGGCATGGCGAACTACCGCGCCGCCGGCTTTTCGTTGCGTTCTGTCCACTCGCTTCTTGTTCGCATCGGAGCCCCCTCCCAAAGGCCGCGCCGCTTTTCAGGCGTCTGGATCTATGCCAAGCATTCGGAACAGCAGCGCGCATAGGCTTTCCGCCAAAGCATCGCCGGTAATTTCATGACGCAGGCGCCACCGACGCATTGCCGCCATGGTCGGCAGATAGGTAATGATCTCGGCAAGCAGGGCGGCGCTGGCCCCTGCGGTCACCATGTCGGGGGCGCAATCCTCGACCATTTTTTTCATGCGGTCGAAAAAGCTGTCGACGCGATCACGGATCAGCTTCTGCGATTCCGGATCGAGCGCATGGCCTTCGCGCGTGACGATCAGGATATGATTGCGATGGCGGATTTGCGCCTCGACCGCCGCGCGAACGGCCCGCACCAGACGCTGACGCGGATCGTCGATATCCGCCACCGCCGCCTCAACGGCCGCATGATACTGCGTGATCGCCTGGTCGCAGATGAGATAGAGAATGTCGCCCTTGCTGCGGATGTAATTATACAGGCTGCCTTGCGCGATGCCGGCGCGGTCCGCGACCTCGCTGGTTTTGGCGCCATGAAAGCCGCGCGTCAGGAATACTTCGATACCGGCGCGCAAAATCTGCTCGCGGCGCTCCGTGATTAGGCTGGCATCCTTGACATTGGCGACCACGGAGCGGCTTGCGGCCATAGCCCTCTCTCTTGTGATAGTGACTGACTGATCAGTCATTACCATAAGAGAGAGGGTAGTTCCAAGGGTATCGGTTAAATTATAAAGAGAATATTTGCGAACGAATAGGATCAATAAAAGAACATTATTGCGAGCGAGCTCTGTAAGAAGAATTCACATATTTATATTGTTTATTATTGGATTGTTTGAGTGATCCCCCCCGCCCCCGTTGCAGTGGTCCGGGTTGATGTATTGTGTTTGGCATCAAGGAGGACGGTACGCCGCGTAAAAATCTACAAGCCGGAAGCGATAGTTGCGAAGCTGCGCCAGGTCGATATGCCGACCTCGCGGGGTCAGGGCATCGCTGAGGCGATCCGTCAGATCGGGGTTGCCGAGGTGACCTATTATCGGTGGCCCAGGAGTTCGGCGGTTTGAAGGGCGACCAGGTCCGGCTCCGGTTTCTTCAGGCCGCCATATTCCTGTCGCCAGGATAAAAGTTCGCTGCCATAACCCCGATCCGCCTGCTTCAGCTTTGCAACCATGTCTGCTGGCTTGCAGGCTTTGCGCGGCATGCCGCCCGCCATGATGCCAAATCAATACATCAACGAAGATCGCTTCAGCGGAGGGGCGGGATGTTAATTGATCGGATCGTTCCGCGATGCGGAATGATGAAATCTGGCCCGCATTTTCGTTGTTACTATGCACTATAGAATGCAGCAAGCAGACCGTCGAAAGAGGCCGGTCGTACGCGTCTAGGGGGGTAAACAATGCAATCACGAGTCATCATTACCTGTGCGGTGACGGGAAACCAGACCACGCCGGAGATGACGCCTCATCTACCGATTACGCCGGGGCAGATCGCCGATGCCTGTTTGGGCGCGGCCGAGGCGGGCGCGGCTTGTGTGCATATTCATGTGCGCGATCCGAAGACCGGCCGGCCATCCATGGAGATTGATTACTACCGCGACGTGGTCGACCGCATTCGAGCCGGCAATCGACAGCTCGTCATCAATCTCACGACCGGTCCTGGCGGCCGTTTCGTGCCGGATGCCGAAGATCCGAAGCTTGCCGCGCCCGGAACCACGCTGATGCGGCCGGAAGATCGGGTTGAACATATAGCTTTGCTGAAGCCCGACATCGCCACCCTCGATCTCAACACCATGAATTCCGGCAAGCAGGTCGTCATCAATACGCCGGACAATGTCCGCCGCATGGCCAGGGTTATCAACGCAGCCAATGTGCGGCCGGAAATCGAATTGTTCGATTCCGGCGACATTGCCCTGTGCCGCGACCTGGTCGCCGACGGCACGCTGAAGGGCCCGATCCTGTGTTCGGTTGTCATGGGCGTGAAATACGGCTTCCAGCCGTCCCCGGAAACAGTGCTGTACGCGCGTGGCGCCTTGCCGCCCGGCGCTATCTGGACCGCATTCGGCACCGGCAAGATGTCGTTTCCGATGGTGGCGCAATCCTATCTGGCCGGCGGCCATGTCCGCGTCGGAATGGAGGATGCCATCTATCTGGAGAAGGGCGTTCTGGCCGAAACCAACGCGGCCATGGTCGAGAAGGCGCGCGGCATCGTCGAATCGCTCGGCGGGCAGATCGCCACTGCGCAACAGGCTCGGGAAATGCTGTCACTGTGAACTAACGGATCGTCGGCAACAAAAAAACTTGCGGGCTTGAAGCCCTGCGATATACCGGAGGAAATATGCGCCTGCTCTCTTTCGCCCTGCTGGGCCTTTCACTTGTCTTTGCATCCGGGCATGGCGCCGTCGCGCAAGCTTGGCCGGATCGTCCCGTTACTGTAATCGTGCCTTTCCCGGCCGGTTCTGCGGTGGATTTTCTGGCTCGCGCCACCGCCAGTCATCTGGGCAACAGCTATGGCAAGCCATTCGTGGTAGAAAACCGCTCCGGCGCGGGCGGCAATATCGGCGGCGCCGCGGTTGCCAAGGCGCCGGCCGATGGCTACACGCTGCTGTTTGGCACCCCCTCGCCGATCGCCATCAACAGGCTGATGTATAAGGGGCTGAGTTACGACTCGGAAAAAGATTTCACGCCGGTCGTTCTGGTGGCCAAGTCTCCGCTTATCGTCACGGCAAGAAGCGGCTTTCCGGCCAAAACGCTGGATGAACTGATTGCTTACGCCCGGAATAATCCCGGCAAGGTCAATGTCGGCAATCCCGGCAACGGCACGCTCGGACACATTACCGCGGAACTTATCCAGCAATTCACCGGCGTGACGATGACAAACGTACCCTATCGCGGCACCGTGCCGCTGATGACCGACCTTTTGAGCGGACAAGTCGATATTGCGATGGATTTCATGCCGACCTACGTGCCGCAGGTGAACGAAGGCAAGATTCGCGCCCTTGCGGTGACGACCGTCCAGCGCGCCAAGCAGCTTCCGGATGTGCCGACCGTGCAGGAAGCCGGCTTCAAGGGATTCGAGGCGAGCGCCTGGTATGCCATGGTCGCCCCGACAGGCACGCCGGCGGACATCATAGCCAAGCTGAACAAGAGCGTGAACGAGCTCCTGAAAAGCGATAAGGGCAGGATGCTGCTCGAGCAGAATACCCTGGAAGCGGTCGGCGGATCGCCGGAGGACCTCAAAGCCTTTATCGCAAGCGAACTCGCCAAGTGGAAGCCGGTAATCGAGAAGGCGAAGATCGAGATGTAGCGCCTGCGTCGGCGTGAGACGGCCGCCTGTCCGGCATTCCGACTATCAATGGTCGCAGAATTTTTTTGAATGAGCGATAAATGACCAGCATCGAAATCCCCGCATTGTCGGTTCCCGGCGTTGCGCTCGTCACGGGCGGCGGCAGCGGCATCGGCAAGGCCACCGCGGCGCGGCTCGCTGCCGCGGGCGCCGTTGTTGTCATCGGCTACAATAGCCGCCGCGAACAGGCGGAAGCAGCGAGCCGCAGCCTGCCGGGCAGCGGCCATCTGGCGATGCGGATCGCCATCGAGGATTCCGCCTCCATCGCCGAAGCGGCGAAGGCGATCGAAGCCCGTTTCGGCCGGCTGGATGCGCTGATCAATTGCGGCGGTGCGACCACGCCGGTGCCCGCCGGCAATCTCGACAGCCTGACCGACGACATCTTCGATCGCACCGTCACCATCAACCTGCGCGGCCCGTTTGCCATGATCCGCGCCTTCCGTCCGCTGCTGGAACGCGGCGACCATGCCGTGATCGTGAACATCTCCTCGATCGCGGCCCGCACCGGCCTGGGCAGCAGCCTGGCTTACCTGGCCGCCAAGGCGGGGGTCGATGCGCTGACCATCGCGCTGGCCAAGGTGCTGGCGCCGAAAATCCGCGTCTTCTCCGTGTCGCCGGCCGGCGTGGATACGGATTTCGTGCCCGGGCGCAGCCGCGAGCAATTGGAGAAAACCGCCGAGCGTTTGCCGCTGGCCCATGTCACTACTCCGGACGATGTCGCGAGAGCCGTGATGGCCTGCATCGTCAACCTGACCAGTTCGACCGGCATTGTCGTGCCGGTGGACGAGGGCAGGCACCTCTGAAGGATGAACAGGGAATGATCGAGAAGCCGAAATTCTATATCGACGGCGTCTGGCTGGACCCGGTTGCGCCTGCGACTTTGGGCGTGATGAACCCGGCCACCGAAGAAACCTTCGCGCAGATCAGCCTGGGTTCGAAACAGGATGTCGACCGCGCCGTGCAGGCCGCGCGCCGCGCCTTCAGAACCTATTCCGCAACCAGCGTGGAGGAGCGGCTGGCCTGGTTGCGCAAGATCATCGCCGGCTTTAAGGCGCGCCTGCCGGAACTGGCCCGGACGATGACCCTGGAAATGGGCGCGCCGATCACTTTCGCGACGGAACGTCAGGCAACCGTTGCGTTGTTTCATTTCGAGGAAGTCGTGCGCGTGCTGGAGCGCTATAATTTCGAGGAGCCGATGGGCGTCGGTATTGTCCGCCGCGAGCCGATCGGGGTCTGCGGCCTGATCACGCCCTGGAACTGGCCGCTGAACCAAGTGGCCTCCAAGGTCGCGCCGGCCCTTGCCGCCGGCTGCACGGTCGTGCTCAAGCCCAGCGAGGTAGCCCCGATCAGCGCCATGCTGTTCGCCGAGATTCTGCATGATGCCGGCCTGCCGGCGGGCGTCTTCAATCTCGTGAATGGCGATGGCCCGACGGTGGGCGAGGCCATCGCAGCGCATCCCGATATTGATATGGTGTCGTTCACCGGCTCGACGGCAGCGGGCATCCGGGTGGCCAAACTGGCGGCCGATACGGTCAAGCGCGTGGCGCAGGAATTGGGCGGCAAGTCGGCCAACATCATCCTGCCAGATGCCGACCTGAAAGCGGCGGTGATGGCCGGCGTGCATGCCTGCTACACCAATGGCGGCCAGAATTGCCAATCGCCCACCCGCATGCTGATTCCGCGCGCCCAGCGCGCGGCGGCCTTTGCCGCGGCCTGCGAAGCCGTTGGCGCCATCCGCCTGGGAGATCCGCTCGATCCGGCCACCACCATGGGGCCGCTGGTGAGTCCGGCGCAGTTCGACAAGGTGCAGGACCTGATCCAGTCGGGCATCGACGAAGGCGCGACCCTGGTGGCGGGCGGCATGGGCCGACCGGCCGGCCTCAATCGCGGCTATTTCGTCCGCCCGACCGTGTTCGGCGACGTTACGCAGCAAATGCGGATCGCGCGCGAGGAAATTTTTGGCCCTGTGCTGTCGATCATGAGTTACGACAGCGAGGACGAAGCGGTCGAGATCGCCAATGATACGCCGTTCGGACTGGCGGGTTTCGTGCAGTCGCGCGACCGCGACCATGCGCGCGCCGTCGCCAACCGCATCCGGGCTGGCCGCGTTTATCTCAATGGCGCGCCCTTCGACCGCAGCCTGCCGTTCGGCGGCTACAAGCAGTCTGGCAACGGCCGCGAATTCGGCGTGTTCGGGTTCGAGGAGTATCTCGAGGTGAAGGCCATCCTCGGCTGACCGGCCGGGCGCAATCATCGGCTTGCTTTTCCGGGATCGGCGTTCCACAATCCGAAATAACGATGCTATTGAGGAAACGCCATGCCGGCCGCGGCGCAGGACAAAGACGATCATGTCCAGTCGGTTGCGCGCGCGCTCGACTTGCTGGAGGCGCTGAACCGTCAGAAAGTCGCCTCGATCAAGCTGTTGCATGAAGCAACCGGCCTGCCCAAG
>JAYSEE010000018.1:0-22861 GCA_041914045.1 Ferrovibrio sp. | reverse complement strand
CTGAAGGCGATCGCCGGCCGTTTGCCGCTGGCCGATGGCGCTATCGAACGCGGCGGGTTGAAGGCGCGCGATATCGCCTTCCTGCCGCAGCAATCCAGCCTGGATCGCGACTTCCCGATCAGCGTGCTGGAACTTGCCATGCTGGGCCATGCCCAGCGCGCCGGCGCTTTCGGCGGCTTCGGCAAGCAGGGCCTGGCGGCGGCGGAAACCGCCATCGCCGCCGTGGGCCTGGAAGGCTTCGAACGCCGCCGCCTCAACACGCTCTCGGGCGGCCAAGTGCAGCGCGCGCTGTTCGCCCGCGTGCTGGTGCAGGATGCCCGGGTGATATTGCTGGACGAGCCGTTCAATGCATTGGACGCACGCACGGTGGCCGATCTGCTGGCCTTGCTGCATCGCTGGCATGGCGAAGCGCGCACGGTGATCGCCGTGCTGCATGATCTGGATCTGGTGCAGCGCGGCTTCCCCGAGGCGCTGTATCTGGCCCGCCAGGCCGTGGCCTGGGGCCGCACCGATACGGTGCTTACCCCCGAGAATCAATTGCGCGCCCGCCATATGGCGGAATCCTGGGATGAGGATGCTGCGCTTTGCCGCATTCCCGAGCAAGCGGCCTGAACCCGCCATGCTATACGATGCCTTGATCCAGCCCTTCGGCGAATTCGCCTTCATGCAGCGTTCGCTGGTGGCTTGTCTGGCGCTGGCGCTGGGCTCGGCACCGATCGGCGCGATCCTGATGCTGCGGCGCATGAGCCTGTTCGGCGAGGCGATGAGCCATGCCATTCTGCCGGGCGCCGCAGTGGGCTTTCTGGTGGCGGGATTTTCGCTGCCGGCGATTTCGCTGGGCGGCATCGTTGCCGGCCTGGTGGTGGCCTGGGCGGCGGGCGCGGCCACGCGCGCCACCGACCAGCGCGAGGATGCGTCCTTCGCTGCTTTCTACCTGATCGCCCTGGCGCTGGGCGTAACGCTGATCTCCACGCGCGGCTCCAGCGTGGATGTGATGCATATTCTGTTCGGCAGCGTGCTGGCGGTGGATGAAGCCGCGCTGCTGCTGCTGGCCGGCGTCGCCACGCTCAGCCTGTTGGTTCTCGCCGCCGTGTATCGCCCGCTGCTGATGGATGCCTTCGAGCCGGATTTCCAGTTCGGCGGCGCGATCTACCATTTCATCTTCCTCGGTCTGGTGGTGGTCAATCTGGTCGCCGCCTTCCAGGCCCTGGGCAGCCTGATGGCGGTGGGCCTGATGATGCTGCCGGCGCTGGCCGCGCGCTATTGGGCGCAATCGCTGCCCGGCATCATGCTGCTGGCCACGGCCATCGGCGCGCTGGCCGGCTATGGCGGCTTGCTGCTGTCGTTCCATGCCAATCTGCCGTCGGGCCCGGCCATCGTGCTGGCGGCGGGCGGCATCTATCTGCTCTCGCTGCTGTTCGGCCGCGCCCGTGGCCTGGTGCAGCTGCTGCAACGCCAGCCGCATCTGGAGGCCTGAAACCATGCGCAAATTGCTGTTCGCCCTGCTGTTGAGCCTTGCGATTGCGGCACCGGCCGCGGCCCAAGATAAGCGTAAAGCCATCGTCAGCTTTTCCATCCTGGCCGATATCGTGCGCCAAGTTGCCGGCGCGCATGTGGACGTGGTCACCCTGGTGCCGGCGGGCGGCGATGGCCATGTCTATCAGCCCAGCCCCGCCGATGCCCGCGCTGTGGCTGGCGCGGATATCCTGATCAGCAATGGCCTGAATTTCGAAACCTGGCTGGACCGGCTGGTGCAGGCTTCCGGCTTCAAGGGCGCGCGGATCGTTGCCAGCGAAGGCATCGCGCCGCGCCGGTTGCAGGATGACGGCCATGATCATAAGCCCGGCCATAAGCACGATCACAAGCAGGATCGGGGCGCGGCGGATATCGACCCGCATGTCTGGCATGATCTGACGCGCATGCGCCGCTACGTGGCCAATATCGCCGAAGGCCTGGCCAAGGCCGATCCGCGGCATGCCGAGGATTACCGCAAGAATGCGGCCGCCTATAGCGCCGAGCTGGATGCGCTGGATGGCTGGGCCAAGGCGGCTTTCGACGCGATACCGCGCAGCCAGCGCAAGGCGATCACCCAGCATGACGCATTCGGCTATCTGGCCGAACGCTACAAGATCGAATTCATGGCGCCCCAGGGCATGAGCACCGAGGCGGAAGCCTCGGCGGAAAGCGTGGCCAGGCTGGTACGCCAGATCAAGCGCGAGCGGGTGCAGGCGCTGTTTTTCGAAAACATCATCAATCCCCGGCTGATCGAACAGATCGCCAAGGAAGCCAAGGTGAAGGTCGGCGGCAGGCTGTATTCCGACTCGCTCGGCCTGCCCGGTTCGGAGGCCGACAGTTTCGTGAAGCTGTTCCGGGTGAATGTGGACCGCCTGACCGACGCGATGCGCCGCGAGAGCTGATTGCCGCCCGGCCTGGGCCGGGCTAACCTGCCGCTCGTGCATAATGGGGGAGCAGGCTTTGCAGGCGGATAACGGAGCGGATGCGCGCAGCAGGCAATCGCTGCGTCCGGCTTTGCGCATCGGCCAGCTGATTTTCGGCGGCTTCTCGGCTTTGGTGGGCGTGATCCTGCTGTCCAACGGCATCGGCCTCGTCACCCTGCGCGATATCGAGCGCCAGGCCGATATTTTCACCCGTCAGTCCGAAACGGCAGGGCTCGCCGCCGACATGGAACGCGGCGTGGCCGATCTGCGGCTGGCGGCCTATGGCTATCTGGATAGCGGCGACGGCAACCAGCGCGCAGAGGTGACGGCACGTGCCGAGGCGTTGCGCAAGCGGCTGCGCGAGGCGCGCGATCTGGCGGTGATCGACGATGCGCTGGCCACCTATGGCCAATTATTCGACCGGCTGACGCAATTGCAGACCGAGCGCGACGTGGCCCGCCAGGATTGGCTCAGCCGGGTGGAAGTGTCGCTCGAGGTGCTGGAGATCATCGCCGGACGCAGTTTCGAAAGTCGCGATTTCGGCGGCAGCGCGCGGGCGTCGATGGTGCGTCAGCATCTGCTGCAGGCCCAAGCCGGCGCTTTGCGGATTCTGCTGACCGGCAGCCGGGCCAGCCTGGTGACGGTGCGTGGCGCGCTGGCGCGGCTGCGCGATGAGCTGCTCGATCTGGAAGCCGGACTGCGCGACGAGGTTGAACGGCTGAGCGTGCAGCGCCTGCTGGCCGCCTATGGCGATCTGGAAAGCGGCTATGCCGATCTGATCGACCTGGAAGATGCCATTCTGCGCGATGCCGCCACGCTGGATGCCCATGGCCGCGGCATCGGCGCCACGGCGGCCGAATTGCGCGGCATCGCCAATGCCGCCGAGCGCCGTTTGAGCCAGACCCTGCGTGCCGATCTGCATCGCGGCGCGGTGCTGAATCTGGTGGTGGGCGGTCTCTGCCTGCTGCTCGGTCTGGCCTGCGCGCTTGCGGTGGCCCGGCGCACGGTGAAGCCGCTGTCGCAGATCACCGAGGCGATGCGCCGGCTGGCCGGAGGTCAGCTCGACACCCCGCTGCCGTATTTGCGCGAAGGCAACGAGATCGGCCAGATGGCGCGCGCCACCGATGTGTTCAAGGCGGCGATGGTGGCGGCTAAGGCGGCGCAGGCGGAAGCCGAACGCGCATTGAAGGAGTTGCGCCTCACCGAGCAGGAATTGCAGGAAAGCCGTCGGCTGTTGCAGACCGTGCTGGATGAAGTGCCGATCACCATCCATGTGAAGGACCGCGCCCGGCGCTTCACCTTGCTGAACCGGCATTACATCGAGGTGGTGGGGCGGCCGGCGGCGAACTTGCTCGGGCAGGGCGAGGCGGAAAGCGCGGGCCGGCACAGCCCGGATGGCCTGGACGCCATGGAGGAGCGCGTGCTGAAGGCCGGCCGCGCCACCGGCTTCCTGGAGGCGCAATTCCCCGATGCCTCGGGCCGCGAGCGCACTTGGCTGATCAATAAGGCGCCGATGCGCGGCATCGACGGTTCGGTCGAGCAGATATTGACGGTGATGTTCGACATTTCAGAGCAGAAGCGGGCGCAGCGCGAGATCGAGAAGGCGCGCCGCCTGCTGCAAACCGTGCTGGACGAATTGCCGATCGCGGTGAGCTTGAAGGACGAGCATCTGCGTTTCGTGATGGTGAACCGCCTATTCGCCGAATTCGCCGAGATTCCGCCGGGCAAATTGCTCGGCCGCCGCATGGAGGAAATCATCGGCGAGGCGATATCGGATCGCACCAACCAGCAGGATCAGCAACTGCTGCAACGCGGCACGGCCACCGGCTTCGTGGATATCGAGCGCATCCGCCCGGCTACCGGCGAGAAGCAATATCTGCTCTACAACAAAGTGCCGATGCGCGGCGACGATGGCCGGGTAAGCCAGATCCTGACCGTGACCTTGGATATCACGCGGCAGAAGCAGGCCGAACGCGCCACCGAAGAAAGCCGCCGCCTGCTGCGCCAGGTGCTGGATGGCCTGCCGTTGATCGTCAGCGTGAAGGGCCGCGATCTGCGCTATCGTCTGGTCAACCGGCATTTCAGCCGCGTTCACAATCTGCCCACCGAGGCGGCGTTAGGCCGCACGGCGGAGGAATTATTCCAGGCCATGCCGAGCAAGCTGGCGGCGGGTCGCGATCACGGCGTACTGGAAACCGGCCAGGAAAGCGGCTTCCATGAAATGACCTTTCCCGATGCCGAGGGCAATCTCGGCGTCTGGCAGCAGAACAAGCTGCCGTTGCGCGGCGCCGATGGCGAGGTGGAAGCCATTCTGTCGCTGGCCTATGACGTGACGGCGCAGAAGCAGGCCGAGCGGCTGATCGAACAGAGCCGTCGCACCTTGCAGACCGTGCTGGATGCTTTGCCGGTGGCGATCCATCTGAAGGACATGGATCGCCGCTATCTGCTGGTGAATCGTTATTTCGCGGAAGGCGTGGTGGGCTCGTCGCCCGATGCCATGCTGGGCCGACGCGCCGAGGAAGTGTTCGGCCCGCGCCAGCAGATTTTCCTGCATGATTACGAAGCGCAGGTGATCGAGACCGGACGCGAAACCGGCTTCGTGGAGGTGCAGCATCCCGATGCCAGCGGCACGCCGCGCGCCTGGCTGTACAACAAGCTGCCGATCAAGGATCGCGACGACGGCATCCGCCAGATTCTCACCGTGGCGCTGGATATCACCCATCTGAAGGAAGTGGAGGCCGAACTGGTGGCGGCGCGCGATCAGGCCGAACAGGCGGCGCGCGCCAAGGCGGAATTCCTGGCGGTGATGAGTCATGAAATCCGCACGCCGATGAACGGCGTGCTGGGCATGACCCGGCTGCTGCTGCGGACCGCTTTGTCCGATGAACAGCGCGGGCAGGTGGAGACGATTCTGGAGTCTGGCCGCGCCTTGCTCGGCATTCTCGACAACATTCTGGATTTCTCCAAACTCGAAGCTGGGCGGATGGAGATCGAGCGGATCGACTTTTCGCTGGCAGAACTGGTGGATTCCGTGTTGTCGATGCTGGCGCCGCGCGCCGCCGAAAAGCCCGGCCTGCGGCTTTATGCCGATATCGACGGCGGCATCGCGCCCTGGCATCGCGGCGATCCCACGCGGCTGCGTCAGGTGCTGCTCAATCTGGTGGGCAATGCGCTGAAATTCACCGAACGCGGCAGCGTGCAGGTGCGGGTGGAATTGCTGCAAGCCAGCGAAGCCGGCGAAAGATTACGGGTAAGCGTGCGCGATACCGGCATCGGCATCGCGCCCGAACAACAGGCGCGGCTTTTCGCCGCCTTCGCTCAGGCGGATTCCTCGATCACCCGGCGCTATGGCGGCACCGGCCTCGGCCTCAGCATCAGCAAGCGGCTGATCGAGGGCATGGGCGGCCGGATCGGCGTGGAGAGCGAAGCCGGCAAGGGCGCCTGCTTCTGGTTCGAACTGGATCTGCCGCTCGGCGCCGCGCCCAGCCGCGATGCGCTGCCTGCCGGCGAAAGCGTGGCGCTGCCGCCGCTGCGGCTGCTGCTGGCGGAAGACAATGCGGTGAACCAGCGGGTGGCGGCCAGCCTGCTGCGTCAGGACGGCCATGCCGTGACCATCGCCGGCGATGGTTTCGAGGCCGTGGAACTGGCCGGGCGCGAAAGTTTCGACGCCATCCTGATGGATATGCAGATGCCGGGCATGGACGGCCTGGAAGCCACCCGGCGCATTCGTGCATCGGGCGGCCGGCTGGCCAGCCTGCCGATCATCGCCATGACCGCCAACACCCAGCCCGAGGATGTGGACGCCTGCCGCGCCGCCGGCATGGATGACCATGTGGGCAAGCCGTTCGATCCCGCCCTGCTTTATCGGCTGTTGCTGCGGCATTTGCGGGCCGAGGGCGGCTTGATTCAGCATCCGGCGGCGCGGGTTATGTCGGATGCTGGGCCGGTTGCGGGGCGGGCTGGGGGACTGGCCGCCGAAGCCGAGGCGGATTTCGATTGGCCGCGCCTGGAGCGGCTGGAGGCCAGGCTGGGGCGCGAGGAGATGGCGGTGATGCTGTTCGACTTCCTGTCGGATTTCGGCGATCAACTGGCCGACCTGCTGGGCGGCGCGGCATCCGATGCCAACAGCCCCGATCTAAAGCAGCTGGGTGGCTTCGCCCATACCGTGAAAGGCAGCGCCGGCACGGTGGGTCTGATGGCGTTGGCGCGGTCCGCTTCGCAACTCGATGCCGCATGCCGCAGCGCGGATGCCGCCGCCGCCGGCCAGGCCGCGCAGGCGCTGACTCAGGCGATGGCGGCCAGCGCTGCCGCGCTCAAGGCGCGTTACGGGCTCGCGGCTTAATCGCAGGCATTGAAAAAAGGAAACGGCTGCCGTCGCGCCGATGCAGGCGCATGTCCCGGGAGGAGGGGGGGGACGAACGGCAGCCGGAAAAACACTTCAATCAACCAAATCCGCCGCTAAGCGGGAAAATTGCACGGGCCGGTCCCGCTCTAAGCTGTCTTGCCCGAAGCGGTCTCGCTTGGGGCGGTCTCGCTTGGGGCCGGCCGGCCGGTGCGAGGCTTACAGCGCGTCGTCGTCGGATTCGCCGGTACGGATGCGCAGGGCCTTCTCCATGTCGAGCACGAAGATTTTGCCGTCGCCGATCTGGCCGGTCTTGGCGGCGGCCTGGATGGCTTCCACCACGCGGTCGGCCAGCGCCGACTTAACCGCCACTTCGATCTTCACCTTGGGCAGAAAGCTGACCGCGTATTCCGCGCCACGATAGATTTCGGTATGGCCCTTCTGTCGGCCGAAGCCCTTGACCTCGGTGACCGTGAGACCCTCGACCCCCAAATTGGTGAGCGCTTCGCGCACCTCGTCGAGCTTGAACGGCTTGATCACCGCAATGACCAGTTTCATGTGTCGCACTCCTCAACGTTTATCGCAGCGTTTATCCCGCCCGGCCCAGCCGCGGATTTGCGGGCACTGGCGTTTCGCCCCCGAACTCCTTCAAGAGCTTCTGAACTCCTTCAAGAACCGTGCCGCCAGCGGATTCCGCCGATCAAGCCCGGTCGAGGCCGAGTCGAAACGGACTTTAGCCCGATTGGCGGGGGATGGGGAGCAGTAACCATTGGGGTGCTGCACGCCAATCGGGCGTTTTGCTCAAAAATTAAGCGCGTGCATTTCGCCGCGATCAATTGCCCGCGATAAGGCGGTTGCAGGCCGAGGTGACCGCCTTCAGCGAAGCGGCGACGATATTGCGGTCGCGGCCGACCCCGAACAGGGTGCTGCCATCGGGCCGCTTCAGCTCCACGAAGGCGGCGGCCTCGGTGGAGCTGCCCTTGCCGATGGCATGCTCGCGGTAATCCACCAGGTTGAGGACCAGGCCGGCATGGCGGGCCAGGGCGTCGATATAGGCATCAATCGGGCCGGTGCCATTGCCCTCCAGATTGGTGCGTTCGCCCGCCACCTCAACCTCGGCGGTCAGAATGCGGCGTTCGCTGGCATGGGGATCGGGCAGGGTGCGATGGCCATGGAAGCGATAGGCGGCTTCGGGCTGGGAGAGGTATTCGCTCTCGAAGGTGCTCCAGATCAGATCGGGCGAGATTTCCTTGCCCGAGCCGTCGGCGATGCGCTGGATCACCTGGCTGAACTCGATCTGCAGGCGGCGCGGCAATTCGATGCCGTAATCCTCCTCCAGCACATAGGCCACGCCGCCCTTGCCGGATTGGCTGTTGATGCGGATCACCGGCTCGTAGGCGCGGCCCACATCGGCTGGGTCGATGGGCAGATAGGGCACTTCCCAAACGCCGTCGTTGCGCGATTTCTGCGCCGTCATGCCCTTCTTGATGGCATCCTGGTGCGAGCCGGAAAACGCCGTGAAGGCCAGTTCGCCCACATAGGGATGGCGCGGATGCACCGGCAACTGGTTGCAATATTCCGCCACCTTGGCGGTGGCCGAAATGTCGGAGAAATCCAGCGCCGGATCGACGCCCTGGGTGAACAGGTTCATCGCCAGGGTGACGACATCCACATTGCCGGTGCGCTCGCCATTGCCGAACAAGGTGCCTTCCACGCGGTCGGCCCCGGCCATCACGCCCAGTTCGGCGGCGGCCACGCCGGTGCCGCGGTCGTTATGCGGATGCAGGCTCAGGATGATGCTGTCGCGGTTCTTCACCTTGCGCAGGAAATACTCGATCTGATCGGCATAGATGTTGGGCGTGCTCATCTCCACCGTGGCCGGCAGGTTGAGGATGATCTTGTGCTGCGGCGTGGGCTGGATAACGTCCATCACCGCCTCGCAGATCTCCACGGCGTAATCCACCTCGGTGCCGGTGAAGCTTTCCGGCGAATACTGGAAAACCCATTCGGTTTCCGGCGCCTTGGCCGCCATCTGCTTGACCAGTTTGGCGGCTTCCACGGCGATCTGGGTGATGCCCTCGCGCTCCAGGCCGAACACCACGCGGCGCTGCAAAGTGGAGGTGGAATTGTAGAAATGCACGATGGCGCGTTTGGCGCCCTTCAGGCTTTCGAAGGTGCGTTCGATCAATTCCGGCCGGCATTGCACCAGCACCTGGATGGTCACGTCGTCGGGGATCAGCTTCTGCTCGATCAATTCGCGCACGAAGTCGAAATCGGTCTGGCTGGCGGCGGGAAACCCCACCTCGATTTCCTTGAAGCCCAGCTTCACCAGGGTTTCGAACATGCGGCGCTTGCGTTCGGGGCCCATCGGCTCGATCAGCGCCTGGTTGCCGTCGCGCAGGTCCACGCTGCACCAGATCGGCGCCTTGGCGATACTGCGGTTGGGCCAGGTGCGATCGGGCAGGTTGATCGGCTGGAAGGGACGGTATTTATGGAAGGGCATCGGGCTCTGCATGGCAGGCTCCATCTTAAAAGGATTATCGGATCAGGATGTGAAAAGGGCGCGAAAAACGGCCGCCGAGAGGCCCCGGTGGGCTCAGCGGCCGCCGCTAAGTCGCAGTCCCGACAGGGCGGAACAATAGATGGAATTGCCGCATGCGAAGGAAGACATGGTTGCAAAGGAAGACATTGGAATGTCCGGGAAGCTGACGTTGGCGAAAGCGCCCCTGGCCGGGGCAGGCGACTACGGTCCCGACCCTGCTTACAGGATCGGGTAGCTAAGGAGCAGGGTAAGTCGCGCCGAGAACGTCATGGCCGGAACTTTGCCCGAAGCTGAACGCGGCGTCAAGTCGACCGTTGCCGGGTTTCCGCGCAAAAGGTAATGTCCGCCGATCGTTCAAACGGCACCGGCCAGACGGTGGGAGGGTTCAAAGGCATGAACAAGGTTTACCCGGACGCCAAGGCGGCGTTGGAAGGCATCGTGCGCGACGGCATGATGGTGATGTGCGGCGGCTTCGGCCTGGTCGGCTTGCCGGAAAAGCTGATCGACGCCCTGATGGAAAGCGGCGTTAAGAACCTGACCTGCGTGTCGAACAATGCCGGCGTGGACGGCGCGGGCCTCGGCAAGCTGCTGGAAACCCGCCAGATCAAGAAGATGATCTCGTCTTATGTGGGCGAGAACAAGATTTTCGCCAAGCAATACCTGGCCGGCGAACTGGAACTCGAATTCAACCCGCAGGGTACCATGGCCGAGCGCATCCGCGCCGGCGGCGCCGGCATTCCCGCCTTCTTCACCAAGACCGGCGTGGGCACGCTGATCGCCGAGGGCAAGGAAGAGCGCATCTTCAACGGCGAGCGCTACATCATGGAGACCGGGCTGGTGGCCGATATCTCGTTGGTGAAGGCCTGGAAGGGCGATACCGCCGGCAACCTCGTCTATCGCAAGACCGCGCGCAATTTCAATCCGGCCATGGCCACGGCGGGCAAGATCACCATCGCCGAGGTGGAGGAACTGGTCGAACCGGGGCAGATTGATCCGGATCATATCCATACGCCGGGCATCTACGTGCAGCGCATCATCAAGGGCGCGCCGTACAACAAGATCATCGAGAACCGCACCGTGCGGAAGCGCGGCTGAGGCGGGAAGGAGACATAGATCATGGCTTGGACCCGCGATGAAATGGCCGCCCGCGCCGCGAAGGAACTGCAGGACGGTTTCTACGTCAATCTTGGCATCGGCATTCCCACCCTGGTTTCCAACTTCATCCCGCCGGGCGTGGATGTGGTGCTGCAATCGGAAAACGGCATGCTCGGCATGGGGCCGTTCCCCTACGAGGACGAGATCGACCCCGATCTGATCAATGCCGGCAAGCAGACCATCACCGAACTGCCTTATTCGAGCTATTTCGGCTCGGACCAGTCGTTTGCGATGATCCGCGGCGGCCATATCGACTTGTCCATCCTGGGCGCCATGCAGGTGGCCGAGAATGGCGATCTGGCCAATTGGATGATCCCCGGCAAGATGGTGAAGGGCATGGGCGGCGCCATGGATCTGGTGGCCGGCGTGAAGCGCGTCGTCGTCGTCATGGAGCATAATTCCAAGGATGGCGAGAAGAAGCTGCTCAAGCGCTGCTCGCTGCCGCTCACCGGCGCCGGCGTGGTGGATATGGTGATCACCGATCTGGCGGTGTTCTCCATCGACAAGAAAAAGGGCGGCATGGTGCTGCTGGAACGCGCGCCGGGCGTTTCGCTAGCCGAGATCGAGCGCCTCACCGACGCCAATTACACGGTTGCCGACAGCGCCAAGTAATCGGGCCAAGTAATCGGGCCAAGTAATACGGGCCAAGTAATACGGCTTTTCAGGCCAGATAAAATCCAGCCCCGGCGGTTTCCGCCGGGGCTTTTTTTATTGATGCGCGTCGCGCCGCTCGGGCAGCGCGTGATCGGGCACCAGGACCCAATCCTGGGCCCAGGATTGAGCCTTGTGTAGACCGCGTTCGGCGGCTTCCTGCGCCAGCCAGCCGGCCATCGCCGCCGCCACGGCCGGAGCCGCCGCTTTGGCGATGAAGGGCGCGCCGATGACGCCGAGCGCCAGCGTGGAGGCGCTGGCCGCAAGCGTGGAGGCCGCGCCGCTGCCGGCGCCGCAAAGCGTTTCGCGGCCGGTGCCGGCAATCGCTTCGCGCCAGCTGATTTCGCCGCGCGCCTTGCGGTGCAGATGCAGGCTGGCGGCGATGGCCGCCGAACTGAGCGCGCCGCTCAGCATGCCGCCGCGCGCCGCCTTGACGAGAGGCGCGGCGGCTTCGCCGCCATGCTGCAAAGCCACGCTGCCCAAAGCCACCGCCACGTCGCCGCCCATGCGCAGCAGCCGCAAGGTGGCACGGTTTTCCAGCCGCGCCTGTACGCTCAGGGCGATATCGGAAGCGCGCCGCGCGCCTTGCCGCAGGGTCTGTTGCAGGCTGGCGGGATCGAAGGGCAGGGCGAATTTCATGCGTTATAGATGAGGTGCGCGGCGGCGCAATTCAAGCGATGCGGTTTTGGCGATTTTCAGCGCCGCTTTCATACCAGCCCTTGCTGCGATTGACGATCTGCACCACGGACAGCATCACCGGCACCTCGATCAGCACGCCCACCACGGTGGCAAGGGCGGCGCCGGAATTCAGACCGAACAGGCTGATGGCGGCGGCCACCGCCAGTTCGAAGAAATTGCTGGCGCCGATCAGCGCCGATGGTCCGGCCACGCAATGATCCACGCCCAGGCGCCGGTTCAGCCAATAGGCCAGGCCGGAATTGAAATAGACCTGGATCAGGATCGGCGCCGCCAGCAAGGCGATCACCAGCGGATGCGCCACGATCTGGCCGCCCTGGAAGGCAAACAGCAAAATCAGCGTGGCGAGCAGCGCCAGCAGCGAAAGCGGCCCAAGGTTTTTCAGCGTTGCCGCCAATGCCTGCGGGCCGCGCCGCAACAGCAGGCGTCGCCAGAGCTGCGCCAGCGCCACCGGCACCACGATATACAGGCACACCGACAGCAGCAGCGTTTCCCATGGCACGGCGATGGCGGAGATGCCCAGCAGCAGGCCGACAATCGGGGCGAAGGCGATAACCATTACGGCATCGTTGAGCGCGACCTGACTGAGAGTGAAATGCGGCTCGCCATTCACCAGATTGCTCCACACGAACACCATGGCGGTGCAAGGCGCGGCGGCCAGCAGGATCAGGCCGGCAATATAGGAATGGATTTGATCCGCCGGCAGCCAGGGCCGGAATAGCCAGCCGACGAACAGCCAGCCCAGCAAGGCCATCGAGAAAGGCTTGATCGCCCAGTTCACGAACAACGTGACGCCGACGCCGCGCCAATGCCGGGCGACCTGACCCAGGGCCGCGAAATCAATCTTCAGCAGCATCGGCACGATCATCAGCCAGATCAGCGCCGCCACCGGCAGATTCACATTGGCGATTTCCGCCGCTGCGATGGCATGGAACACGGCCGGCAGGAAATGGCCGAGCGCAATGCCCGCCACAATGCAGAGAGCAACCCAGAGGGTGAGATAGCGTTCGAACAGCGTCATTGTTCGGCCTGATCCTGGGCCTGGTCGCGGCCGATTTCGCGGAGGCGATTGCGCAGGCTCATTTCATCCAGCGCCTTGAACGGCAGACTGGTGAAAATGCGGATGCGGTTGCGCAGCATGCGCAGAGTGTCGGCGAAGGCCAGTTGGCGCATCGCTGCGTCGCCTTCGGCGGCGGCGGGATCGGGCAGGCCCCAATGCGCCGTCATCGGATGACCAGGCCAGACCGGGCAGGGTTCGTTGGCGGCGTTGTCGCAGACGGTGAACACGAAATCCATGCGCGGCGCATCGGCAGCAGCGAATTCCTCCCAGGATTTCGACCGCAGGCCTTCGGTGTTGATGCCTTCGCCGCGCAACGTGGCCAGCGCCAGCGGATGCACTTCGCCCTTGGGGAAGCTGCCGGCGCTGAAGCCGCGAAAACGATCCTGGCCTTCTTTGTTGAGCAAGGCTTCGGCAAGGATGCTGCGGGCGGAATTGGCGGTGCAGAGGAAAAGGACGTTAAACGGCTTTTCGGCGGGACTTGGCGAGGTCATCGGGTTTTCTCTTGGTTTTGGGCAGGCATAGGCCGGGCTCGCCGCCGCAGCAGCGATC
The DNA here is from genome assembly GCA_041914045.1 of Ferrovibrio sp. Classification (GTDB taxonomy): domain Bacteria; phylum Pseudomonadota; class Alphaproteobacteria; order Ferrovibrionales; family Ferrovibrionaceae; genus Ferrovibrio. The sequence goes on along the minus strand of JAYSEE010000018.1, from coordinate 9,428 downwards.
GGATAAGAAACCGATCAGGCTATTCATCGCCGCGATATCCACCGCATAGAACAGCGAACGGCTTTCCCGCCGCTGGCTGATCAATCCAGCGCCGCGCAATTGCGCCAGATGGAAGGAGAGCGTGGCGGCCGGAATGTCCAGCGCATCGGCGATGGCGCCGGCCGACAGGCCGTTCGGCCCGCGCTCCACCAGCAGGCGATAGATCGCCAGCCGGGTTTCCTGGGCGAGCGCGCCGAAAGCGGCGACGGCGGTTGAGTCCGTTATTTCCATAATTCTAGTTATATGGAAATAATATCCGAAATCGAGTGAAATTTTTATGACGACGCGGCGGCGCGGGCGGGTTTTCGCAACGGCAATCAATTCCATCGCAGCCGGGTGTAAAACCAGAATTCCACTAGCGGCATATTGCCTGCCGCCTTCTGCCGCCTATCTTGGTGGAACCCATCTCCCCAGCAAGCCTCGCCCAGTAAGGATGCCATTCCATGACCGATCTGTTCTCTCCCCTCAGCCTCGGGCCCTACCAGCTTAAGAACCGCATCGCCATGGCGCCGCTGACGCGCAACCGCGCCGGCCCCGGCAATGTGCCTACCGAATTGGCCGCCGAATATTATGCCCAGCGCGCTTCCGCCGGCCTGATCATCGCCGAGGCGACGCAGATCATGCCGGAAGGCCAGGGCTATCAGGATACGCCCGGCATCCATTCCGCCGAGCAGATCGCCGGCTGGCGCAAGGTGACCGATGCGGTGCATGCCAAGGGCGGGCGCATCTTCCTGCAATTGTGGCATGTCGGCCGGGTGAGCCATGTTTCGTTGCAGCCGGGCGGCCAGCCGCCGGTCGCGCCTTCCGCCGTTACGGCCAAGACCAAGACCTTCGTGAACAATACCTTCGCCGAAACTTCCGAGCCGCGCGCGCTGCGGCTGGACGAACTGCCCGGCATCGTGGCCGCCTATGCCCAAGCGGCGAAGAATGCCGTTGCGGCCGGCTTCGATGGCGTGGAGCTGCATGGCGCCAATGGCTATCTGCTCGACCAGTTCCTGCGCGACAGCAGCAACAAACGCACGGATGCCTATGGCGGCAGCATCGAGAATCGCGCCAAGCTGCTGCTCGAGGCGATGCAGGCGGTGGTGCAGGCCATCGGGCCGGAGCGCAGCGCCATCCGCATTTCGCCGGTCACGCCGGCCAACGACGTGTCCGACAGCAATCCCCAGGCTTTGTTCGGCTATGTGGTGGAAAAGCTGAATGCTTTGAAGCCGGTCTATATCCATGCCATCGAAGGCTCCACCGGGGCGGCACGGGATTTCGGCGCGCCGTTCGATTACGCCGCTTTACGCAAACTCTACAACGGCGTATGGATCGCCAATAACGGCTACGACCTGCCGATGGCGCAACAGGCCATCAGCAGCGGCGCGGCCGATATGGTGGCGTTCGGCCGGCCGTTCATTTCCAATCCCGATCTGGTGGATCGCCTGCGCAGCGGCGCGCCGCTGGCGCAGTTGGATCGCGCCACGCTCTATGGCGGCGGCGCCAAGGGCTATACCGATTATCCGGCGCTGAGCCAGGCGGCGGAATAAACTGAGTTAGCCGGTGGCTTGTTTCGCCGCTGGCGTCCAGTCGCCAGCCTAGCCGGTGGCTTGTTTGGCCACCGGCGTCCAGTCGCCAGCAGCGGTGCGGCAATAGAGCGTGCCGTCGCTGGCGGTTTGCGCGCCGGCGGCGACATCGGCGCGCACCGGGCGGCAGACCGTATTGGCCGGCAGCTTGTTGGCCGATATCGCCTCGCGCGCCTCGGGCAAAGCCGCGGCGGGTTGCGCCGGGGCCACGCGGATGGTGCCGTTGGCGGCGGTTTCCGGCGAACGCCAGGCGATGCTGGCATTCTGCTCGGGCGGCGTGCTGGCCAGCGCCTGCCGCGTCGAGCGGTCGATATCCTCGCGTTCGCGCTTCGACAGCATCATCACGAACTGACAGCCCAGCATGCCGCCGGCGCCGGCGCCCAGCGCCGCGCCCACCACGCGGCCATCGCCCTTGCCGCCCAGCTTAGCGCCGATCAGGCCGCCGATCACCGCGCCGCCGATGCCGCCGATGGCGCATTTGGTTTCGTCGCTCATCTGGCCATGCTGGCAAGCGCCGAGCAGCAGCAAGCCGGCAAGAGCCGCAGGTTTCAAGCGTGTGGCCATGTGCGCCTCCGTCATTTATCCGCCAGCCGGGCCTTCACCGGAAACACCGCTTCCTGGCCGCCGGGCAGTTTGTCGCCGCGATGGCCGACGATGCCGGAAAGGCCGTTGCGGTCGCCGCGCAGATCGAAGCTTTCGCCTTCGGTGCTGAACAGGAACATCGCGCCCACCTTGGCTTCCAACCGGCATTGGCCGCCGGGATTGCACAGGAAGCTGCCGATCAGCGGCGCGCCGTATTGCCCGCGCAGGAAGGCGAAACTGTCGTGCAGCACGCCATCGCGGTCGGCGAAGAGCAGCATGCGGCCATCCAGGTTGCGCTTGTCCACGGTGGTTTCGATCTCGTAGACGGTCAGGCTTTCCGGCCGTTTGGCGGGGATGGCGAGATCGGCGCCGAAGAAACCGGCATTGCCGTTGGCGGTCTGGATGAAGGCGCGCCAGAAGCGGATGGCGTTTTCCGGCAGGGCCCCGGGCTGGCGCAGCGACGCGCCGACGCCGAAGGCATGCAGCGAGGCGCGGCCGAAGTCGATGCCGAGTTTGGGCGCGATGGCTTCCGCCTGCTGGCGCCATTGCGCCATGTCCTGCTGCTTGAACACCGAGGCGAATTCCGATGTTTCCAACAAGTCGGCATAGAAGATCGCCCGGCTGTGGATCGGACTGCGGCCAAAGCGGCCGCCATCGCTGGCCAGCGCGCGCAGATAGCTGCGCTCGGGCGGCCGGGCCGTATCTATATTGATGCTGTCGCGCGCTGCTTCGGTGAAGATTTGCCCGATGGCGGCCTGCAATTGCTGGCGGAACACCGCCTGCATGTCGGGCAGGTTCTTGATCGGATTGCTGGAGAACCAGCCGCTCATGCCGCCTTGGCCGCGTTCAATCTGCTGGCGTTCGTCGGCGGTGAAATCCGGCCAGCAGCCGCGCCATAATTCCTTCGAGCGGCCCTGCACCGGCGACAGCCGCACCACCGTGACGGCCTCATGCGGCAGCAAGGTCGAGCGCAGCCGCGCATCCAGGGTTTCGAACCAGCGCGCGTCGCTTTTGCTCAGGATGGTGTCGTCCACATAGAGCACGGTCTGCCGTTCGGTGGGCCGGTCGCAGAATTTTTCGATATTCAGCTTGCTGGCGCCGAATTGCGCGAAGGCCGGCGGCGCGAATGCGAGGATTGCAAAGACGAGAGAGGCGAGGCGGATGGTCATGCGGCGGCATCTCCGGTTTCGCCGGCATCGGCGGGCTTCTCGGGCGGCAGGCCGGCGGCCTGGCGCAGTTCGGCGGCGCTGTAGCTGGCGCTCATGCCGCGATAGACCGCCGGCGTAAGCGGTTCGCCATCGCCCAGCAGGCGCAGTTTGGGATTCTCCGCTTCCGCCACGGCGCAGAAGGCATGGCGAAATTCAGCGATCGCGCTGTTGATGCGCTGCGTCGCTTCGGATGCCAAGGCCGCCTCATGGGCAGTAATCTGCCCGCGCATGTCGCGCAGGCGCCGGGCATCGGCGCTTTGCGCCTTGGCGACATTCTTCAGTCGCTCGATTTCATGCCGCAGCCGGTCTTCTTCTTCCTCGATCACCTTCTCTACGTGTTTTTTGTAAGCTTTTTCGTAGCGGGCCTTGGCGCGCCGATGGCGCAACGTCGCTTCTACGTAATCGGGGTTGTAGTCATGGGTCAGCCAAAACAAGATCACGCCGATGCCCCAGATGAGCAGGTTGCCGATCAGGCTGAAGCCGACGCTTTGGCCGATGTTGATGCTGGGGCCGACGATCACCACGCCCGGCAATGCGCCGCTGCCGGTGGTGGCCGTGATGGCCATCATGGCCCAGTGATAGCGCGAATATCCCACCAGCGTGAGCGCGGCCAGGAATAGCATCGTGACGATGCCCAGGGCGCGCAGATTGGTGGCGCGCCGGGTTTTATCCACTCTTGCGGAGAACATATATTCCCGCTGTTTGGTGGCGCGGCCATGCCATTCGGAGGCCAGTGCGATGATTACCATCACCGCGAATGTGATGCCTGCGGCTATGGCCGGCACTTCGAAATAATTCAAGAAGGCTTCGTAGTTGATGAAGATTTCGGCCATGCTTACGGAAGCTAAAATCAGCCAATAGGCCCAAACCGGGAAGATGCGCGCGGGCTTCTGCCCGGCTTCTTCGTAATGGCGCTTGAAATTCTGCTGAGCGTCGATGAGTTCGCTTTCGGCGGAATCGAACTCGGTTTTGTGGCGGGCATTTTCCACAGCCTCGGATTTCAGCCGGGCCGTCTTGGCGACGGCCTCGGCCTCCTGGGCAGGCAGTTTCTCCAAGATATCAATTGCATGTTGATACGGCTCGATGCGCGTGAAGAAGGCGCTGCGCAGCGGATGCCATTCCGCCAGCTTGCGAACTACCGGTTCGGCGCACCAGCGCAGCATGCCAGGCGTGAGGCCATCGCGGCGCAGCACGATGGTCTCGAGCTTGGCTTCCTCACGGGCCACGCTTTCAATCCGTGCGGCCTCCTCGGCTGCGTCAAGGCGCGGCAATGTAAAGGCATGAGCAGTGTTGAACGCGGCTTCTATCTCCTCCGTCACCAAAGGTTTCGCACCGCTTTGCGGCAATTCCACTGGTCTCGCTGCCTTCGCAGTGTTGCTCATCTTCATTTCGTTTTCCCCCGATCAGACCGCGTGACGTGCGGTCAATTCCGATTCAAGCTGCGCGTGTCGTTGCGCAGGATGGTTTGCTGCACGCGCGGCTGGCGCAGCAGGATCTCGCGCGTCTGCTCCACGGGCGGCGCCACGCTGGCGGTGGTTTGGCTGTCGTTGATTTCAAGCACCGTCACGCGCGCCGCCACGGTGGTCTCGCCGCTATTGGGATTGTTCAGGCCGCGCGGCTCATGGCCGTTCAGCCAATCCGCATTGATCTCGCGCAGCGCCACCACCTGGAAATTCGCCTCGCGATTGGCGGCGATGTAGAATTCCACCCGGCGGTTCCGCGCGCGGCCTGCATCGCCGGCATTGTCGGCCACTGGCTGCTGCTCGCCCATCGGAATCGCCGACATCTGATTGCCGCGCACGCCGAGATCGGCCAGCCGATGCATCACATTGATGGCGCGGCGGCGCGACAGCGCTTCGTTATAGGCATCGGTGCCGAGGCTATCGGTATGGCCCACCACCATCAGATGCACATCGGGGGCTTCGCGCCGCATGTTCTCGGCGATCACCCGCAGCAATTCCAACGATTGCGGACGCGGCGCGTCGATATTGAAATCGAAAAAGGCGCGGTCGCTGAAAGTGATGCGGACCACCGGGATCGGCCAGGATACCCCGGGGATGCTGCCCACCGGCGCAACGATGCCGGTTTCCACATTGGGCCGCTGCACGCCTTGCAGCGCGGCCAGCCGGTTGAGCCGCGCGATGCGGTCCTCATGCTCGATCACCACGGTTTCCGCCGGCGAGAGGATGCGGGCGCCTTGGGGCATCACCGGCGCATTGTCGGGCGGGCGGATCACTGCCGGCGGCAGGCTGGCAACCTGCGGCGCGGGGGATGCCGGCGGCGCGACGCGGTCGGGCAGGCGATAGGAGGGCGGCGGCGTAGAACTGCCCTGCCTAGAAAAGATCGGGCTGGAGGCGGATCCGTCGTTTTGGCGCAACGGCGTACAGGCCGCAGCCAGAGCCGATAAGCACAATAAAATCAGAGGTTTGTTGTAATATTTCATGGCGGTCGGCTGTATATTATACAAAAAGGATATGTTTCAAAGTCAATAGAACCAAATATGATGTATACTCGTCAATATAAATGCAGATAAACATTTAGCGCGTTTTAATATAGGTTTTGGGCATGCGTCTGCCTTGGCCTCCATGCGGAAGCGCCGGAGCGGCGTCAGACTTGGTTTAGCGGCTTATTGGCAGGGGGCTTCGCGGAAGGAATAAACCCGGTCGTCCACGGCGGCGATATCGGGTTTGCCGGCATTTCCGGTACTAGTATTTCCGGAACTGGCATCCTTGGGCATGGCCAGCCATTCCGGGGCGTAATGCACCTGATAGACGAAGCAGGAGGGATGGCCATCGCGTTCGCGGGCCACCAGTTCGGCGCGCGCCACCAGGCTGCCATCGGCGCGGTAGACGCGGGTTTCCCCGTTCTCCACCACCACGTCCCAGGTTTCCTGGCTGTTGTCTTCGAAGCGCACGATGGCTTGGCCGGGCACCGGCTTGATCTCGGTACGGCCGCCCAGCACATGGCCGCTGGCCAGGACCGTGCCCTCGGGCAACAGGATGGCCGGGCCTGGCTTATCCTGGCCTGGCTTATTCTGGCCCGTTTTATTTTGGGCGAGAGACAGCCCTGTCAGGCACAGGCCAAGGCTGAGCAAAACCGAGAATCCGAGGAGGCGCATGGCCGCTCTATAGCATGGCCGGAGATTCTCCGCAGCCCCCGGAGGGTTTCCCGGAATGATCTCCCAGAATGATCTCCCGGAATGATCTTCCTGGCGGCTGACATATCGTTGCAGGGCTTTCACGCATTATTAAGCCGGCCGGGCTAGGATGGCCGCACAGTATGAGTTTCCTCCCTGTTGAAGCGCCTTAACGGCCGTCGGGGTTTGCTCATCGGTATTCGGCTCTACGTTTACCGGCGGCCGTCTTTTTCCTCCCTCTGTTTGCCCATTGCTTGACGTATCGCCGCGCGGATGGACTAATCCGCCCCGGTCGCATGGCGGCGCTACACTATTGCGGTGGGAGGAAATCATGTCATTCCTGCGTTTCGATACGCTGAGCCTGCATGCCGGGCAGCAGCCCGATCCGGCCACCGGCGCTCGCGCGCTGCCGATCTATCAGACCACCAGCTATGTGTTCCGCGATGCCGATCATGCGGCGGCTTTGTTCAACCTGGAACGCGCCGGCCATATCTATTCGCGCATTTCCAATCCCACCGTCGCGGTGCTGGAAGAACGCCTGGCGGCGCTGGAAGGCGGCGTCGGCGCGGTCTGCACGGCATCCGGCCAGGCGGCTTTGCATCTCGCCATCGCCACGTTGATGGGGCAGGGCGGGCATATCGTCGCCTCGCGCAACATCTATGGCGGCAGCTACAATATCCTGGTGCATACGCTGCCGCGCTTCGGCATCACGACGACCTTTGTCGATCCGCGCGATCTCGCGGCTTGGGAAAAGGCGATCAAGCCGGAAACCCGGCTGGTCTTCGGCGAGATATTGGGCAATCCGGGGCTGGAAGTGCTGAACGTACCGGCTTTGGCCGAGATCGCGCATAAAGCCGGCCTGCCGCTGATGCTGGATTGCACTTTCGCCACGCCCTATCTGTTCAAGGGCTTCGAGCATGGCGCGGATATCGTGATGCATTCGGCCACCAAATTCCTCGGCGGCCATGGCGTGGCGATCGGCGGCGCGCTGATTGATGGCGGGCGTTTCGACTGGGAAGCCAGCGGCAAATTCCCCACGCTTACCGAACCCTATGCCGGCTATCACGGCCTGGATTTCGTCGATGAATTCGGCCCCAATGCCTTCATCATGCGCGCGCGTGCCGAGGGCTTGCGCGATTTCGGCGCCTGCATGAGCCCCACCAACGCTTTCCATATCCTGCAAGGCGTGGAGACGCTGCCTTTGCGCATGGCGCGCCATGTGGAGAATGCGCGCAAGGTGGTGGCGTTTCTGAAAGGCCATAAGGGCGTGGACTGGGTGAGCTATCCTGAATTGCCCGAGCATCCCGATCATGCCTTGGCGAAAACTTTGCTGCCGCTGGGCTGCGGCGCGGTGTTCAGCTTCGGCGTGAAGGGCGGCCGCGCGGCGGGCCGTGCGCTGATCGAGGCGATGCAGGTGTTTTCGCATCTGGCCAATGTGGGCGATGCGAAATCCCTGGTGATCCATCCGGCCAGCACCACGCATCAACAGATGAGCGCGGCGGAACTCAAGGCCGCCGGCATCGGCGAGGAACTGGTGCGGCTGTCCGTGGGCCTGGAAGACGTGGCCGATCTGATCGACGATTTGAATCAAGCTCTGCGGGCCGCTGCCAAGGCCGTGCCGGCGCGGGCCGCCGAGTAGGAGCGCGCCATGTGGATCGAAGTTGAAGGCAAGCGGATTTTCGCGGCCACCGGCGGCAAGGAATTCGACAAGGCGAAGCCCGCCATCCTGTTCATCCATGGCAATGCCTGCGACCATACCAACTGGTCGCTGCAAACCCGCTGGTTCGCCTATCATGGCTGGTCGGTGCTGGCGGTCGATCTGCCCGGCAATGGCCGTTCGCAGGGGCCGATGCTGGACAGCATCGAGGCGATGGCCGATTGGATTCCGAAATTGCTGGATGCCGTGGGCGTGCAGAAGGCCGCTTTGGTGGGCCATTCCATGGGCGCGCTGATCGGGCTGGAAACGGCGGCGCGGCATCCGGCGCGGGTGCGGGCGCTGTCGCTGCTCGGCTTCGCCTATCCGATGGCGGTGAATCCGGATTTGCAGGCGCTGGCCGATGCCGGCGATTTCAAGGCCGTGGCGCTGATGAACGATTGGATGCTGGCCCGCAAGAGCCATATCGGCGGCAATCGCAGCCCCGGCACCTGGCTGCTGGGCAGTTCGCTGCGGCTGAACGACCGCGCGCCGCGCGCCGCGCTGGCGCTGGGTTTCCGCTGCTGCAATGCCTATCGCAATGCGGAAGCCGCGGCGGCCAAGATCGCTTGCCCGGTGCAGATTCTGTCCGGCGAACGGGATTTGATGACGCCGGCGCGCGCGGCGGCGCAATTCGGCAAACTGTTGGGAAGCCCGCGCATTGACGTATTGCCCGATTGCGGCCATCTGATGATGCACGAAAAGCCCGATGAGACCCTGGATGCCTTGCGGGCGTTTCTCGCAGATCAATCCGTTGCCGCCTAAGCCCAGATATTATGACCAGTCAGACCCCCGCCACGCAGCTCTATCTCATTACGCCGCCGGTTTTCGAGCCGAAGGATTTCGCAGCCCAGCTCAAGGCCGCCTTGCAGGCTGGCCCGGTGGCCTGCCTGCAATTGCGGCTCAAGGACGGCGAGATGGAGGCATCCGAGAACGCCATCCGCCGCGCGGCGGAAACGCTGATGCCGCTTTGCCATGAGCATGACGTGGCCTTCATCGTGAACGACCGGCCCGACCTGGCGGTGAAGCTTGGGGCCGATGGCGTGCATGTAGGCCAGCAGGATGCGCCCTACGACGAGGCGCGCCGGATGCTGGGGCCGGACCGCATCGTCGGCGTGACCTGCCATGATTCCCGCCATCTGGCCATGGAGGCCGCCGAGGCCGGGGCCGATTACGTGGCTTTCGGGGCGTTTTTCCCCACC
>JAYSEE010000017.1:18055-23347 GCA_041914045.1 Ferrovibrio sp. | reverse complement strand
CCGCTGATCCGCGCCAACGACAACCGCAAGCACAATGTGCATGTGGTGATCTTCTTCATCTTCCTGGTCTCGAATATCGGCGGCGCGCTGACGCCGCTGGGCGATCCGCCGCTTTTCCTGGGCTTCCTGAAAGGCGTGGATTTCTTCTGGACCACGCAGCATCTCTTCGCGCCCACCATGCTGATGGCGGTGATCCTGCTGGGCTTGTTCTACGCCATCGACAGCTATTACTACCGCAAGGAAGGCATCATGCCGTCCGACCCCTCGCCCGACAGCCCGATCGGCATGGAAGGCGGCATCAATCTGGTGCTGCTGGTGGCGATCATCCTGGCGGTGCTGCTCTCAGGCATGTGGAAGCCGGGCATCAACCTGTCCATCTTCGGCATCGCGGTGGAATTGCAGAATCTGGCGCGCGATCTGCTGCTGCTGGCCATCACCGGCCTGTCGCTGAAGCTGACCGCGAAGGAGACTCGCGACGGCAACGGCTTTTCCTGGGGCCCGATCGTGGAAGTGGCCAAGCTGTTCGCCGGCATCTTCGTCACCATCATTCCCGCCATCGCGATCCTGCGCGCCGGACATGACGGCGCATTGAGCGGGCTGGTTGCGCTCGCCTCCAATGCCGATGGCAGCCCGAACAACGCGATGTATTTCTGGCTGGCCGGCGGCTTGTCGAGCTTCCTCGACAACGCGCCGACCTATCTGGTGTTCTTCAACATGGCCAGCGGCGATGCCGCCGCCATGATGGGTCCGCTGGCCAGCACCTTGCTGGCGGTATCGGCGGGCGCGGTGTTCATGGGCGCCAACTCCTATATCGGCAACGCGCCGAATTTCATGGTGAAGGCCATCGCCGAGGAAATGCAGGTGAAGATGCCCAGCTTCTTCGGCTACATGGCCTGGAGCTGCCTAATCCTGCTGCCCTGCTTCGCCGTGGTAACAATCGTGTTTTTCCGCTGAAATTCGCCTCCGGCAGGGTTGCAAACCCTGCCGGCGATTGCCATGTAACCCGGATATTTTCGTAATAACGGGGATGGCAATGCATAAGGGAAAAATCCGCGCGGCAGCGGCCGGCGCGGCATTGGCTGGATATCTGTGTCTGTTCGGCGCGCCGGCATTCGCCGCCGATATCAATGGCGCTGCGCTGTCGCTGCTCTGGGGTCTGCCGTTCATCGGCATTCTGCTGTCGATTGCGCTGTTGCCGCTGCTGGCTTCGCATTTCTGGCATCATCATTACGGCAAGGTGGCGGCCTTCTGGGGCCTCAGCTTCCTGCTGCCGTTTGCCGCCCATGCCGATATCGGCACCGCCGCCCATGCCGTGCTGGCGGTGGCGTTGCATGAATACATTCCCTTCGTGATCCTGCTCGGCGCGCTGTTCACCATCGCCGGCGGCGTGCGCCTAGTGGGCAACCTGCATGGCTCGCCCAGCCTGAATACCGGCTTGCTGGCCGCCGGCACCGTTCTGGCGAGCTGGATGGGCACCACCGGCGCGGCGATGCTGCTGATCCGCCCGTTGATCCGCGCCAACGACGACCGGCCGCATAATGTGCATGTGATCGTGTTCTTCATCTTCCTGGTGGGCAATGTGGGCGGCGCGCTGACGCCGCTGGGCGACCCGCCGCTTTTCCTCGGCTTCCTGCTCGGCGTGCGGTTTTTCTGGACGGCGGAAGCGATGCTGCTGCCCATGCTGCTGATCAGCATGATGCTGCTGGCGTTGTTCTATTTCATCGACCTGCATTACTACAACAAGGAAGGCCGCACCCAGGATCAATCGCCGGATTCCAACATCGGCCTGGAAGGCGGCATCAACATTCCGCTGCTGGGCGGCGTGATCGCCGCCGTGCTGATGTCCGGCACCTGGAAGCCGGGCTTCGAATGGAGCCTGTTCGGCGTTGCCGTGGCGCCGCAGAATTTGGCGCGCGACGCGATCCTGCTCGGCCTGGCGATTGCCTCGCTGCTGCTGACGCGGGCGGAATCGCGCCAGGCCAACGGCTTCAACTGGGAGCCGATCCTGGAAGTGGCCAAGCTGTTCGCCGGCATCTTCATCACCATCGTGCCGGTGATCGCCATCCTGCGCGCCGGCGAACAGGGCCAGTTGGCCGAAATCATCCGCATGATCACGCGGCCCGATGGCAGCCCGGATAATGCGATGTATTTCTGGCTCACCGGCCTATTGTCCGCCTTCCTCGACAATGCGCCGACCTATCTGGTGTTCTTCAACATGGCTGGCGGCAATGCGCAGCATTTGATGGGGCCGCTGGCCAGCACCTTGCTGGCGATCTCCGCCGGCGCGGTGTTTTTCGGCGCGCTCAGCTATATCGGCAACGCGCCGAATTTCATGGTGAAGGCCATCGCCGAGCAGGCCGGCATCAAGATGCCGAGCTTTTTCGGCTATATGGCCTGGTCGGTGCCGGTGCTGCTGCCGTGTTTCGCTTTGGTGACGTTTTTCTTCTTCCTGTGACAGTTTCTTCTTCCTGTGACAGGCGCCTGCTGAATTGAGAAATGGCCCGAATCGGAGTAATCTGACGCCGATTCGGGCCGCAAGCTGTCGCAGATAATGGCCTCGGCCCGTCATCAGGAGGGCCACGCCATAGCTACCGCATCGAAAAAGACCGCACCGAAAAAAGCCCCCGGGAAAAAACCTGCCGGGAAAAAACCTGCCGCCAAGAAGGCAGCGCCCAAAAAGCCGACATCCGGCAAGCCGGCAGCCAAAAAGCTTGCCGTCGCCAAGATCAAGAAGCCCGTCCTGAAGAAAGCCGCCGCCAAAAAGACCAAGCCCGCGGCCGGCGCCGGCTTGAGCCCTGGTCAGAGCGCGGTGGACAAGCTGCATCAGCTGATCTTGAAATCGCTGGACGACGACAAGGCGGAAGAAGTGGTGTCGATCCCGCTGGCCGGCAAATCCTCGGTGGCGGATTACATCGTGGTGGCCTCGGGCCGCTCCTCGCGCCAGGTTTCCGCCATCGCCGACCATCTGATGCAGCGCATCAACGAAGCCACCGGCCGCAAGGCGCGGGTGGAAGGCAAGGGCGTGGGCGATTGGGTGCTGATCGACAGCGGCGATATCGTTGTGCATATCTTCCGGCCGGAAATACGCGGCTTCTACAAGCTGGAAAAGATGTGGGGCAACGACATCCCGGATATCGAGATCGGCGAGAGCCCGGCCTGAAGAAAGCGCCGGGCGATGCGCATAATCATCGCCTGCGTGGGCAAGGCCGGGCGGGCCAAGCATGATGCGGTGGCCAGCCTGATCGAGGAGTATCGCGGCCGCCTGCCCTGGCCGGTGGAAATCCGCGAAGTGGAGGATAAACGCCCCGGCCCGGCGGCCGAGAAAAAGGCCCGCGAAGCCGCCTTGCTGCGCGGCGCCTTGCAAGGCCTGCCGCCCGGCGCCCCCATCGTGGCGCTGGACGAGCATGGCAAAAACCTCGCCAGCCGGGATTTCGCCGGCCAGATCGGCGCCTGGCGCGATGCCGGCGAAGGCGGCATCGGCTTCCTGATCGGCGGGGCCGATGGCCTGGATGCCGGGCTTTTGGCCGAAACCCGCTTGAAAATCGCCTTCGGCGCCATGACTTGGCCGCATTTGCTGGCCAGAATGCTGCTGCTGGAGCAGCTTTATCGCGCCTGGAGCCTGCTGAACAACCACCCCTATCATCGCGATTGAAAGACTATTGGCACCGTGACTAAACGCGGCCCCTGCGCTATGTAACCCTGGATTCCCGCAACTTTTGCTGTTCCGACCCGCCATGACCGAGACCAAGCGCCCGCCTGAAGCCGTAATCCCCAAGCCGGTTGTTTTGTGCATCCTGGATGGCTGGGGCCTGCGCGACGACCCGACCGACAATGCCATCGCCCAGGCCCGGCTGCCCAATTGGCGCCGCCTGATCGGCAGCCGGCCATTCGCCAAGGTGGGCACGTCTGGCCGCGATGTCGGCCTGCCCGATGGCCAGATGGGCAATTCGGAAGTGGGCCATATGAATATCGGCGCGGGCCGCATAGCCGTGCCCGATCTCGGCCGGCTGGATAACGCCGTGGCCGATGGCAGCCTGAAGGATAATCCGGCGCTCAAGGCTTTCATCGCCAAGCTGAAGGCATCGGGCGGCGTGCTGCATCTGCTCGGCCTGCTGTCGCCGGGCGGCGTGCATTCGCATCAGGATCACATGGCCGCCCTGGCGCGCATCGCCGATGCCGCCGGGCTGAAGGTGTGGCTGCATGCCTTCACCGATGGGCGCGACACGCCGCCGCGCTCTGCGCTGGAATACCTGGCGCAATTCCGCAAGGACATCGCGGCGACGAAAAACGTGCGTTTCGGCAGCCTGAGCGGCCGCTTCTATGCCATGGACCGCGACAAGCGCTGGGACCGCGTGGCGCGCGCCTATGCCGCCCTGGTGCTGGCCGAGGGCGAGCGCGCGGACAGCGCCGAAGCCGCCGTGGAACAGGGCTACAAGGCCGATCTGTCGGATGAATTCATTCTGCCCAGCGTGCTGCCGGATTATCCCGGCATGCGGGACGGCGACGGTCTGCTGATGGCGAATTTCCGGGCCGACCGCGCGCGCGAAATCCTGCTCGGCCTGCTCGATCCGCATTTCGACGGCTTCCCGCGCCCGGCCCTGCCAAAATTCGCCGCCGCGCTGGGCGTGACGGAATATTCCGCGCAGTTGAACGAATTCATCGCCACGGCGTTTCCGCCCATGCGCTATCCCAACACGCTGGGCGAATGGCTGGCCAGCCATGGCCGCAAGCAACTGCGCATCGCCGAAACCGAAAAATACGCCCATGTCACCTTCTTTATGAATGGCGGCGAGGAAACCCCCAATCCCGGCGAGGACCGCATCCTGGTGCCCAGTCCGAAAGTGGCGACCTACGATCTGCAGCCGGAAATGTCTGCCGCCGAAGTTACTGACAAGCTGACCGCAGCCGTGCTGTCGGGGCAATACGATCTCGCCATCGTCAATTTCGCCAACCCGGACATGGTGGGCCATAGCGGTTCGCTGCCGGCCGCGATCAAGGCCGCCGAAGCGGTGGATGCCTGCCTCGGTCGGCTGGAAGCCGCTGTGGAGAAGGCCGGCGGCATCCTGCTGATCACCGCCGATCACGGCAATCTGGAGCAGATGCGCGATCCCGCCACCCATCAGGCGCATACCCAGCACACCACCAATCCGGTGCCGCTGGTGCTGACCGGGCCGCAGGCGGAAAACTATCGCCTGAGCGATGGCCGCTTGTGCGATATCGCACCCACTTTGCTGTATTTCCTGCAATTGCCGCAGCCCGCCGAGATGACCGGCCATAGCCTGGCGCGGCTTG
>JAYSEE010000017.1:2377-18045 GCA_041914045.1 Ferrovibrio sp. | reverse complement strand
AAGGCAGATCGGCGACTTGCGTAAGGCATCGGCATATCTGCTGACGGCGGCTTTTTTGCTGCCCGGGAGCCTGCTGCCAGGCGATCTGCGGGCCAACGACAGCGCCAGCCAGCGCCAGCAATTGGAAAACGTGCAAAAGCAGCTGCGCGAAAGCCAGGAGCGCGAACGCGGCCTGGCGCGCGAAACCGTGCAGCTCAATCGCAAGCAGCAGGATTTGCAGCGCAAGCTGGTGCAGGCGGCGCGCAAGCTGCAAAGCCAGGAAGACCTGGTCAGCAAAAGCGAAGAGCAGCTTGGCAAGCTGATCGCCGATGAAGGCGAAGCAACCAAACAGTTGGAAGCGCGGCGCGGCGAATTGGCCGCCACGCTTTCCAGCCTCGCCAAGCTGAGCCGGCAACCGCCGGAAGCCATGGTGCTGGCGCCCGGTTCGGCGCTGGACATGGTGCGCGCCAGCCAGCTGATCGCCGCCCTGGTGCCGGAGATCGAACAGCGCGCCGCCGCCTTGAAGCAGGAATTGGAGCGCCTGGCCGGCCTGCGCCGCGGCATCGCCCAGGAGCAGGAAAAGCTCGGCCGCGCCATCGCCGCGCTGGATGGCGAGCGGCGCGATCTGGAAAAGCTGCAGGCGGAAACCGCCGACGCCATGGAGCAGACCAAGGAAGAGCGCGAGGCCGAGCGCGGCCGTTCGGTGAAACTGGCCGAGCAGGCCAAGGATCTGCGCGCGCTGCTGGACCGCCTGCTGGAGCAGGAACGCCGCGAGCGCGAAGCCCAGGCCAGGGAGATGGCCCGGGAACAGGCCCGGCGAGAGGCTGAAAAGCGCGGTCCAGGCAGCAGCCCTGGCGGCAGTTCTGGCGGCGCGGGCGGACGCCAGCCGCCGCAGGATTATGCCGCCCTTGAGGGTAGCGGCGCCCTGCCGGCGCGCGGCCGGGTGGTAGGCCGGTATGGTGAATCCGATGAAAACGGCTTGCCTTTGCGCGGCATCCGCATCGAAACCCGCAGCGGCGGCCAGGTTGTGGCGCCGGCTGACGGCAAAGTGATGTTCGCCGGTCCATTCAAGGGTTACGGTCAACTCTTGATCATCGCGCATGGCGGCGGATATCATTCGCTGCTCGCGGGATTTGGACGGATCGACCGGGCGGTCGGGCAATTCGTGCTGGCGGGTGAACCCGTTGGCCTGATGGCGGCCGAGACTTCTGAGAAACCGATCCTATATCTTGAATTGCGGCGCAAGGGCGACACGGTGAACCCGTTGCCCTGGCTGGCCGCAGGCGACAGAAAGGTGAGCGGATAAAATGCGCAATTTCCTCCTCGGCGGCGTGTGTGCTTTTGCTCTGATGGGTTCGGTAGCCCTGTTCGCCGCGCCCAACCGGGTCGGCGCGTTGCAGGCTTCGGATACCTACAAGCAGCTCGACCTGTTCGGCGAAATCTTCGAGCGCGTGCGCAACGATTATTACAAAGAGACCAAGGATGCCGATCTGATGGAGAATGCCATCAACGGCATGCTCTCCTCGCTCGACCCCTATTCGGTCTACATGCCGCCGCGCAGCTTCCAGGAAGCTCGGGTGCAGACGCGCGGCGAATTCGGCGGCCTCGGCCTGGAAGTGACCCAGGAAAACGGCTTGGTGAAAGTCGTTTCGCCGATCGACGACACGCCGGCCCAGCGCGCCGGCCTGCTGCCGGGCGACTACATCACCCATCTGGATGGCGACGCCGTGCTGGGCAAGACCTTGCAGGAATCCATCGAGAAGATGCGCGGCGCGCCCAATACCGATCTGGTGCTCACCATCCGGCGCGGCAGCGATCCTTCCGCCAAGCCGTTCGACGTGCGCATCACCCGCGCGGTGATCAAGACCCGCGTGGTGCGCAGCCGCCGCGAGGGCGATTTCGCCTATATCCGCATCTCGTCGTTCAACGAGCATACCGAGCAGGATATGGCGGCGGCGATCCACAAGCTGAAGGCCGAGATCGGTCCGCAACTGGCCGGCTATGTCATCGACCTGCGCGACAATCCCGGCGGCTTGCTGGATCAGGCGATCAAAGTTTCCGATGCCTTCCTGAATCAGGGCGAAATCGTCTCCACCCGCTCGCTGCGGCCGACCGCCGATGAAGGCCAGCGCTACAATGCGCGGCCCGGCGATATCGCCGACGGCAAGCCGATGGCGGTGCTGGTCAATGGCGGCTCGGCTTCGGCGTCCGAAATCGTCGCCGGCGCCTTGCAGGATCATCGCCGCGCCGTGCTGGTGGGCAACACCACGTTCGGCAAGGGCCTGGTGCAGACCATGATCCCGCTCGGCGAATTCGGCGGCATGAAGCTGACCACGGCGGGCTATTTCACGCCCTCGGGCCGCTCGATCGACAAGACCGGCGTGACCCCCGATGTGGAAGTGTGGAGCGAACGCGACCGCCAGATCGCCGCCGCCTTGAAGGCGCGCCGCGAGATGACCGGCCATCGCGAAGCCGACGAGGACGAAGCGCCGAAGAATGCCGCGCCCCAGGCGGCTCCCCAGGCTGCCCCGCAGACCGCGCCACCGGCCACTACTTCGGAAGCGCCGAAGCCGGCCGCCGAAGGCCCCGATGTGGTGTTGCAGGCGGCGATGGACGTGCTGCGCGCGCAGCCCAAGCCCACCGCCAAGAAATAAGCCAGCGGCATGCCGGGGAGAAAGCCGACGAATTCGCGGCCGATTCCGCCAACCAGCGGATAACCCCGGCGCATGTCGTCGCTGCAAGCTGATCCCGAAGATCGCATCGCCGCCCCGGCCGGGCGGGCCGGCCTGATGGGGCGGCTGCTGGGCCCGCTTGCCCGTTTGCGCAAACGCAAGCAGCCGGCGGCGGAAGCAGAAGCCGACGAGGCCATGGCGGAAGCCGATATGGCCGCAGCCGACATGGCAGCCGATGGCGCCGAGACGCCGGAAGGCGCCGAAACGCCGGATGGCGCCGAGACGGGCGGCGCCATGATGGATGACGCGCCGCCGCCGCAGCGCGGCTTCAAGCATAAGCTGCTCGGCGTGCTGTATCTGCTGGGTCTGGTGCTGTGGCCGCCTTTCCTGCGCGGCAATCTGTCCACGCTCGGCCGCCGCCTGCTGGCGCCGGCCTGGCTGCTGCTGCTGCTGGCCCTGATCGGCGGCGCGGGATATATCGCCGTCACCGGCCAGTCGCTGCCGATCCTGCCGGGTTCGGAAGTGGTGATCGGCGTGGCCAAGCTGACCTTGCCGCCGGAAGCCAAGCTGGAAGGCGATCAGAAGCGCGCCGAGCAGGCGCAGAAGGCTGCGCCGGAAGGCGTCGGCCGCTATCCCAGCGGACTGCTGATGGCGCCCGATCCGGCCTTGGTGGAATCCAGCGGCATCGGCCAGATGCCGAAGATCGGCGCCGATGGCCGCCAGCCCTGGCGCGCCTATGCCCGGCCTTATGACGAACCGGCCGACCGGCCCCGCATGTCGATCGTGCTGGCCAATCTGGGCCTGAATGAAAGCCTGACCGCCCGGGCCGCCGAATTGCTGCCGCCGGCCATCACCTTCGCCTTCAATCCCTATGCGCCCAATCTGCGCGCGCAGATCGAGAATGCGCGCATGCTTGGCCATGAAGTGCTGCTGCAATTGCCGATGGAGCCGTTCGATTATCCGGCCAGCGATCCCGGCCCCAACACCTTGCTGACCACGCTGACCGAGCAGGAGAATGCGCGCCGGCTGGATTGGGCGCTGGGCCGCGTGCCGGGCTATGTCGGCTTCACCAATCTGATGGGCGCGAAATTCACTTCCTCGCCCGAGCATATGCGTTTCCTGGCGCAGCAATTGAAGCAGCGCGGCCTGATGTTCGTGGATGCGCGCACCGCGCCGCGCAGCGTCGGCGCGCGGGTGATGAAGGAGGCCGGCGGCGTTTACGCCGTCGGCAATCGCTGGATCGACCAGCAGCCCAGCGGCCCGGTGATCGAATCGCGGCTGGATGAACTGGAGCGCCTGGCGCGCGGCGGCGGCGTGGCGGTGGGCTTCGCGCAGCCCTATCCGATCACGCTGGATCGCCTGGCGAACTGGAGCAAGAGCCTGGCCGGCAAGAGCTTCGCGCTGGCGCCGGTTTCCGCCCTCGTCAACCGTCAAACGCCAGAGTGAGCCGTATGGATTTTCTACAGCGGCCATATAGATTGGGCGTAGCCCTGCTGAATGCCGACGACATGGTGTTCGTCGCCCGCCGCATTGATCAAACCGCCGAAGCCTGGCAGATGCCGCAAGGCGGCATCGACGAAGGCGAGGATCCGCATGAAGCCGCCTTCCGCGAATTGGAGGAAGAGATCGGCGTGAAGCCGGGCCAGACCGAGATGATCGCCGAGAGCCGCGACTGGCTGAGCTACGATCTGCCGCCCGATCTGGCCGACAAGGTTTGGAAGGGCCGCTATCGCGGGCAGAAGCAGAAATGGTATCTCGCCCGCCTGCTGGCCGATGATGCCGCCATCAACATCGCCACCGAACACCCGGAATTCGATGCCTGGCGCTGGGCGCGCTTCGGCGACCTGCCCGATCTGATCGTGCCGTTCAAACGGCCGATCTACCAAGCCATCGTGGCCGAGTTCGGCCATCGCGTGCGCACCAGCTGAAGCCGCGCCATGAGCAGAGGCGATATCCTGCTGCTGCATGGCGCTTTCGTCGGCGGCTGGATTTTCGAACGTCTGCGCAGCCATCTCGCCCATCGCGGCTGGCGCACCCATGCGCCCGACCTGCCTTATCACAGCCCCGACCATGCCAAATCGACGCCCGATCCGCGCCTGGCCGAACTGGGCCTGCGCGATTATCGCCAGGCGATGAAAACCGAGATCGCGCGGCTGAACGGCAAACCGGTGCTGATCGGCCATTCGCTTGGCGGCCTGCTGGCGCAGCAATTGGCGGCGCGCGATCTCTGCCGCGCCGCGATCTTGCTGGCGCCCGTTCCGCCCTGGGGCGTGTTGCCGCATAGCTGGCACGAATTCGCCGGCGGTTTCGGCCTGATGCTGAAAGCCGGCGGCTTCTGGAACAAGGCGCTGCCGCCGGATCGCGACATCGCCCTGGATTACGCCATGCAGCATATGCCGCCTTCCCTGCAACGCGATGCGCTCAGCCGCATGGTGCCGGAATCCGGCCGGGCGTTGTTCGAGGCGCTGATGTGGTGGCTGGATTGGCACGCCGCCTCGCATGTGAAATTCCACGACGTGAAATGCCCCTTGCTGATCATGGTGGGCGAGCATGACCAAGTGGTGCCGCCCGCCGCCGGCCGCGCCGTGGCCCGGCATTATCCGGGCCGCGCGGTCTATCGCGAATTGCCCTGCATGGGGCATTTCCTGTTCGGCGAGAGCAACGAGGCGCAGCTATTCGCGGAATGCGCCGATTGGTTGGAAAATTGCCCTTAAAGCGGGGAGCCGTTAGTTAAAAGTAAGAAGAAACGGGTCTTGTTTTACCGCTGGTTGCTATAACATACAGAAAATGATTGTTTAACCTTGCCTTTTACCATGCAGCAAAGGTTGTTTTCGTCGCATGCCCCCTGAGCAGACCACCACTGCCGCCGCGCGCCGGCCTGCCGCCGGCCGTGCCGCGCCGAGAGCCAGGAAAGCCAGCGGCGGCAGCGTGAATTTCACCACCGTGGTGGGCCTGATCGGCGCCGTCTCGCTGCTCGGCTTCGTGGGCGCCCATGAAGGCAGCATCCTCAGCTATCTGAATCTGCCGGGCTTCATCATCGTGTTCGGCGGCGTGGTGGTGGCGGCGATGATCGCCTTCCAGGCGCGCGAGATCATGGCGGCGCTGCGCGCCTTCGGCGCGATCTTCACCCGCGATGGCGGCATCCGCGCCGAAATCGCCGAACTGGTGGAAGTATCCAAGCAATTGGCGCAGAAGAATATCCATCTGGCCGAAGAGCGCGCCGCCCGCATCACCAGCCCCTTTCTCAAGCTGGGCCTGCAATTGGTGATCGACGGCACGCCGATGGATGACCTGATGCACATCATGAATTGGCGCATCCGCAAGATGGCCGAGATCGAATCGGCGCAAGCGCGCTTCTTCCGCACCTTGTCGGCGCTGGCGCCCGGCTTCGGCCTGCTCGGCACGCTGGCCGGCATGGTGGCGATGCTGCGCGAACTCGGCTCGGGCGATATCGAGCGGGTGGGCAGCGGCATGGCGGTGGCGATGCTGGCCACGCTGTACGGCGTGGTGCTGTCCAACCTGATCTTCAAGCCCATCGCCGTGAAGATCGAGCAGCGCACCCAGCGCCGCGTGGCGATGCTGAACATCCTGCTGGAAGGCATCATGCTGGTTTCGCTGGGCCGTTCGCCCTCGGTGGTGAGCGACGCCATGCAGGCCTTCCTCAACGAAACCCGCGACGAGATATCCGATGTCTGAGCAAGACGGCCCGCAAAGCCGGCAGCCCTTGCCGCGTCGGGAGAAAAACAAGGAACGCCTGACCCGCCGCGCCATGCTGGGCGAGGAAAAGCATGCCGAGCCGGCCGGCGGCGAGGAAGCCGAGGATTGGGTGGTCAGCTATATGGACATGGTCACGCTGCTGATGATCGTGTTCCTCACCCTGGTGGGCATGCTGTGGGTGGACAAGAAAACCCGCCCTACCGTGGTGAACGTGCTGCAGGCGGAAGCCGGCCGTTATTTTCCCGATGCCTCGGTTCCCGAGCCTTATCCGCTGGTGCGGCTGACGCCCGATGCGCCGTTCCAGGCGCCGCGCCGCCAGCAGGAAATGCCCGAGCCGCCGCAGACGGCGCAACCCGCCATGCCGCCGCAACCGCAGCAGCCTGCCCTGCCGCCTTATGTTTCCATCAGCCCGCGCACGCAGGCGGCGGTGGATCATTGGGTGCAGGCGGTGCGGCAGAATGGGCTGGACGACCAAGTGAAGCTGCAATTGCAGGAAAACCGCGTCAGCATCGCCATTCGCGACCGGCTGCTGTTCGGTTCCGGCCAGGCCGATATTCAGGATGCCGGGCAATCGGTGATCCGCCGCCTGGCCAGCCTGTTGCGCAGCATGCCCGGCACCATATCGGTGGAAGGCCATACCGACGACGTGCCGATCCGCTCCGAACGGTTTCCATCGAATTGGGAATTATCCGCCGGCCGCGCCGCCGCCGTGGTGCGCGCGCTGACCGAAGCGGGCTTGCCGGCGCAGCGCATGCGCGCCATCGGCTACGCCGATTCCCGCCCGGTGGCGCGCGGCAGCGACGAAGCCAGCCGGGCGCAGAATCGCCGCGTTACGCTAATCGTCGAGGATCAACGCTGATGCCCGAGAACGGTGCGCCATGACTTCCGATTCCGCCAAGACATTGTCGCTGCAGCGCCTGGCCGCCAGGCTGCGCCAGCGCCATGCCGGCAACACCGCGATCCTGGTGGATCTGTCGGCGATTCCGGCGATCCATAGCCGCATCATGTTCCGCAGCTTCGCCCGCTTCATCGAAGAGCGCACCATCGACGAGCCGATCGACGCGCTGCCGATGGCGCGCAACATCATCGTGCTGATGGCGCCGCATGAGGTGGCGCAGCGCATTCTGAGCAAGCTGGAGCAATTGAATCAGCAATTGAAGGAACAGCATCACGGCGCGCTGAATGTGCGCGCCTACGATCTCGACAAGCATGCCCAGCGCTTCACCGACACGGCGCGGCGGCTGATGGAGCAGGCGCCGGCGCCGGCCTCCGAACGCGCCATCCCGGTGCGCGACGAAGCGCCGCCCAGCGCCGATGCGCTGACCGATGTGATCACCCTGCATCGCGTGCTGTGGCAGGCCGATCTGTCGAACCAGACGCGGCGGCAGACAATCTGGCAATTGCTGCCCAACACGGCGCCGGAAATCCTGGCCGATGAAGTGTGGATTTCAATCGCCGCCATCGAACGCGCCACCGGCTTTCCGCTCAACGAGGATATCTGGCTGCTCGGCAAGGCCACCGAAATGCTGGATCAGCGCGTGCTGTCGCATTTCCTGGCCGATACCGGCGCGCTGACGCGGCCGCTTTCGATCAACCTGCATCTCACCTCGGTGATCGGCGCCGGCTTCCGCAAGCTGCTGCAGGACAAACCCGACAACGATGTGCGCCGGCTGATGGTGGAAGTGCCGCTGGTGGAATGGCGCATCAATGCCGCGCTCAGCCAGGCCGGATTGCGCATCCTCGATCAGCATGGCATCCGGCTTTGCCTGGACGCTATTCAGCCCGATCTGCTGGCCGGCCTGAGCGAGGCGGAAATCGCCGCCGCCGGTTTCCTCAAACTGGATGCGGCGGGCGCATTGGCGCAGCAGCAGGCCGACGCTTTGCAGAAATTGCCGGCGGAAAAACACGACGCGATCATTGCCAAGACGATCTTCTGCCATTGCGACAATATCGAAGCCGTGGCAGCCGGCATCGCCGCCGGCGTGCATTATTTCCAAGGCCGCGGCGTTACGCCGCTGCTGGAGGATGCCGAGGAGATGGAACGCCTGCTCGGCTACGAAGCGGCGGAAGGCGCGGTGGCGGCGTTGAAGGGCTTGCAGCCGCCGCAATAGCCAACAAGCTAACCCCTGAACGCATCCTTGGCCTTGCGCGCGGCGGCGAATACGCCGGTATCGTCGGCATCGGCCAGACCGAGACTGGCGCGGATTTCCGCGCTCATCGGGCGCAGGAAGGGATTGCAGGCGCGTTCTTCCGCCAGATTCGACGGCACGGTGGGTTTGCCCGCCGCGCGCAAGACCTGGATATCCCGCCAGCGTTTTTGCAGAGCGGCATTGCCGGGCTCGATGCTCAGCGCGAAGCGCGCATTGCTTTCAGTATATTCATGGGCGCAATAAACCCGCGTATCGCCAGGCAGGGCGGCCAGTTTGCGCAGCGAGGCCCACATCTGCGTCGCCGTGCCTTCGAACAACCGGCCGCAACCCAGCGAAAACAGCGCGTCGCCGCAGAACAGCGCGCCGGCATCCTCGAACCAATAGGCGATATGTCCGGCGGTATGGCCCGGCACATCGAATACATGCGCCTCGGCCGAACCGAGCTTCACCCGATCGCCCTCGCCCACCATGCGCCCGATGCCGGGAATCTTGGCGGATTCGTTGCGCGGGCCGATCACATCGCAGCCGGTGGCCTCGATCAATGCGCGGTTGCCGCCCACATGATCGGGATGGTGATGGGTGTTGAGGATATGATCCAGCCGCCAGGCGCGGCGCTGCAATTCGGCCAGCACCGGCTCGGGCACGGCGGGGTCCACCACGGCGGTGCGGTTTTCCGCCGGCTCATGCAGCAGATAGACGTAATTGTCGTTCAGAACGGGGATTTGCACGATTTCCAGGGGCATGGCTGACAGTTTAGCCGATATGCTAGGGTTAGGCCATGCTGCGTCCCGATGTGATCGACCTGCGCGAATTCTACAACAGCCGCCTTGGCTTGGCGGTGCGGCGCATCCTGCGCCAGCGGCTGCGGGCGATCTGGCCGGATTTGCAGGGATTGCGCGTGCTGGGCCTGGGCTATGCCACGCCCTATCTGCGCATTTTCGAAACCGAGACCGAGCGCGTGCTGGCCGCCATGCCGGCGCAGCAAGGCGTGTCGCGCTGGCCGCGCGGCAAGCCGGGCCGGGTGATGCTGGTGGAGGAAGGCGAATTGCCGTTGCCGGATTCCTCGGTGGACCGCATCCTGCTGGTGCATGCGCTGGAGAATTCCGATGCCGTGCGCGAAATGCTGCGCGAAGTCTGGCGCGTGCTCACGCCGCAGGGCCGCATCCTGGCCGTGGTGCCCAACCGGCGCGGCCTGTGGGCGCATATCGAATCCACGCCGTTCGGCCAAGGCCGCCCCTATACGCCGCCGCAGCTGACGCATCTGATGCGCAATTCCGGCTTCTCGCCCTTGCAGGCGCAATCGGCGCTGTGGCTGCCGCCTTGGGAGCGCGGCTTCGTGCTGCGCGCGGCGGCGGCCTGGGAGCGTACCGGCGAATGGCTGTGGTCGCGATTTTCCGGCGTGCTGCTGCTGGAGGCGGAAAAGCAGGTTTATGGCGTTACGCCGCTGAAACCCCAGCGCGCCCGCCCGCGCAGCTTCGTGATGCGCCCCCAAGTAGCGAATAGAGCGGCGCAACAGGCGGCGATTTCATTGGCGAACGCTTTCCCCGAGGCTTTACAGCCGGGGCCGGGCCATGGGATCAAAACGCCATGACCGGATTGACCGAATACCTCACCCTATCCGCCGATATCCTGCGCCAGGCCGCCTGCCCGGCATTGGCGCAAGGCGCCGATCAGGCCGTAAGCGCCATCGTGGCGGCGCTGAAAGCCGACAAGCCCTTGCTGGTCTGCGGCAATGGCGGCTCGGCAGCGGATGCCATGCATATCACCGGCGAATTGGTGGGCCGCTTCCTCAAGGAACGGCCGGCTTTGCGTTGCATCTGCCTGTCCGGCGATGCGGCGGTGCTCACCGCCTGGTCGAACGATTACGGCTACGACACGGCATTCGCCCGCCAAGTGCAGGCCTATGGCCAGGCCGGCGGCGTGTTCTGGGGCATTTCCACTTCGGGCAACTCGCCCAGCGTGGTGAATGCCGCACAGGCCGCGCGCGCGCAAGGCATGAAAGTGCTCTCGCTTACCGGCGAAGGCGGCGGCAAGCTGGCCGCGCAATCCGATATCCTGCTGGCCGCGCCTTCGCGCCACACGCCGCTGATTCAGCAGGTGCATATCTGCCTGTATCACTATATCTGCGAAAAGATCGAAGCCGCCTTCGCGGCGTGAACCGCTTTAGCGGATGGCTTTTTCCAGAACGTCGATCACTTCGTTGTTGCGCTGGCGCAGCAGGATCACGTCATGCCCCGCCACCAGCCGCACGATGCCCGGCGGCAGATGCGGCAGGTCGCGCAGCAGCGGCGCGGGCAGAGTATTCGCCTCGAAGGGCGGCAGGATATCGCCCGGCTTGGGCGTTTCGCTGAGCCCCTTGGGCAGATCGCGCGGCATCAGCGAGCGGCTGCCGCGCGCGCGAATCTGCTTATCGCGATGCACCTCGAAATAGCGCGGAATGATCCAGCGGTCGGGCGAGACGAAGCCCCGCACGACTTCAGCATCGGCCGGATATTGGCCTTCCTCCGGCGCATAGCGCGAACGCAGCGACGTTGCGGGAGATGTTTCCGGCGCGGCGGCCTGCTGCTGCGCGGCGGCGGCATCGGCGGGGAATACGAAGCTGCTCTGCGCCCAGGCCGGAGCCGACGCCAGACCGAGCAGCAGCACGGAGAGGATCGCCCGCTTCATGCGCTCAGGCCCGCCGCCTGCGCTTGGGCAAGCTCGGCTTCCTTGGCCGCCTGCTCGCGCAGGATATCCGCCTTGCTGCGCTTCACGCTGGCGGATTTGAGCTGCCCGCAGGCGGCCATGATGTCGCGGCCGCGCGGCGTGCGCACCGGCGAGGAATAGCCGGCATTGAACACGATCTCGGAGAAATCGCGGATCGCCTTGTCGCTTGAGCATTCATAAGGCGCATCGGGCCAGGCATTGAACGGAATCAGGTTCACCTTGGCCGGAATGCCCTTGAGCAGCCGCACCAATTCGCGCGCATCGGCCGGCGTGTCGTTCACGCCCTTCAGCATCACGTATTCGAACGTGATGCGCCGGGCATTCGACAGGCCGGGATAATTGGCGCAGGCGGCAAGCAAGTCCTTGATCGGATATTTGCGATTCAGCGGCACGATCACATCGCGGATATCATCGCGCACCGCATGCAGCGAGATGGCGAGATTGACGCCCAGCTCGGCGCCGCAACGCTCGATCATCGGCACCACGCCGGCCGTCGACAGCGTGATGCGCCGCTTGGATATGGCGATGCCCTCGCCATCCATCACGATCTTCAGCGCCTTGGCCACATGCTCGAAATTATACAGCGGCTCGCCCATGCCCATCATCACGATGTTGGACAGCATGCGCCCATCGGGCGGCGAGGGCCATTCGCCCAGGGCGTCGCGCGCCAGCATCACCTGGCCGACGATCTCGGCCGGGGTGAGATTGCGCACCAGCTTCATGGTGCCGGTATGGCAGAAGCGGCAGGTCAGCGTGCAGCCGACCTGCGAGGAAACGCAGAGCGCGCCGCGATCCTCCTCGGGGATATGCACGCTCTCGGCTTCTTCGCCATCGGAAAAGCGCAACAGCCATTTGCGGGTGCCGTCGCTGCTTTGCAGATCGCGCGCCGCCATCGGCCGGCCGATCTGGAAACGCTGGGCCAGCCTTTCGCGCAAATCCTTCGCCAAGGTGGTCATCTGCGAAAAATCGCGCTGGCCGCGATGATAGATCCAATGCCAAAGCTGATTGGCGCGCATCTTCGCGCCCTTCTCGGCCTCGCCGGCGGCCACCAGGGCTGCGGCGATTTCGGCGCGGGTCAGGCCCAGCAATTCGACGGGCGCATCGGGCAGCGCGGCAACGGGCCTGTCCGGCTTGGCCGCCACATCGGGAACCAGGGCAAGCGCGTTCATGACATTGGCCCGCCGCAGGCCTTGTCGATGGCTTTCAGCGCATCGCCGAAGCCGGTCAGATCGTAGGTATCGGTGGTCTTGGTGCCGCGATCGGATTCGCCCTTCACCACCAGCGCGCGGCCGCGCTTGAAGGTCTCCACCAGCTTGGCATCGGTTTCCGGATCGGGCGCCCAGGCCGCCTGCTCATGGGTGAACAGCGCGATGCGGTCTTTCTCCACGCTGGCTTCCACACTGGATTTATCCTTCAGCGGATAGCCGAAGAAAATGCTGACCTCGTTGCGGATTTTCTTCGCCGGCTTATGGGTCACCAGCAGGTAGATTTCGCCGCGCTTGGCATTGGCCGGCTCCTGCTTGCTGGGCAGACCGTGCAGATAGCAAATCCGGCCATCCTTGGCATCCAGCTGATAGGCCTGCCATTTCTTGAAATCGCCGAGCTTCTTGGTTTCCGGCGCCTTACCTTGGCTGGTGGCAGGCTTGCTCTGCGCCCAGCTCGATAGCGGGGCCCAGCCCGATAGCGGGGCCAGGCCCAGCGCCAATGTCAATATCAGGGCGGGCGCTGCCAGGGCGCGGGAAAGGGCGGAAAGTCGGATCATGGCCGGACCATACCCGCAAGCCCGGTCGATTTCCACCCCGATAATCCACAGCCCATGGTGCGACATAACGCATTGATCCCGCTTGAACAATCAAGTCTCTTGCCGCACCATCGCAGCATGAGCGGCGGCATTCCCGGCAACGGCACCCCCGGCAACGGCATGATGGATCGGCAACGGCAGGCCGGCCTGCTGCATGCCATTGTCGCGCGCAACGACCGCGAAGCCTTCGCGGCGCTCTACGATTATTTCGCGCCGCGCCTGAAAGGCTTTCTGCTGCGCCAAGGCACGCCGGAAGACATGGCGGAAGATATCGCGCAGGAAAGTTTGCTCGCATTATGGCGCAAGGCGGAGAGCTTCGATCCGGCCCAGGCCAGCGTGGCGACTTGGCTGTTCACCATCGCCCGCAACAAACGCATCGACCGCCTGCGCCGCGAGGCAAGACCGGAATTCGACCCGGAAGACCCGGCCTTTCAACCCGATCCCGAGCCGGAGCCGGACAGCGCCATCGACCGCGCCCAGGATGAGGAACGCCTGCGCGCCGCCCTGGCCGGATTGCCCGAGGAGCAGGCCAGCCTGCTGCGCCTGGCGTTTTTCCAGGACCTGTCGCATCGCGATATCGCCGCCCGCGAAAATCTGCCGCTGGGCACGGTGAAATCCCGCATCCGGCTGGCGCTGGCCAAGCTGAAAGCCGCGCTGCAAAAGTAAGCTGTTTTCCAAACATATTTATCTTTTTTGCCAAAGTTCGCAAATTCAATTTGACTATTGTTACTATTTATACTATTTCATCTGTAATTGCGTTATATATGGAGAAATAACATGGCGACCATTGAAGTGGATTTTGACGTATACAAAGCACTCACCATGCTGCGCCCCGCAGAAAGCACGACGTACAATGATGTTCTGCGTGGGTTGTTGAATTTGGATAAGCCTGGCAAAGGGCCGATTTCGAGTCAAATCTTGCCGGGGGGCAATTTAAAAGGCTGCATTTTCAGGGGGGTGTCTTTCCCGCATGGCACGGAATTCCGGGCCACGTATAAGGGGAGGCTATATCGGGCCAAAATCTCCGATGGTGTCTGGATCGACGAGTCGGGCATACATCGTAATAGTCCATCGGAAGCCGCTCATGCCATTACGAATACCAATGTTAATGGCTGGCGTTTTTGGGAATGCCGCCGTCCGGATGATCAGAAATGGCAGCTAATGGATAAGGTGCGGGAGGAGAAATAAAAGATCGGCCGCCCAGCCTGGCTCTTTGTTTTGATTATCCCGCCCGGTGGCCCGAACACCCCTTCTCGGCTATAGTCTCCAATGACTTACCATTATCGAGGAAAGCGCCCCGCATGCAGCGCGCCACCCGCATCGCCCCTTCCATCCTGTCGGCCGACTTCGCCAAGCTGGGCGAGGAAGTCGCCGCTATCGACGCCGCCGGCGCGGATTACATTCATATTGATGTGATGGACGGTCATTTCGTGCCGAATCTCACCATCGGCCCCGCCGTGGTGAAGGCCCTGCGCAAGCATACGAAGAAGCCCTTCGACGTGCATCTGATGATCTCGCCGGTGGATGCCATGGTGCCGCAATTCGCCGAGGCCGGGGCCGACATCATCACCGTGCATCCGGAAGCCGGGCCGCATGTGCATCGCACGCTGCAATTGATCAAGTCGCTGGGCAAGAAGGCCGGCCTGTCGCTCAATCCCGGCACGCCGGTGGAAGTGGCGCTGGCGGTGCTCGACATGCTGGACCTCGTGCTGGTGATGAGCGTCAATCCCGGCTTCGGCGGCCAGGCCTTCATCCCCACGCAGTTGGAAAAAGTGAAGCGCCTGCGCGATGCCATCGACGCATCGGGCCGCGAGATCGACCTGGAGATCGACGGCGGCATCAATGCCGAAACCGCCAAACAGGCGGTGGCGGCCGGAGCCGATGTGCTGGTGGCCGGCACCGCCGGCTTCCAGGGCGGGCCGGCGCAGTATGCCGGCAATATCGCCAAGCTGCGGGCCTGAGGGTAACGCCTTGCCCGACGGCCTGGCATATCGCCTGCGCAAGCTGGTCTTCGGCTCGCCGCTTTACGGCGCGCTGTTGCCGCGCCAGGCGCCGCTGGAATTTCCGCATCTGCCCGACAATCCCTGGCCGGGCATCGCCGCCCGCGCCGACAAGCTGTTTCAGGGCCGCTTCGATTTCGCCGGGCTGGAAATCGTTTCGCCCCATGCCGCGCCCTGGGATATCGGCATCGAGCGGCTGGATGCCGATCCCGCCAGCGCCGAAGGCTGGGCCGATGCCTTGCATGGCTTCGCCTGGCTGGATGATTTCTTCGCCCAGAACGGCGACATGGCGCGGCGCATGAGCCGCAGCCTGGTGCAAAGCTGGATCAAGCAGCATCACGCCTGGGATGCGCGCGCCTGGGCCGCGCCGGTGCTGGGCCGCAGATTGGTCAGCTGGCTACGCAACGGGCATTTTCTGTTGGATGGCGCGGATGCGCATTTCGGCCATGACCTGCTGCTGAGCGTGGCGCGCCAGACCGCGCATCTCGGCCGCGTGGCGAAACATGAACGCGATCCGCTGGCGCGCAGCGAAGCGCTGCTGGGTTTGGTGCATGCGGCCGCCAGCCTGCCCGATGGCTGGAAGACCTGGGGCGAGGCGGCGTTTCCGTTGCTGATCGAAGCCTGGGAAGCGCAATTGCGCGGC
>JAYSEE010000017.1:0-2367 GCA_041914045.1 Ferrovibrio sp. | reverse complement strand
CTCGGTGCAGAATTCCGCGCGCATCCTGGAGACGGTGGTGGAAGCCCGCCCGAGCCTCGCCGAGGCGATGGAGGCGGGCGTCGAGTTGGCCCTCGGCGTCTCGGTCTGGGGGGCCTTCGGCCGCGGGCCGGCCAGCCGCAATCCCAGCCGGCTGCTGCGGCAATTCCGCGATATCGTGGCGCTGCATCGCTATCTCGCGCTGCTGCAAGCCGAAACCTCGGGGCCGCTGCTGGCCTTGCAGGATCGCATGGCGCCGATGCTGCGGTTTTTCCGCCATGGCGATGGCGGCTTGGCGCTGTTCCATGGCGGCGAGGAAGAAGCCCATGGCGCGGTGGATCGCGCGCTGGCTTTGTCGGAAGCGCAATTGCAGGGCAAGCATGGCAAGCCGCCGGCCAGCGCTGCGGCCTCGGGCTTCGAGCGCGTGACGGCCAAGCGCGCGCTGCTGCTGCTGGATAGCGGCGCGCCGCCGCTGAACGAACCCGGCAGCCGCCCGCATGCCGCGCCGCTGGCGATGGAATTTTCCTGGGGCAAGGATCGCCTGCTGGTGAATTGCGGCGACACGCGGCGCATGGGCGGCGATTGGCTGCCCGCCTTGGCCGGCCCGGCGGCGCATAGCACGCTCTGCATCGACCAGGCCGCGCCATCGGCGAATTTCACCGTGAAGGTGGAGCGCAACGAACAGGACGGCCATACCTGGCTGGAAGCCGAGCATGACGGCTGGCGGCCCGGCTATGGCGCGCTGCATCGACGACGGCTCTATCTCAATGCCAGCGGCGACGATTTGCGCGGCGAAGACAGCGTGGATGGCGGCAATGGCGAACGCCCCTTCGGCGTGGCGCTGCGTTTCCATCTGCATCCCAGCGTGCATGCTTCGGCGCTGGGCAGCGGCGATACCGTGCTGCTGAAATCCGCCTCCGGCCAGGGCTGGCGCTGGCGCGGCCAGGGCGGCGTGGTGCGGCTGGAGCATGGCGTATATTTCGGCCAGAACGGCGAGCAGCGCCGCAGCCAGCAGATCGTGATGGCCGGCTCGGTGGCGGGCGAACCGCTGACGCTGAAATGGGCCCTCACCCGCGTGGCGGCATGAGGCTACTGAAGCAGGCCGATCAGCGCGCGCGGCCCTGGCGCAACGGCCTGGGCGTAACCTGGGACATCGCCAGCGATCCGCCCGATCCGGAAGGCGAAGATTTCCGCTGGCGGGTCAGCCGCGCCGCCATCGTGCGCGATTCCGAATTCTCGATCTTCGCCGGCTATGAACGCTGGATCACCTTGATCCAAGGCGAAGGCGGCGCGCTGCGCTTCCATGACGATGGCGAAACCGTGATGCTGCGCCGGCCTTTCCTGCCCCTGCATTTCGATGGCGGACGCCTGCTGGATTTCAAACTGGCGGCCGGCGCCAGCACGGTAATCAACGTGATGCTGCGCGCCGATTGCGGCCTTGTTTGCGATGTATCGGTGGTGGCGCCCGGCGCGGAGGCGCCGCCGGATTCCGGCGACGCCCTGCTGGATGACCGCCAGGTGCTGCTGCGGCTGGATGCCGCCCGCCTGCTGCGCGTGCGGTTTACACCGAAATCATAACCATCATGCAGACGCAGGCGGGCATCCGATAATAGCGCTTATATCGCGATTAATTCGCGATTCGCAGCATCAAAACACTATATTTTGGGGTCATCTGGCTAAGATGACACAAATTGTGCGCAGATCGCTGTGGATAACTATCCGCAACCCATTGCTAAGACTCAGGATTTTATCCACCGCCCGCAAGTGGTGGATAAAAACACTTTTTTTATGACATTCCATGAAATTCGGGATTCTTATCTATCGCGTCAATTTTTGCCGAAAGGTTCTAACGCGATGGCTTACATCTCTCGAAAGTCAAAGGAAGAAGTAGCGAGCGTATGCTCAGAAATATTGCCCTTCATCACTCTCGGCCAAGCTGCGTATAGGGTTGTTCTTGGACTACATATAAAAAGGAAGCGACCTCATACACCGCTGAATATCAGCGACATTCTACTTCCTCATCCCTCAAATACGTTGAAGGATGAGGAGTAGTCTTCATTCAATAAAACTCAATACCGCTTGTAATCGAGGAATTTGCCGGTCATCACGATTTTCACGCGGTCGCCCTTGGGATCGGGCTGGCGGTCCATCGTCATGTTGAAGTCGATCGCCGACATGATGCCGTCGCCGAATTCTTCCTGGATCAATTCCTTCCAGGTGGTGCCGTAGACCTGCACCAACTCATAGAAACGATAGATCAGCGGATCGGTGGGCGGGCCCGGCGGCAACGAGCCGCGATAGGGCGCTTCGGTGAGCAGAATTTCTTCCAGCTTGCCGAGGCCGAACAGCTTGGCGGTCTTCTTGGCCTGA
>JAYSEE010000016.1:15602-23625 GCA_041914045.1 Ferrovibrio sp. | reverse complement strand
CCAGACAGACGCCGAGATAGGGTTTGCCGCTGGCCACGGCCTGGGGGATCCAGTCCAGTTCGCGGCGGATGAATTCCATATGATCGTCGTTGGCGCTCATCGGCCCGCCGAACACCACGGCGGCGGCATGGCCGGTCATATCTTTAGGCAGATCGTGCCCCATGCAGGGCCGGCGGATATCCAGCTCGTAGCCCATATGGCGCAGTTCCTCGCCAATCCGGCCGGGATTGGAGGTTTCCTGATGCACCACGATCAACACGGGCAGTTTGCCCGAGGCAGCATTCATGCCGGTAGAGTCCGAACCGAAAGGGCGGGCGGGGAGGCGCCCGGCTACCGGATCGAGCATAAACCCGGAAGGGTTAATATTTCCAGCGGTGATTTGCCCGTTACTGTGCGGTGATACCGCCATCCAGCACGAATTCGGTGCCGGTGACGAATTTCGACTCGTCGGAAGCCAGGTAAAGAATGCAATTGGCCACGTCGTCCGGCTCGCCCAGCCGGCCCAGCGGCACCTGCGATTCCAGCTTCTTGCGCACGGCGGCGGGGTCGCCGCCGGCATAGATCATGGATTGCACCATCGGCGTATCGATGAAGGTGGGATGCACCGAGTTGCAGCGGATATCGTAGCCGCGCTTGGCGCAATGCAGCGCCGTGGTTTTCGCCAGCATGCGGGCGCCGGCCTTGGAGGTGTTGTAGGCCGACATATTATGGCCGGCGATGATGCCCGAGACCGACGAGATGATGATGATCGAGCCCGGCGCATGCGGCCGCATGCGGGAGAGGCCATGCTTGATGCCGAGGAACGGCCCGTCGAGATTGACGCCATGCACGAAGCGCCATTCATCGACCGAGATATCCTCCACGCTTTTCAGCACGCCCACGCCGGCGGAATGCACCATCACGTTCAGCTTGCCGAAGGCGGCGACAGTGGTGTCGAGCGCGGCGATCCATTGCTGTTCGTTGGTGACATCGAGATCGAGCGCGATGGCGCTCTTGCCGATCTCGTCGGCCACGGCGCGCGCGCCTTCCAGATTGCGGTCGGTGATGGCGACCTTGGCGCCTTCGCGCGCCAGCATGATGGCCGTGGCCTTGCCCAGGCCGGATGCGCCGCCCGTGATCAGGGCAACCTTGTTCGCTACGCGCGCCATGACGATTTCCTCCCGCGATGGGCGGCGAGTGTAGCGCGGCGCAAAGCGGGCGGGAATGCTGCCTTTACGTCAAAGGCAAGATTACAGCGTGGCGGAGGGATCGAGCAGCCGGGCATTCAGGCCGGCTTGGGCCAGCGCATCCAGCAATTCCGCCAGATGGTCGCGGTCGCGCGCTTCCACCACGAATTCGATCTCGGTGGATTTGGCGGAAGCCAGGGTGAACAGCCGCTGATGCGCCACTTCCACGATATTCACCCCGGCCGAGCCGATGATGCCGGCGGCCTTGGCCAGTCGGCCCGGCGCGTCATCGGTGGTGACGATGATGCGGGCCAGCCGGCCATCGCGCACCAGGCCGCGCATCAGCACGCTGGCCAATAGCCTTGTGTCGATATTGCCGCCGGTGATGACCAGGCCGACCTTGCGGCCCTTGAACACATCCTTATGCGCCAGCAGCGCCGCCAGGCCGGATGCGCCGGCGCCTTCGGCCACGGTCTTTTCGATTTCCGCCAGCGCCACGATAGCGCGTTCGATATCGGCTTCGCGGGCGATCAGCACGTCGCGCACCAATTGCCGCGCCACGGCCATCGGCGCCTTGCCGATATCGCGCACGCTGATGCCCTCGGCGATGCTGATGCCGCCCACCTGCACCGGCTGGTCGTGCAATTGCTGGAACATGGCGGTGTAGAGTTCGCTCTCCACGCCGTAGATCTGCAAATCCGGTTTCAAGCCATGGGCGGCGATCGCCATGCCGGCGATCAGGCCGCCGCCGCCGACCGGCACCACCAGGGTATCCAGCTCCGGCGCCTGTTGCAGCATTTCCAGCGCCACCGTGCCCTGGCCGGCGATGATCGCGAGATCGTCGTAAGGATGCACGAAAGTGAGATTCTCGGCCGCCGCCAGTTCATGCGCCCGGGTCGCCGCTTCCGCCAGGGTTTCGCCATGCAGCACCACGCGCGCGCCATGGCCGCGCACATGGCGCACCTTGTTGAACGGCGTGATCGAGGGCATCACGATGGTGGCGGGAATGCCCAGGCCCTTGGCATGGTAGGCCACGCCCTGGGCATGGTTGCCGGCCGACATGGCGATCACGCCGCGCTGGCGGGCATCGGCATCGAGCTGCAGCAGCTTGTTCAGCGCGCCGCGTTCCTTGAAGCTGGCGGTGAATTGCAGGTTTTCGAATTTCAGCCAGATCTCGGCGCCGACCATCTCCGACAGGGTCTGCGAGCGCAGGCATGGCGTCTGCTTCAGCGTGCCGCCGATCCGCGCAGCGGCGGCGCGGATATCGCCCAGCCGGAGGATGTCGCTATCGCTCATCAATGATCCGCGCGATGCAGGATGCTGTCGGCCATGCCGGTGTGATAGCCGCAGCCGGCGGCGGTCAAGGTCACCGCATGGGGAAAGGCCGGATCGGCGATCAGGCCCTTGCGTTCCAGGGCCACCCAGACCGCCTGATTGGCAAGGCCGGTGGCGTCGCGCCCGCTCACCACGGCATTGCCGACATGGAAATGATCGCCATGAGCATGTGGTAGGCGGCCCAGCCGGAACGCGCCGCCATCCAACGGTTCGCCCACCACATCGCGCACCGCTTGCAGCAAGGTGAGGGTTTTCAATTGCAGGGGGTTCAACTTCAGCGGATTGCTTTTCGGCGGCATGACGGCATTTCCTGAAATACGGTCGGCAAGGGTTACCCCCCTACAAGCATGGCGTCAATGCCAAGCGGCTTTGCGCCGGCCGGAATTGGCGCTAGCATTGCACCATGCTCGATACTTCCGGCGGACAGCCGATCTTTCAGGCCGAATTGCGGCCGCATCGCTCGTTGGGGCGGCGCGGCTTTTTCATCCTGATCGGCCTGGTGGCGGTGGTGAATCTCACCGCCGGCGCGGCTTTCTGGATCGCCGGTGCCTGGCCGGTCTTCGGCTTTTGCGGTTTGGAAGTGCTGCTGCTCTGGCTGGCCTTCCGCTATTCCTATGCGCAGGGCCGCGCCCGCGAATATCTTATTCTGGCGGAAGATCGCCTCACCGTGCGGCGCATCAGCGCGCGCGGGCAGGAAACCGCCGTCAGTTTGCAGCCCTATTGGGTGCGGCTGGAATGCGCCGGCGAGGATGAAGGCCATGCGCTCACCTTGTGGAGCCATGGCCGGGGTACGCGCATCGGCGCGTTTCTCAGCCCCGAGGAACGGCTGCGGCTGGCCGAGGCGCTGAATGAAGCGCTCTGGCGCTGGCGTCAGCCCTCCGGCGGCGGCCTGCGCGAAGTGGAAACCGCTTAAAGGCTTCAGGCGGTGTCGCCGCCTTGCGCGCACGCTGCATGATCGGCTGCGCCGGACAGGCGCGAATTGCCGGAAGCCGGCAAAAACGGCTTCACTTTTTCGGCAGGCCGAGCACGTCGTCCATATCGAACAGGCCCGGGGCCTTGCCGCGCGTCCACAAAGCCGCGCGCACCGCGCCGCGGGCGAAAATCGCGCGGTCGGTGGCTTTATGGGTGATTTCGATGCGTTCGTTATCGGCGGCGAAGATCACCGTATGCTCGCCGGCCACATTGCCGCCGCGCAGAGCCGCGAAGCCGATATCGCCCTTCTTGCGCGCGCCGGTGATGCCGTCGCGGCCGGACTCCGTCACATCCTTCAGCGCCACGCCGCGCCCCTGGGCGGCGCGCTCGCCGAACAGGATGGCGGTGCCGCTGGGCGCATCCACCTTCATGCGGTGATGCATTTCCACGATCTCGATATCCCAATCGTCGCCCAGCGCGGCCGCTACCTGGCGCACCAGGCCGGCCACGATATTCACCCCCAGGCTCATGTTGAAGCTCTGCACGATGGTGCAATGGCGCGCGGCCTTGGTGAGTTCCTCGAAATGGCGCGGCTCCAGGCCGGTCATGCCCACCACATAGGCGGTCTTGGCCTGGGCGGCGAGGGCTGCATGATGGGGCAGGGCGGCCGGCACGCTGAAGTCGATCACCGCATCGCATTCGGCGAACAGCCTGGCGGGGTCTTCCTGGATGGCAAGTCCGCTCGGCGCCAGGCCGGCCAGCACGACGGGGTCTTGCCCCAGCAGCGGCGAGCCGGCGCGTTCGGTGCCGCCGGCCAGTTCGGCACCGGCGCCGGCATCGTGCACGGCGCGCATCAGGGCTAGGCCCATGCGGCCGCCGATGCCAACGATGCCGATGCGTGTGCTGTCAGTCATAATGAAACCTCCCAGGAACTCCGTTCCTGTTTCGCAGAGGCAGACGGGAAGGTCAATCGCCCTTGCCGCCGAGCATTTCCTTCACCTTGGCGAAGAAGCCGCTGCTTTCCGGGCTGGTGGCATCGGCGTCGATCTGGGCGAATTCTTCCAGCAATTCGCGCTGGCGCTTGGTCAGCTTGGCCGGGGTCTCCACCGTCACCTGGATATACAGATCGCCGGGGCCGGCGCCGCGGCCCTGCTGGGCCAGGCTGGGCATGCCCTTGCCGCGCAGGCGGAATTGCTTGCCGGTCTGCGTGCCTTCGGGGATCGTGATGCGGGCCTTGCCGCCATCCAGTGTGGGCACTTCCACGATGCCGCCCAAGGCCGCCGTGGCCATCGAGATCGGCACCCGGCATTGCAGATGCTGGCCCTCGCGGCGGAAAATCCGATGCGCCGCGATGCTGAGGAAAACATAAAGGTCGCCGGGCGGGCCGCCGCGTATGCCGGCTTCGCCTTCGCCCGACAGGCGGATGCGGTTGCCTTCATCCACGCCGGGCGGGATATCGACCGCCAGCGTCTTGTCCTTATGCACGCGGCCGGCGCCGCCGCAGATTTTGCAGGGGCGCTCGATCACCCGGCCCGCGCCGCCGCAGCTCGGGCATGCGCGCTCCAGGGTGAAAAAGCCCTGGCTGGCGCGCACCTTGCCCATGCCGTTGCAGGTGGGGCAGTTGATCGGCTGCGAACCGGCCTCGCCGCCGGTGCCGTCGCAGGCTTCGCAGGAGATCGAGGTGGGCACGCGGATCTGCACGGTCTTGCCGCGGAAGGCGTCTTCCAGGCTGATTTCCAGATTGTAGCGCAGGTCGGAGCCGCGATTGGCGCTCTGGCCGCCGCCGCGCCGGCCGCCGCCGCCCATGAATTCGCCGAACAGGTCGTCGAAAATATCCGAGAAGCTGCCGAAATCGAATCCGGCGCCGCCGGCCCCGCCGCCGCGCGGGCCCATGCCCTGCTCGAAAGCGGCATGGCCGTATTGATCGTAAGCGGCGCGCTTCTGATCGTCTTTCAGAATGTCGTAAGCTTCGTTCAGTTCCTTGAACTTCTGCTCGGCCTCGGCGTCGTCGGGATTGCGATCGGGGTGATATTGCATGGCGAGCTTGCGAAAAGCCCGCTTCATTTCATCCGCGCCGGCATCGCGGCCGACGCCGAGGATTTCATAGTAATCGCGCTTCGTCGTCATGTTCCGACACCCCGCCCGATATGGAACCGGGCGCCGTCATCCGGCGCCCGGCCCATCGGTTTTTCGCTTGCGCTTACTTCTTCTTCTTGTCGTCTTTCACTTCCTCGAAGTCGGCATCCACGATGCCGTCATCGGGCTTCTTGCTCGCGCCCTCTTGATCGGCCTGCGGGGCTTCGCCTTCGGGCTGCTGTTCGCCTTGCGCCTTGTAGAGCGCCTCGCCCAGCTTCATGGAAACCTGGGCCAGCTTCTGCGACAAGGTCTTGATGCCTTCCGCGTCGTTGGCCTCGATCGCCTTCTTCAGCTCGGCGATGGCGGCTTCGGTTTCGGCCTTGTCGGCCGCCGGAGCCTTATCGCCCAGATCGGCGATGGTGCGCTCGGTGGCGTGGATCAGCGATTCCGCCTGGTTCTTCGCCTCGGCGGATTCACGCCGCTTCTTGTCGTCGCTGGCATGCTCCTCGGCATCGCGGACCATCTTCTTGATGTCCTCTTCCGAGAGGCCGCCCGAGGCCTGGATGCGGATCTGCTGCTCCTTGCCGGTGCCCTTATCCTTCGCCGAGACATGCACGATGCCGTTGGCGTCGATATCGAAGGTCACTTCGATCTGCGGCACGCCGCGCGGGGCCGACGGGATGCCCATCAGGTCGAACTGGCCGAGCAGCTTGTTGTCGGCCGCCATCTCGCGTTCGCCCTGGAACACCCGGATCGTCACGGCGCTCTGGTTGTCCTCGGCGGTGGAGAAGACCTGGCTCTTCTTGGTCGGGATGGTGGTGTTGCGCTCGATCAGCTTGGTGAACACGCCGCCCAGGGTTTCGATGCCCAGGCTCAGCGGGGTCACGTCGAGCAGCAGCACGTCCTTCACGTCGCCCTGCAGCACGCCGGCCTGGATGGCGGCGCCGATGGCCACCACTTCGTCCGGGTTCACGCCCTTATGCGGCTCGCGACCGAACAGGTTCTTCACCACTTCGATCACCTTGGGCATGCGGGTCATGCCGCCCACCAGCACCACTTCGTCGATCTCGCCGGCCGACATGCCGGCATCCTTGAGCGCCTTCTTGCAGGGCTCGACGGAACGCTGGATCAGGTCGTCGACCAAAGCCTCGAGTTTCGCGCGGGTCAGCTTCATCACCAGGTGCTTCGGCCCGGAGGCGTCGGCGGTGATGAAGGGCAGGTTGATTTCGGTCTGCTGCGACGAGGACAGCTCGATCTTCGCCTTTTCGGCCGCTTCCTTCAGGCGCTGCAAGGCCAAGCGGTCGTTGCGCAGGTCGATGCCGTTCTCTTTCTTGAACTCGTCGGCCAGGTATTCGACGATGCGCAGATCGAAGTCTTCGCCGCCGAGGAAGGTGTCGCCGTTGGTCGAGCGAACCTCGAACACGCCGTCGCCGATTTCCAGGATCGAGATGTCGAAGGTGCCGCCGCCCAAGTCATAGACCGCGATCTTCTTGCCGTCGGCCTGCTTGTCCAGGCCATAGGCCAGGGCGGCAGCGGTCGGCTCGTTGATGATGCGCAGCACTTCCAGGCCGGCGATGCGGCCGGCATCCTTGGTGGCCTGGCGCTGGGCGTCGTTGAAATAGGCCGGCACGGTGATGACGGCCTGGGTCACCTTCTCGCCCAGGAAAGCCTCGGCGGTTTCCTTCATCTTCTGCAGGATGAAGGCCGAAACCTGGCTGGGGCTGTATTTCTTTTCGTTGGCTTCCACCCAGGCGTCGCCGTTATCGCCGGCCACCACCTTGTAGGGGACCATCTTGGCGAAGCGGCCGGCAGCGTCGTCGCGGAACTGGCGGCCGATCAGGCGCTTCACCGCGAACAGGGTGTTTTCCGGGTTGGTGACGGCCTGCCGCTTGGCGGGCTGGCCCATCAGGCGTTCGCCGTCCTTGGTGAAGGCCACCATGGAGGGGGTGGTGCGGGCGCCTTCCGCATTCTCGATCACCTTCGGGCTCTTGCCGTCCATGATCGCGATGCACGAATTGGTCGTGCCCAGGTCGATGCCGATAACTTTGGCCATGATATACGCTCCTATTGCAGGCAGTTCGGCGGGCCTCTTACTTCATGAGCGCCGGGCCGAACCCCTTACGGTTTTGGCTTCGACGGGTATGTAAGAGTGGGATCGGGATGCCGCAACGGCCCGGCTCAAAAAAATGTTACTTTCCGGGCCAAGCATGGCTCTAAAATCCCATCCTGGCCAGCGGAGGGCCCGGTGAGCGACGGATTCCGGCTTTTCCCTGGCTATCTCGACCCGGCGGCGCAGCAGGCGCTGGCGGCCGAGATCGCCGGCCTGCTGGCCGAGGCCCCGCTTTATCAGGCCCGTATGCCGAAAACCGGCAAGCCGCTGAGCGTATGGATGAGCAATGCCGGGCCGCTGGGCTGGTATTCCGACGCGGCGGGCGGTTACCGCTATGTGACCAGCCATCCCGAGACCGGGCGGCCCTGGCCGGCGATTCCGGCCGGGCTGCTGCGGGCCTGGCGCGACCTGGCCGGGGATTACC
>JAYSEE010000016.1:0-15592 GCA_041914045.1 Ferrovibrio sp. | reverse complement strand
GGGCCGACGCGCGGCTTCCGGCTGGCCTCGGGCGACGCCATGCTGCTGGCGGGGCCGGACCGCCTCGCCTATCACGGCATCGACCGCATTCTGCCCGGCAGCAGCCGGCTGCTGAACGGCATCGGCGGGGTGTTCGCCGAGGGCGGGCGGCTCAATCTCACGCTCAGGCGGGTGACGAAGCCGTAGGCCCCGGCTCCGATTCCGGCGGTTTCGGCGGCGGCGGAAAATTCACCCGCACGGTGGTGCCCTGCTGCGGCAGGCCGAGCAGGTCCAGGCTGCCGCCATGCAGTTCCACCAGCGCCTTCACCAGCGGCAGGCCAAGGCCGGTGCCGTCGTATTTGCGGGTGAGGTCGTTTTCCACCTGGCCGAACGGGCTCAGCGCCAGCGAGATATGCTCGGGCGCGATGCCGATGCCGGTATCGGCCACCCAAAGCCGGAAGCCGCCATCGGGCAGGCCCTCGGCCCCCAATTCCACCCGGCCGCCGCGCGGGGTGAATTTCACCGCATTCGACATCAGGTTCAGCATCATATGCCGCAAAGCCTGCGGATCGGCATAGCCTTCATGCAGATCGGCGTCGAAGCGCGTGGTTATGGTCAGGCCCTGCTGTTCGGCGCGGGTGCGGAAAGTGCGCAGGCAATGCTCCATGGCCTCCAGCGGATCGGTCATGGTGGGGTGGATGGTCCAGGCGCCGCTTTCGATCCGCGCCATGTCGAGGATGTTGTTGATCAGCCCCAGCAGATGCTGGCCGCTGGCCAGGATGTCCTGCACATAGCCGGCATAGCGCGCATTGCCCAGTGGCCCATGCAGGCCTTCGCGCATCACCTCGGCAAAGCCGATCACCGCGTTCAGCGGTGTGCGCAATTCATGGCTCATGGTGGCGAGGAAACGCGTTTTCGATTGCGAGGCGGCCTCGGCGGCCTGGCGGGCTTTTTCCAGCGAACGGTTGCGCCGCTCGGTGCGCACCCGGCTGAGATGCAGCAGCGACAGCGCCGTGCCCACGCCGTGATACGCGCCGCCGCAGGTGACGATGAAGCCGCGCAGCAAGGCGCTGGGATGCTCGTCGGCGATCAGCGCTTCAAGCCTGTCCAAGCCGAGATTATGTTCCACGATCAGCGGCGCGCGATCCATCAGCGCGGTCACCGGCTTGCGGGCATAAAGCGCGCGGCCGTAATCGCGCGAGAGCTGGGTAATCAGATCGTAGCGGTTGATCAGGCCCACCGGCTTGCCGCGATCCACCACGGCCAGGGCGCCCAGATCGGGCGAGGACGCGAATATGCGATCAACTTCGTCGCAACGCTCTTCCGGCGATACGGGCGAAATCGCCACGGCCACATCGCCGATCGCTTCCAACAAATCGCCATCACTCATATTCACGACGGCCTCCAACTGCAGAGGCCGCGAGTCTTATCGGTCTATGATTGCGATTTTGTGTCAGCCGGGGCTGATTTTACGCCTTGGTGTTGACCGCCGCGCCGGGTTCGCCCCCGGTAGTGCTTGCTGCTTGGGCCGGCCCGCCCTTCGACACGCCCACCATGGCGGCGCGCAGCAGGCGGCCATGCTGCACATAGCCGCAGGCCACCACCTGGATCACCGTGCCGGCGGGCAGGGCGGGATTTTCCAGCTCGAACATCGCCTGATGCAGGTTGGGATCGAATTTTTCGCCCTGGGGGTCCAGGCGCTGAATGCCATGGCGCTCGAACACGCTCAGCAATTCGCGCTCGGTGGCCTCGATGCCGGTGGTGAGGCCGGCAAGCGCCTCGTTCTCCTGGCCCTTCGGCGCGCTGTCCAGCGCCCGGCGCAGATTGTCGGCCACGCTCAGGATGTCCTTGGCGAATTTGGCGGCGGCGAATTTCGCCGCATCCTCGCGCTCGCGCTCCAGGCGGCGGCGCAGGTTTTCCGCATCGGCGGCCACGCGCAGCAGCTTGTCCTTCATCTCGGCATTTTCGGCGCGCAGGGTTTCCAGCTCGCCGGGCAGCGCGCCCTCGGTATTCAGGGCCGCATCGGACAGGGTTTGGGCGTCGACGGGGGTGGCTTGCGGTTGGGTATGCATGATCTCTGCCTTACAACGGTTTGGCTTACAACGGTCTGGCTTAAAACGGTCTGGGCCTGCATATACGCAGCCAGGGTTGAAATTAAAAGGGGTTTAGCCGAGCAGCCGGCCCACCACCTGGGCGGTGAAATCCACCATCGGCACCAGGCGGGCGTAATTCATGCGGGTGGGGCCCACCACGCCGATGGCGCCGACGATGCGCTGCTGCTGGTTCTGCAAGGGCGCCACGATCAGCGAGCAGCCGGCGCGGCGGAACAGGGTGTTTTCCGAGCCGATGAAAATGCGCACGCCCTCGCTGCCATGGGTCAGGTCGATCAGGCGCAGCATTTCCTCGGTGTTTTCCAGTTCCTCCATCAGGGCGCGGATGCGCTCCAGATCGGCGATGGCGGATACGTCGTCCAGCAGGTTGCTGCTGCCGCGCACGATCAGGGTGCCGCTGGCCCCGGTATTGCCGCCGCCCCAGACCGCCAGGCCGGCTTCCACCACCTTGCTGGTCAGTTGGTCCAGTTCGGCGCGCTGGGCGGAGAGTTCGGCATAGATTTCCTCGCGGCCTTCCGCGATGGTGCGGCCGCGCAGGCGGTGCGACAGGAAATTGCCGGCCTCCACCAGGGCCGAGCCGCTCATGGCCAGGCCATTCATGGTCAGCGGCAGGTCGATCACCCGGTTTTCCACATGGCCTTCGTCGTTCACCATCACCACCAGGGCGCGGCCCGGCGCGATGGGCACGAATTCCACCTGGCGCAAGGGCGCGTCGGCCTTGGGCGCCACCACCAGCCCGGCATGGCCCGACAGGCCGCTGAGCATCGAGGTGGCCTCGGTCAGCACTTCCTGGAAGCCGCGGCCCGAGGCGGCGCAGCGGTTTTCGATCGCCGAGCGTTCGTCGGTGGTCAGGTCGCCCATTTGCAGCAGGCCGTCCACGAACAGCCGCAGACCGCTTTCGGTGGGCAGCCGGCCGGCCGAGGTATGCGGCGCGAAAAGCAGCCCGGCATCCTCCAGATCCGCCATGGTGTTGCGGATGCTGGCGGGCGACAGCTTATGGTCGAGTTTCTTGGACAGCAGGCGCGAACCCATCGGCTCGCCGGTGGCCATGTAGTTTTCCACCACCAGGCGAAGGATTTCCCGACTGCGCTGGCCGATATCGCGTTTCATGGCACCAGAGATAGGCAGAGTGCGGAGCGCCGTCAACTGCTATCGGCCCCAGCAGATAGTTGACTGAGGCAACGATCTGCCGGATGATCCGGCGGGTCTTCGGAG
This sequence comes from Ferrovibrio sp., assembly GCA_041914045.1. Lineage (GTDB taxonomy): Bacteria > Pseudomonadota > Alphaproteobacteria > Ferrovibrionales > Ferrovibrionaceae > Ferrovibrio. The sequence continues at coordinate 12,287 of JAYSEE010000016.1, read as the reverse complement.
GATGCCGACATGACGGACCGGGCTTTGGACGCCGATATCGCGGCCATGCGGCGCTTCAATCGCTTTTACACCCAGCGCATCGGCGTGCTGCGCCAGGGCCTGCTGCAAAGCCGTTTTTCGCTCACCGAGGCGCGCCTGCTGTTCGAACTCGCCAATCGCGAGGACCGGGGCGAAGATCTGGCGGCAAGCCAGCTTTGCCGCGAACTCGATCTCGATCCCGGTTATGTCAGCCGCATCCTCCTGCGGTTCGAACGCGCCGGCCTACTGCGCCGCCGCCGCGCCGCCCAGGATGCCCGCCGCAGCCTGCTGGCCATCACGCCCAAGGGCCGCGCCGCCTATGCGCCGCTCGATAAACGCTCGCGGGCGGAAATTTCCGGCCTGATCAAGCCGCTGGGCGAGGGCCGCCGGCGGCAATTGATCGGCGCGATGGCTCGGATCGAAGCCCTGCTCGGCGGGCAGGAAGCAATGCCGGCACCCTATATCCTGCGGCCGCACAAGCCTGGCGATATCGGCTGGGTGATCTCGCGCCATGGCTCGGTCTATGCCGAGGAATTCGGTTGGGACATCACGTTCGAGGCCATGGTGGCGGAGATCGCGGCGAAATTCCTGCGCGAATTCAAGCCCGACCGCGAAGCCTGCTGGATCGCCGAACGGCAGACCGAGGCCGGGCCCGAGCGCATCGGCAGCGTTTTCGTGGTGGAGCAATCCAAGACCGTGGCGAAGCTGCGCATGCTGGTGGTGGATGCCTCGGCGCGCGGGCTGGGCCTGGGCAACAAGCTGGTCGAGACCTGCGAGGATTTCGCCCGCGCCAAGGGCTATCGCAAGATGGTGCTGTGGACCAACTCGATCCTGCTGGACGCCCGCCGCATCTATGAGAAGCGCGGCTTCAAGCTGGTGAGCAGCGAGGCGCATCGCAGTTTCGGCAAGGATCTGATTGGCGAATATTGGGAAAAAATCCTGTGAGTCAGTCGGCGAAAAGCGGCCCGCTCACCGCGCTGGTGGCGGCCGGCACCGGCATTCAGGTCGGCGCGGCCCTGGTGGCGACGCGTCTGGTGGTGGATCAGGCCGGGCCGGGTTCGCTGGCCATGCTGCGCTATTCCATCGGCTTTCTGTGCCTGCTGCCCTTCCTGCTGCTGGCGCGGCCTTGGCCGCGCATGGGCTGGCGCGACTTTCTTTCTATAGCCGGCCTTGGCGTGGTGCAATTCGCCATGGTGGTGGCGGTGCTGAATTATGCCGTGACGTTGATTCCGGCGGCTCGCGCGGCGCTGATCTTTTCGGCCTTTCCGCTGGTGGCGATGCTGGTGGCGGCGATGCTGGGGCAGGAAAGCCTGACTTGGCGCAAGGCGGCCGGCGTGCTGCTCACCATCGGCGCGGTGGCGCTCGCCCTGGGCGATAAAGCCTGGGGCAATGGAGTCTCCGCCGATAAATGGACAGGCGAGATCGCGGCGTGTCTCGCCGCCTGTTTCGGCGCCAGCAGCAGCGTGGCCCTGCGCGGCTATCTGCGGCACTACCAGCCGCTGCATGTGGGCGGCCTGTCGATGCTCGCTTCCGTGCTGGCGCTGGTTTTCCTGGCCCATGCCGAAGGCTATTTCGCGCATCCGCTGCGCTTCGATGCGGTGGGCTGGAGCGCCGTGCTGTTCATCGGCTTTTCCAGCGCGGTGGGCTATTTCGCCTGGCTCTGGGCGTTGCGGCGCGGCTCGCCCACGCAGGTGACGATCTTTCTCGGCCTGGCCCCCATCGTGGCGGCCGGCCTCGGCGTGCTGCTGCTGGATGAAGCCGTAACGCCGGGTCTGCTGGCGGGCATGCTGTGCATCATGCCGGGCCTGGCCTTGGCGCATTGGCAGCCGGCGGCGCGCAAGGCAGGATAGCGGCAAATCCGCTCCGGGAGGAACAGCAGCATGCCGGCAATGGAAGATTTGCGCGACTATCGCCGCTATGGCGATGATGAGGCCATCGCGCGGGCACGGGATTTCAGCGCCGATCTGCGCCGCCGCCGCACCGTGCGGGATTTCGCGCCCGACCCGGTGCCGCGCGCCGTCATCGAGGCGGCTTTGCTGGCGGCCGGCAGCGCGCCATCGGGCGCCAACCAGCAGCCCTGGCATTTCTGCGTGATCGCCGATCCAGCGCTGAAGCGCCAGGTGCGCGAGGGCGCCGAGGCCGAGGAGCGCGAATTCTACAATGGCCGCGCCACGCCGGAATGGCTGGAGGCTCTGGCGCCGCTGGGCACCGATGCCGCCAAGCCGTTCCTGGAAATCGCGCCGGTATTGATCGCGATTTTCGCTCAGCGTCACGGCATCGCCGCCGATGGCAGCCGGCGCAAGCATTACTATGTGCCGGAATCGGTGGGCATCAGCACCGGCTTCCTGATCGCCGCCCTGCATCATGCCGGGCTGGCGACCCTGACGCATACGCCGAGCCCGATGAATTTCCTGAACGCCCTGTGCCGCCGGCCGGAGCATGAAAAGCCCTATATCCTGCTGGTGGCCGGCTATCCCGCGCCGGGCGCGCGGGTGCCGGTGCATGGCGGCATCAAAAAGCCGCTGGCGGATTTCACCAGTTGGCTGTGATCAGATCGCGAAGCTTTCAATCACCGTGCCGTCCAGCGCGAAGCAGCCGACATTGAGCGGGCCGCCGAAGCCGCAGGCGCCGTCCAGGCAAGCGGTGAAGGCGCCGAGATGCGGGCCTTCGCCTTGCGGATTGGCGCCGGCGATCACGCGCCGAAAGCCGCCATAGGGCGCGGCCATGTCGCGGAAATGCGGCGAGCCCCACCAGAAGTGATCGGCCTGTTCGCCCAGCGGCAGACCGGGGTCGATGCCGGCATGCACGAACAGCAGCGCGCCGTCGCGCGTATAGGCGGCGCGGCGCAGGGCGGCGAAATAATCCTCATGGCCGGGATGCGAGCGGATGGCGGCGCGCAGCGCATTGGTCCAGCGGCTGATGCTCAGCGCGCCTTCACGCAGGATGCCGGGCACCCGGGCGGGATCGACGCCATAAGCCTCCAGCACCGGCTGCAAACCATGGCGCATCATCCAGTCGAACACGCCGGCGGGGCCGGGGGCGAACTGGATCTGCAGCAGTTTGCGCCACATCTCCTCCTGCGCGCCGCGCAGATAGACGATGTCTTCCGGCATGGTGCCGGGCAGGCAGAGGAAATCGCGGCGGAAGGCGATCAATTCGTCCAGCGCCGCCACCGTATCCGGCCCATAGCCGAATTGATTGCCGAGATAGACCAGGCGGTCGCCCTGCTGCACGCGCGAGGCCAGTTCCGCATGCGCCTGGCGCAGCTTGGCCGCATCGGCGCGCAACGCCGCCATCGCCCAGACGCGCCGGCCGCCGCTCAAAACGGCGAAAGCCTCGCCGGCCGCGCCGCCGGTTGCGGCGGAAGACGCGGTTTGCGGTGTTTGCGGCGCGTGCAATGGCGACAAAACGAATCGGAGCCCTATGTTGATAGGGCTCCGAAACTACCGGAAATTGCTAAAAAAAGCGATGCGACCAGGGATCAGGCGGCTTTCAGATGCTTGTCCAGCTTCTTGGCCGCGCTGTCTTCGTCGATCCGCTCCACGGCGGCGAGTTCGCGCACCAGGCGGTCCAGCGCGCTTTCGTAGATCTGGCGCTCGGAATAGCTCTGATCCGGCTGGCCGGCATTGCGATGCAGGTCGCGCACCACTTCGGCGATCTGCACCGGATCGCCGGAATTGATCTTCGCTTCGTATTCCTGGGCGCGGCGGCTCCACATGGCGCGCTTCACCCGGGCACGGCCCTTCAGGGTGTCGAGCGCCGTGCGCATCTTCTGCGGCGAGGAGAGTTTGCGGATGCCGACCGACTGCACCTTGGTGGTCGGCACGCGCACCGTCATCTTGTCGCGTTCGAATTCCACCACCATCAGGTCGAGCTCGAAGCCGGCAATCGACTGCCGTTCGATGCGCAATACCTTGCCGACGCCATGGGTGGGGTAAACGACGTAATCACCAGCACTGAATTCCACTTTGACCTTCACCGCAGAGAGTTTCACTGGCACAGCCTTGACGGGCGCGGCCGGCTTGGCATCAGGCGGCTTCACGGGCTGCGGGAGCGGCCGGCTGGGCGGCGCCGAGACTGCCTGGGGCTTGGCCATCTGAGGCTTTGCCGCCGGAGTCTTCGACGGCTGCTTGGCCGCTTCGGGTTTCTTTGCCGCTTCCGCCGGCTTCTTGGCGGCGGGGGCGGGTTTCTTGGACGTTTCCTGTTTCTTGGCCGGTTCCGGCGGCTTGGCCTTGGCAACCGGCGTCGCGGCCGGCTTTTTGGCTGCCGGCTCGGGCTTTTTCGCTGCCGCAGCCGGCTTTTTCGGCGCCGGCTCGGGCTTCTTGGCGGCGGCTACGGGTTTCTTGGCCGTCGGCTCGGGCTTTTTCGCCACGGGCTTTTTCGGCGCTTCCGGCTTCTTGCTCGGTTCTGGCTTCTTGGCCGCAGCCGGCTTGACCGCAGTCGTCTTGACCGTCGGGGCCTTGCTGGCCGCCGCCGGCTTGGCCGGCTTTTTCGTCTTAGCCTTGGTCAAAGCTCCACCTCGCTCCAAGCCCCCCTGCAACGTTCCCCGCTCTGCCTACAAATTGGCATTTGCCGCAATGGCAACCGCGATTCAGGCATGCGCCCCGGTTTCTCAACCGTTACCACCCTGATGCAGCGCCATTCAGTGCGATAAGGGACATTTCACACCGCGAAATGTCCTTTTCCCCACTGACGTGACAGGAAGCATTATTGTTCCGTCACATATTATACCATGGCAGGTACAATATTGACAGAACCCAACAGCCTGTTTGCATGTCAATGATGCAAATTAGGGTTGTTTTTCTGGCTTTTAAGTAGCGAATTCGGCGGAATTATGCCGGTTCGCCAGGGTTCGGGCTAAGCATTGCCTTCTTGCCCGGCTTGCCTTTCCAATCGTCGGCATCGGCCGGCGGAGTGCCCTTACGGGTGATATTCGGCCAGGCCTGGGCATATTCGCGATTGAGTTCCACCCAGCTGGCGGTATCCGGCGCGCTGTCGGGCAGGATCGCCTCGGCCGGGCATTCCGGTTCGCAGACGCCGCAATCAATGCATTCGTCAGGATGGATCACCAGCATGTTTTCGCCCACGTAGAAGCAATCCACCGGGCAGACTTCCACGCAATCCATGTACTTGCACTTGATGCAATTCTCGGTGACGACGTAGGTCATGGGCAAAGGATCCTGGCAGAAAGCGCCTGGGGGGCGAGGCAGGGCTTTCGCCTAACACGATAGGCTTGGCTGGGTCAATCGCCGCTGTCGCTTTCGGGCGGCGCAATTTCCGCATAGCTGGCCTGCGCTTCCGCCGGCGGACCGCGCCGAACCGGCAGAGCCAACACGCGCAGCACTTTCACGCCGGCGCGCAGCGGCAGGGTGACCACATCGCCCACCCGCACCTGGCTATGGGTTTTCTCCACAACGCGACCGTTAATCCGGATGCGGCTGCGGCGGATCAGCTGATGCGCGATATCGCGGGTTTTGCAGAACCGCGCATGCACCAGCCATTTGTCGAGCCGCAGGGCGTCGTCGGCGGAATCATCCATGCCGGCGTTTTACACCGTGGCGGCGGTTGCCGCCAACTTGCATCGCGGGGCGGGGGCGCCGCCAACTTACACTGCTGCCGTGGTTGCCGCCAGCCAGCCCACCACGGCGCGCAGAGCCTCGCCGCGGCTGGCGCCCGCGCCGCGCTGGCTGCGATACAGCGCCATCTGCTGCGCCGCCGAGGTGCCGCGTTGCAGAATGGCGTTCGCATGCCGCGCCTCGTTCGTGCAATCCAGCGCCTCGGCATCCTCGGCGATCAAGGCCAGCAGCGCGGCGATGGCGTCGGCGAACGGCGCGACCTTGCGGGCCTCGAAATCAATCTGGCCTTCCGTGGTGCCGTAACGCTGGGCGCGCCAGCGGTTTTCCTCGATCAGCAGCCGGGTATGGTTTTGCCAAACGGCATTCAAGTCCGGCCGGCGGCGCAAGGCCCGCACCAGGCAGCGGAAGATCGCCGCGATGCACAGCGTATCCTCCAGATGGGTGCAGGAATCCGCGATGCGCAATTCCAATGTGGGAAACCGCGGCGAGGGCCGGATCGCCCACCAGACATGGCTGGCATCCTCGATCGCGCCCGATTGCACCAGCGTATCCACGTAATTCTCGTAATCCTCCAGGCCGTTGAAGAATTCCGGGATGCCGGTGCGCGGCAATTCATCGTAGGCGGCGAGGCGATAGCCCATCAGTCCGGTGGGATATTTGCGCCAGAACGGCGAGGATGTGCTCAGCCCCAGCAGCAGCGGCAGGAAGGGCAGGATGCGGTTCATGATGTCGATGCGCTGATGCGGATCGCGCACCTGCACATGCACATGCAGGCCGCACAGCATGTTGCGCCGGGCGAGGAATTTCAGGTCGTCGGCGATCTTGTGATAGCGCGGCTTGTCGGTATGGCGCTGCTCGGTCCATTCGCCGGTGGGATGCGTGCCGGCGGCGAAGATTTCCAGCTCGAATTCGGCCGCCACAGCGGCCAGGCCGCGCCGGTAACCGCTCAGCGCCGCGCGCGCCTCGGCCAGGCTGGCGCAGATCGGCGTCGCCACCTCGATCTGCGATTGCAGCAATTCGGTGGTGACGGCATCGCCCAGCAAGGCGCGGCAGCGGCGGATCAGGGCCTTGGGCATGCGCTGCACGGCGCTCTTGCCGTCGCGCTCGGCCAGGAAGAATTCCTCTTCGATGCCGATGGTGTAGGAGTCGTTCATGGCGGGCTCCGGCGATTATGCATTCATTCAATGCCTGCCTTGCTTCTTATGGCTTTGCGGCGTGAGTGCGGCATTTCGATGGCCTCCTATAAGGCGCAATCCGACAAAAAGAAACCCAAGCGCGTGTTCGCCAGTGGTTTTCGGCCCGCCCCTGCGCTAGCTTAAGCGCATGAGCGAACGCCAACGCACTCTCCTGCTTACCGGGGCCAGCCGGGGCATCGGCCATGCCACCGTGAAGCGCTTCAGCGCCGCCGGCTGGAAGGTGCTGACGGTTTCGCGCCAGCCTTTCTCGGAGGAATGCCCCTGGGAAGGCGGCGCGGAGAGCCATGTGCAGCTCGATCTCGCCGATATCGACAACCTGCCCAAGGCGATGACGGAGCTGCGCCAACGCCTGCCCGACGGCAAGCTCGATGCGCTGGTCAACAATGCCGGCATTTCGCCCAAGGGCTCGCGCGGCGCGCGGCTCGGCGTGCTGGCCACCGATCTTGCCACTTTGCAGCATGTCTATAACGTCAACCTGTTTTCGGTGATGCTGCTGGCCAAGGGCTTCTTCCAGGAATTGCAGGCGGCGCAAGGCTCGATCGTGAATGTCACTTCCATCGCCGGCAGCCGCGTGCATCCTTTCGCCGGCGTGGCCTATGCCACCTCGAAAGCGGCCCTGGCCGCGCTTACCCGCGAGATGGCGTGGGAATTCGGCCCGCATGGCATCCGCGTGAATGCCATCGCGCCGGGCGAGATCGACACTTCGATCCTCTCGCCCGGCACCAGCGAGATCGTGGAGCGTGAAATCCCCATGCGGCGCATGGGCAAGCCCGAGGAAGTGGCCAGCACCATCTATTTCCTGTGCACCCACGCCTCATCCTATGTGAACGGCGCCGAAATTCATATTAACGGCGGCCAGCACGTATAGGGCCGGCTTTCCAATTCCAGGCTGTTATTTCCGTCGCCCAAGGCTTGTTATGCGAGGGCTGGGCTTTTATTTTTATACACACAGCGATATAGTGATTTAATCATAAAGACGGTTGGGAGTGGAAAACCTTTGCTCAAGGGCAAGCGCATCCTGCTAGTGATTTCAGGCGGCATCGCCGCCTACAAGGCGTTGGAGCTGATCCGCCGCCTGCGCGAACGCGGCGCCGGCGTGCGCTGCGTGCTGAGCCGCTCGGCGGCCAATTTCGTCACCCCGCTGTCGGTTTCGGCGCTGTCGGGCGACAAAGTCTATGGCGAGATTTTCTCGCTCACCGATGAAGCCGAGATGGGCCATATCCAGCTGTCGCGCGATGCCGATCTGCTGGTGGCGGCGCCGGCCAGCGCCGATCTGCTGGCGCGCATGGCGGCCGGCCTGGCCGACGATCTGGCCGCCACGGTTCTGCTGGCCACCGACAAGCCGGTGCTGGCGGCGCCGGCGATGAATGTGCGGATGTGGAATCATCCGGCCACCCAGCGCAACGTGGCGCAATTGCAGGCCGATGGCGTGCAATTCGTCGGCCCGGCGGATGGCGACATGGCCTGCGGCGAATACGGCCCCGGCCGGATGAGCGAGCCGATGGAAATCGTCGCCGCCATCGAGGCGCAGTTCGGCGGCGGCATCCGCGCGCCGGCGCCGGGCGAGTTGAAGCCGATCGCCGATATGCCGCTGGCGGGCAGGAAGGTGATCGTCACCTCCGGCCCCACTTACGAACCCATTGATCCGGTGCGCTATATCGCCAACCGCTCGTCGGGCAAGCAGGGCCATGCCATCGCCGCCGCCCTGGCCACCGCCGGGGCCGAGGTGATCCTGGTCAGCGGGCCGGTGAACCTGCCCGATCCGAAGGGCGTGCGGGTGATACGCGTGGAAACCGCGCGCGACATGTTCTCGGCCTGCTTCCTCAATCTGCCGGCGGATGCTGCGGTGTTCGCCGCCGCCGTGGCGGATTGGCGGGTGGCGGTGGAATCCGACAAGAAGCTGAAAAAATCCGGCGAACTGGCGCCCACGCTGCAAATGGCCGAGAATCCGGACATCCTGCGCGCGATAGCCACCACCGATGCCAAGCGGCGGCCGAAACTGGTGGTGGGCTTCGCCGCCGAAACCGACAATGTGGTGGATTACGCCCGCGCCAAGCTGGACAAGAAGGGCTGCGACTGGATCCTCGCCAACGACGCCTCGCCGCAAAGCGGCGTATTCGGCGGCGACGAGAATACCGTGCATCTCGTCAATAAAACCGGCGTGGAGGATTGGCCGCGCATGAGCAAGCAGGCGGTGGCGGACAAGCTGGTCGCGCGCATCGCCGATTTTTTCAGGGCGGAATTTTCCAGATCTGGAGCCAAGGGCGCATGAGCATGATTGATTTGCCGGTGAAACGTCTGCCGCATGCCGAGGGACTGACCCTGCCGGCCTATGCCACGGCGGATTCCGCCGGCCTGGATTTGCAGGCGGCGATAGCCGAGCCCATCGTGCTGCAGCCCGGCCAGCGCAAGCTGGTGCCCACCGGCCTGGCCATCGCGCTGCCGCCGGGTTTCGAGGCGCAGGTGCGGCCGCGTTCCGGCCTGGCGCTGAAACACGGCATCACCGTGCTGAATGCGCCGGGCACCATCGACGCGGATTATCGCGGCGAAATCGGCGTGGTGCTGATCAATCACGGCGACCAGGCCTTCACCATCAATCGCGGCGAACGCATCGCGCAGATGGTGGTGGCGGCCTACAGCCAGGTGCGTTGGCAGGCGGTGGAGGAATTGACGGATACGCAGCGCGGCGCCGGCGGGTTCGGCTCCACGGGCGTGAAGATGGGGAGCGTTTGATGTTGAAATGTACCCGGCGCACCATGCATGCGCTCGAAGCGGTGGTGGATATCGCCTTCCATGCGCGGCCCGAGCCGGTGCAGTCGAAGGATATCGCGGCGCGCCAGGGCGTGCCGCAGCGCTATCTCGAGCAAGTGATGCAGCATCTGGTGCGCAACGGCGTGTTGAAGGGCGTGCGCGGGCCGCGCGGCGGCGACCCGCTGGCGCGCGAGCGCCGCCGCATCACGGTGGGCGAGGTGGTCCGCATCGTGTCGGAACTGGATGCCGATGCCGATGAGGCGACGGGCGCGGGCTCCGAGCTTGGCCGCCGCACCGTGCAGCCGGTCTGGGATGAATGCCAGGCCATGGTGCTGAAGCAGATCGACGGCATTACGCTGGAAGACTTGTGCAACCGCGCCCAGACCTCCGGCATTGATGCGCCGCTGGACGGCGCCGACAACTTCACCATCTGATTTTCACCGCGATAAAAACATTCCAGGAGGAAACCATGTCCGCAGCCCCGCAGCCGCCAAGCGTGCCGCATGTGAATCCTCCGCGCGGACGGATTTACGAGTCCATCGTCGATACCATCGGCGGCACGCCGCTGGTGCGCGTGCAGCGCCTGGCCCAGGAAGCCGGGGCCAAGGCCGCGCTGCTGGCCAAGCTGGAATTCTTCAACCCGCTCGCTTCGGTGAAGGACCGAATCGGCATCGCGCTGATCGAGGCGCTGGAGCAGCAGGGCAAGCTGAAGCCCGGCGCCACCATCGTCGAGCCGACCTCGGGCAATACCGGCATCGCGCTGGCCTTCGTGGCCGCCGCCAAGGGCTATCGTCTGATCCTGGTGATGCCGGAGAGCATGTCGATCGAGCGGCGCAAGATGCTCAAATATCTCGGCGCCGAGATCGACCTGACGCCGCCGCCGCTGGGCATGAAGGGCGCCGTGGCGCGGGCCGAGGAATTGGTCAAGGAAATTCCCGGCGCGGTGATGCCGCAGCAATTCGACAATCCCGCCAATCCGGCGATCCACCGGGTTTCCACCGCCGAGGAGATCTGGGCCGATACCGCGGGCGCGGTGGATGCCGTGGTGTCCGGCGTGGGCACCGGCGGCACGCTGTCCGGCATCGGCTCGGTGCTGAAGGCGCGCAAGCCCGGCCTGCGCATGATCGCGGTGGAGCCGGAAGACAGCCCGGTGATTTCCGGCGGCCGGCCCGGCCCGCATAAGATTCAGGGCATCGGCGCCGGCTTCATCCCCGGCAACCTGGATACCAAGCTGATTGATGAAGTGATCACCATCGGCAACGAAACCGCTTTCGAGACCGCGCGCCGCATGGCCCGGCTGGAAGGCATTCCCGGCGGCATCTCGTCCGGCGCGGCAATGGCGGCGGCGCTGGAAGTCGCCTCGCGGCCCGACATGGCGGGCAAGACCGTGGTGGCGATCATTCCGTCCTTCGCCGAACGCTATCTCTCCACGGCCCTGTTCGATGGTTTGTAATCGTTCGATGGCCTGGGATTTCGGGGGCCTGTAATCGCCGATGAGCATCTTCACGCCCGATGAATTGCAGCGTTATGCGCGGCATATCGTGCTGCCCGAGGTGGGCGGCGCCGGGCAGCAGAAGCTGAAGCAGGCGCGCGTGCTGCTGATCGGCGCCGGCGGGCTGGGCTCGCCGCTGGCGCTATATCTCGCCGCCGCCGGCATCGGCACCATCGGCATCGTCGATAACGACCGCGTGGATCTTTCCAACCTGCAGCGCCAGGTGCTGCACGATACCGACAGCGTCGGGCGGTTGAAAACCGAAAGCGCGGCGGTGGCGGTGGCTGCCCTCAATCCGCATGTGCGGGTGGTGGAGCATAGCGAAAGGCTGGATGCGGCGAATGCCGCCCGGCTGATCGGCGCCTACGACATCGTGGCCGATGGCAGCGACAATTTCTCCACGCGCTTCCTGGTCAACGACACCTGCTATCGTCTGGGCAAGACCCTGGTGACGGCGGCGATCCTGCGGTTCGATGGCCAGATATCCACCTTCAAGGCGCATCTCGGCGCGCCGCATCCCTGCTATCGCTGCGTCTTTCCCGAGCCGCCGCCGGCCGGCAGCATTCCGGCGTGCTCCGAGGCGGGCGTGCTGGGCGCGCTGGCCGGCATCATGGGCAGCATGCAGGCCATCGAGGTGGTGAAGGAAATCCTCGAACTTGGCGACAGCCTCTCCGGGCGATTGCTGCTTTATGATGCATTGCGCGGGGATTTCCGGGCGGTGCGATTGCGTCGCGATCCGCATTGCTCGCTTTGCAGCGGGCATTAGTATTTTTTTGTCGCATTTCTCGCGCTGCGGGCTTTCCACATAGCCGTTACGGCCATAGACTTGCCGCATCCGAGGCAAGCCCGGCCTGTAATGATGGATGCGCATAATCCTTCCGCGGATGCAGAACAGCCCCAGGCCCGCAATGCGGGCCATCAGGTGAATGGCTGGCCGCGCATGGAAGATCCCCGGCTTCGGCTGTTTTTGCATCATTGGGCATCCTGGCGCGGCGATGCGGTCGTGCCGAAACGCAGCGCCGTGGACCCGGCGGCCTTGAAACCCTGCCTGCCTTATCTGTGGATTTACCGCTGGCTGCCCGAGAAGCAGGACTTTTTCTGCTCGCTGGCTGGCGAAGCGGTGAACGACGCCTGGGGCCGCTCGATCCGCCAACGCTGGCTGGGCGAGATCATGGCGCCGGAGAATGCCGACCTGCTGCGGGCCCGCTACCGGCAAGAGATCGAGTCGCCGTCGATCCAGGACAGCAGTAGGCC
>JAYSEE010000015.1:19343-24119 GCA_041914045.1 Ferrovibrio sp. | reverse complement strand
GGCCATGTGCCGAAGCAGATGTATGGCTGGGCGATCCGCCGCGAGCGCCATGGCCCGCCGGAAGACTCGTTCCAGCTGGAAGTGCTGCCGACGCCGGAGATTGATGCCGACGAAGTGCTGATCCTGGTGATGGCCGCCGGCGTGAATTACAACGGCGTCTGGGCCGGCCTGGGCGTGCCGATCTCGCCTTTCGACGTGCATAAGGCGCCCTATCACATCGCCGGCTCGGATGCTTCGGGCATCGTCTATGCCGTGGGCCGCCGCGTGAAGCGCTGGAAAGTGGGCGATGAAGTGATCGTCCATTGCAATCAGGATGACGGCGACGACGAGGAATGCAACGGCGGCGATCCGATGAATTCGCCCAGCCAGCGCATCTGGGGCTACGAGACGCCGGATGGCAGCTTCGCGCAATTCGCCCGCGTGCAGTCGCGCCAGTTGATGCCGCGCCCGAAGCATCTGACCTGGGAGGAAAGCGCCTGCTACACGCTGACGCTCGCCACCGCCTATCGCATGCTGTTCGGCCATCGCCCGCATATCCTGCGGCCGGGGCAGAATGTGCTGGTCTGGGGCGCCGCCGGCGGCCTGGGTTCGATGGCGATCCAGCTGATCGCGATTTCCGGCGCCAACGCCATCGGCATCATCTCCGATGAATCGAAGCGCGATTTCGTGATGAGCCTGGGCGCCAAGGGCGTGATCAACCGCAACGATTTCGATTGCTGGGGCCAGCTGCCGCCGGTGCTCGATGCCGCGAAATACGCCGACTACATGAAGAAATGCCGCGCCTTCGGCAAGGCGATCTGGGATATCACCGGCAAGGGCAACGACGTGGATTTCGTGTTCGAGCATCCCGGCGAGCAGACCTTCCCGGTCAGTTGCTTCGTGGTGAAGCGCGGCGGCATGGTGGTGTTCTGCGCCGGCACCACCGGCTTCAACCTCACCTTCGACGCGCGCTTCGTGTGGATGCGGCAAAAGCGCATCCAGGGCAGCCATTTCGCCAACCTGCTGCAGGCCAGCCAGGCCAACCAGCTGGTGATCGAACGCCGGCTGGATCCCTGCATGTCGGAAGTCTTCTCCTGGGCCGACATTCCGCGCGCCCATACCAAGATGTGGAAGAACCAGCATAAGCCCGGCAACATGGCCGTGCTGGTCAGCGCCAAGCTGCCCGGCCTGCGCACGGTGGAAGACGCCATCGAGGCCGGCAACAGCTAAACCGCTCTGCCCCGCGGCGCGATGGACCAGCCTTCGCGCCGCGGATTTTTTGCGTTCCGCATTTTCGTCAAGGACCGTATTTTTCGCCAAGGATAAGAGCCGTCGATGTCCGCTGCCGCCAAATTGCCAAGCCCCGCCAGCCCCGTAATCGCCGACCTGCTGCCGACCTGCGCCAGCGCGCTGGCCGCCGCCGAAGCCCTGCTGGGCCAGGCCACGGCAGGCGTGGCGCAGATGGTGCGCGGCGCCGATGGCCGCATTGATGCCGGCCTGCTGGAAGCCGAGCAATTCGCCGCCCATGGCCTGTCGTGGTTCGCCACCTATGCCGCCACCTTGAAGGAAACCCTGCATTGGGCCGAGCGGCTGCAAGCCGATGGCGCGCTGGGCGAATTGGAAAGCCTGATTCTGCAAGCCGGCTTCGGCGAGTATCTGGCGCAGATGCAGGGCGGCATCAGCATGAGTCAGGTGGAAATCTGCCGCCCGCGCGATCTCGGCATTGATGAAGCGGCCTTGGCGGCCTATCGCGTGCCGGCCGTGCTTGCCTTGATCGAACATGGCAATACCTCGGCCGTGCGCAGCCGCATCGCCGACCTGATCCAGGATAGTTTGAGCAGCGGCGATTTCGGCGCGCTGGGCCTGGACGAAACCATGGCCATGGTGCGCGAGCAATTCCGCCGCTTCGCCGAGGACAAGGTGATTCCCTTCGCCCATGAATGGCACCGCAAGGATGAATTCATCCCGATGAGCGTGGTGCAGGAAATGGCCGAGCTGGGCGTGTTCGGCCTCACCATTCCGGAAAATTACGGCGGCCACGGCCTGGGCAAGACCGCGATGTGCGTGGTGTCGGAAGAACTCAGCCGCGGCTATATCGGCGTGGGCAGCTTAGGCACCCGCACCGAGATCGCCGCCGAATTGATTCAGCGCGGCGGCACCGAAGAGCAGCGCAAGCATTGGCTGCCCAAGCTGGCCTCCGGCGAAATCCTGCCCACCGCCGTGTTCACCGAACCGAATACCGGCTCCGATCTCGGCTCTCTGCGCACCCGCGCGGCGAAGGACGGCGACGTATATAAAGTGCAGGGTAACAAGACCTGGATTACGCATGCCGCCCGCACCGACCTGATGACCCTGCTGGTGCGCACCGATCCGAACGAGCCGGGCTATAAGGGCCTCTCCATGCTGCTGGCCGAAAAGCCGCGCGGCGACGACGCCAATCCCTTCCCGGCCGAAGGCATGAGCGGCGGCGAGATCAAGGTGCTGGGCTATCGCGGCATGAAGGAATACGAAATCGGCTTCGACGGCTTCAACGTGAAAGCGGCGAATCTGCTCGGCGGCCGCGAGGGCCAGGGCTTCAAGCAGTTGATGGAAACTTTCGAGAGCGCCCGCATCCAGACCGCCGCCCGCGCGCTGGGCGTGGCGCAATGCGCGCTGGAGCTGGGCATGAAATACGCCCAGGAGCGCGTGCAGTTCGGCAAGCCGATCTACAGCTTCCCGCGCGTGCATGGCAAGATCGCCTGGATGGTGGTGGAAACCATGCTGGCGCGCCAGTTGAGCTATTTCGCCGCCCGCGAGAAGGATGCCGACCGCCGCTGCGACCTGGAAGCCGGCATGGCCAAGCTGCTGGCCGCCCGCGTGGCCTGGTCGAATGCCGATAATGCGCTGCAAGTGCATGGCGGCAACGGCTATGCCGAGGAATATCCGATCAGCCGCGTGTTGTGCGACGCCCGCATCCTCAACATTTTCGAAGGCGCCGCCGAAATCCAGGCCCAAGTGATCGCCCGCCGCCTGCTGGAACAGCGCAACGGGTGAAGCTTAAGGGGCCCTCTCATCGTCATGCCCGTACTCGTTACGGGCATCCATGGTTCAGCAGCCTTGCTGCGTCAGGCATGGACCACCGGAACAAGTCCGGCGGTGACGATGCAGAACGGTTTTGCCGTCACAGCCCCAGAATCAGCTTCGACATGATGTTGCGCTGGATTTCGTTGGAGCCGGCGAAGATCGTGACCTTGCGCATGTTGAGATAGCGCTGGGCCGGGCCGTTGGCGTAATCCGGGCCGATGCCGGGCTCGTTGCCGCCTTCCAGCAAAGCCTGGAAAGGCAGCGCGTAATAGCCGATGGCGTCGGCGGCCAGTTCGGTCACCAATTGCTGCAATTCGGTGCCCCGGGTTTTCAGCAGGGATGAAAACGCGCCGACATTCTGGCCGCTGCTGAACTGACCGAGCACGCGCAGCTCGGTCATCTCTTGCGCCATGATCTCGATTTCGGCCTGGGCCAGGCGCTGGGCGAAATCCGCATCCTCGATCAACGGGCGGCCATGCGCCGCCTCGGCCGCCGCCATGCGGCGCACATGCTTGAGGCTGCGCTTGAGATGGCCGGAATAGGCATTGCCGCGCTCGAATTCGAGCAGATACTTGGCGCAGGTCCAGCCCTGGTTCAATTCGCCCACCAAATTTTCCTTCGGCACTTTCACGTCGTCGAAGAAAACCTGATTCACTTCCTGCATATGCGCGCTGGGTTCGTCCACGGTGACGATGGGGGCCACCGTCACGCCAGGCGATTTCATGTCGATCAGCAGGAAGGAAATGCCCTCCTGCGGCTTCTTGCTCTGCGCCGTGCGCACCAGACAGAAGATCATGTCGGCATGCTGGGCTTCCGAGGTCCAGATCTTGCTGCCGTTGCAGAGGAAATGATCGCCCTTATCCTCGGCCTTCATCTGCAGCGACGCCAGATCGGAACCGGCGCCCGGCTCGGAATAGCCCTGACACCACCAGACCCGGCTGTTGAGGATATCGGGCAGGTATTTCGCCTTCTGCTCCGGCGTGCCGAATTTCATGATCACCGGAGCCAGCATGCGCGGGCCGAACGGCACCACCATGGGCGCGCCGGCGGCGGCCATTTCCTGCTCGTAGATATAGCGCTGGGCATGGCTCCAGCCCGGGCCGCCGAATTCCACCGGCCAGTTCGGCGCCAGCCAACCCTTGGCGTTCAAGCGCTCCTGCCAGCGGATATGCAGATGCTTGGCGACATAGCCGGTGCGCGTCTTGGCCATGGCGGCGCGCATTTCGTCGTCATAGGCTTCATTGATGAAGGCCCGCACCTCATCGCGGAAAGCGGTTTCCTCGGCGGTGAATGCCAGATCCATGGCGCTGCTCCCAGGCTAGAATCCGCGCAGTTTAGCCCTGCCCCGGCCCGTGGCAAGGCTGCCCCAAGGTAAGTTTCAGCCGCCGAAGACCTTCTTGAGCAGATCGGTACTGCGGGCGGCCGGATTGCTGCGGATCGCCGCCTCTTCCTTGCCGATATAGTAGAATAGGCCATCCATGGCCTTTTCCAGCACGTAATCGGTGATATCGAAACTCTGCGCCGCATTGCCGCCGCCCAGGCTGCCGAGCGCGGAAAGGCCCGACGATCCTCCGCTCAGCTTGTCGCTCACCGCCTTGTAGGCCTGCGTCACGCCGGCATCGCTCATGCTGCTCTGCACGATGGGGCGCATGGCGGTGTTCAGCGGCTGGCTGGTGGTGCGCTTGAAATATTGCGTGGCGGCATCCTGCGGCCCGTTCAGAATGCCCTGGGCAT
>JAYSEE010000015.1:0-19333 GCA_041914045.1 Ferrovibrio sp. | reverse complement strand
CTGCAGGCTCATATCGGTGATGGCCTTGACGAAAATATCCCGCGCCTTGGGGGCCGCCGCTTCCGCCGCGCGGTTCATGCGGGTTTCCAGATCGCTGACCAATCCGCCCGCACCCACGCCTTGCAGAATGCTCTTGCCCTTTTCCAGCACGCCCGGCAGCGGGATGCGGATGGCGGAATCCTTCAGATAGCCGTCGGTCTTGCCGACCTGACTGACCGTGCGTTCGGACGCCACTTTCAGCGCCTCGCGCAGGCCGGATGAAATATCGCCGTTGCTCAACGACGACGTGGAGGATTTGCCGCCGGCGCCGGGCAGGCTGTTTTGCAGCTTTTTCAGATCGAAGCTCTGCGCCATGGCGGGCGCGATGATCGGCAATTGGGCCTGGCTGGCGAAAAGCCCCCCGATGGCGATGCAGAAAATCCGGCGGCTGACCATGGCGCAAAACTCCATATTGATGTCGACTGGCCGAGTATAGCCGATCCGTCGCCGGTTGACAGGATCGCCCGCCTCGCCGACAAACACGCCATGCCGCTCCGCAAGCTTTTCGCCACCAGCATCTATGCAGCGCCGCTGAAAAGCGGCAAACCCGGCGCTTTCAACCAGCAATTGGCCGATGAAATCGCCGGCCTGATGCTGGCCGATGCGACCGGCCAGGATTGGAGTGCCCGCAACTATCCCGGCGGCTACACGTCTTACGCCAGCCATTGCAAGCTGCATCTGATCTCGCCGCTCTTTGCCGGGCTGGAGCGCGCCATCCGGCCGCATGCCCTGCGCTACGCCAAGGCGCTGGATTACGAGATGCGCGGCCGCCGCCTGGTGATGACCGATTGCTGGGCCAATGTGATGCCCTTGCAGGTGATGCATGGCTCGCATCTGCATCCGCTCTCCTTCATCAGCGGCACGTATTATGTGCAGACGCCGCGCGGCTCTGCTCCGATCAAATTCGAGGATCCGCGCCTTGGCCTGCTGATGGCCGCGCCGCCGCGCCGCAAGGATGCGCCGGCCGGGGCGCAGCCGTTTTACAGCCATCGCGCCAAGGCCGGGCAACTGGTTCTGTTCGAAAGCTGGCTGCGCCATGAAGTGCCGGCCAGCGGCAGCATGGCGGATGATGCCGAGCGCATCTCCGTCAGCTTCAACTACATGTGGGAAGACGCCACCAAAGGAGCTTGAACATGCGCATCGGATTCATCGGCGTGGGCGGCGTGGGCGGTTATTTCGGCGGTTTGCTGGCCGCCGCCGGGCATGACGTGGTGTTCGTGGCGCGCGGCGCGCATCTGGCCGCGATGCAGAAAAACGGCCTGAATATCGAAAGCCCGGTCAAGCCGATGCAGGGCCTGCGCGTGCATGCGGTGAGCGATGCCGCCGGCGAAAAGCCTTGCGATCTGGTGATCGTGGCGGTGAAATTGTGGGATACCGACAGCGCGCTGGCGGCGGCCAAGCCGCTGGTGGGGCCGCAGACCCGCATCGCCTCGGTGCAGAACGGCATCGAAGCCGCCGATAAAGTGCTGGCCGCCTTCGGCCCCGAACATGCCTTGGGCGGCGTGGCGCAGATCAGCGCCACCATCGGCCAGCCCGGCGTGATCAAGCATGTAGGCAGCATGGCGCGGCTGCAGCTCGGCGCGTTGAACGGCGAAAACCTGCCGCTGCTGGCGGATTTCGCCGCTGCCGCCCAGCAGGCCGGCTTCGATTTCGCCGAACCTGAAAGCATCACCCGCGCGCTGTGGGAGAAATTCGTTTTCCTGGCGTCTTTCAGCGGCGTGACGGCGCTCACCCGCTCCTCCATCGGACCGATCCTGGCCGAGCCGAAAACCCGTGCGCTTTACGAAGCCGCCGTGCGCGAGGTTTGCGCCATCGCCGAAGCCAAGGGGGCCGGCCTAGCGCCCAATCACGCCGAACGCGCCATCGAGTTCACCGCCAAGATGCCCGCCGGCATGAAAGCCTCGATGCTGCACGATCTGGAGCGCGGCGCGCGGCTGGAATTACCCTGGCTGTCGGGTGCGGTGGCGGCTTTGGGCCGGCAGCTCGGCGTGCCGACGCCGAGCCATGCCTTCATCGACGCGGCGCTATCGCTTGCCGCCAACGGCCGGGCGTGATGCCGTAGCTTGCCTTGAAATGCCGGGTGAAATGCGCCTGATCGACGAAGCCGGCGGCGATAGCGGCATCCGCCAGGCCGCTGCCTGAAGCGATCAGCCGCCGGGCCTCGCGCAGCCGCTGCTGCCGGCGGTATTCGCTGGGCGAGAGGCCGTATTTGCGACGGAAACCGCGCGCCAGATGATGGCGGCTGATGCCGGCCGCCTCGGCCAGTTCGGCGATGCCGATATCCTGCAGCAGGCTGGCTTCCAGCAGATCGCGCGCACGGCGCAGGCCGGGCGCTTCGCCTTGCATGGCCTCGGGAATGAATCCGCCATGGCGCGACAGCAGCAGGCCGATGGCGGCCAGCATCGCTTCGTCGCGCCATAGCCTGCCGTCGTATTGCGCCAGGCTGTCGAAAGCCGCGGCGATATTGCCGGCCAGTTCGGCATCCAGCAGCAGCGGCTGACGGAACAACGGCTCGGCGCCGGCATCGCCGCAAAGCTCGGCGGCCCATTCGCGCAGCAGCGGCACCGGCAGATAGAACATGCGGTAGGTGAAGCCGGCGGCATCGGTGGGATAGCCGTCATGCGCCTCGGCGGGGTTGAACAGCATCACCGCGCCCGGCCGAGTGCGATGCAGCGCGCCCCGACAGCGGAAGCTTTGCGAGCCCATTTCCGTCATGCCGATGGCATAGGTTTCATGGCTGTGGCGATCGTAGCTATGGCGCGTGAAATGCGCACGCAACGCCTCGATGCCGGCGGCCTGCTCGGCCACCAGCCGCACCCATTCCTGGCCGGATTGCATTTCCATGGCGCGACTCTGGCGCGGCAGCGAGGCGAATGCAAGATCACATCCATACAAGACCGGCCGGCCTGGAACAGCCAGAATGCCGCCATGCAATTCGACACCAAGATCGCCCTGGCCGTCCGCGCCGACCTGCCGGACTGGCAGAAACTAAATGTGACCGCCTTCCTGGCCAGCGGCATCGCCGGCAATAATCCCGCGCTGATGGGCCAGCCCTATCGCGATGCCTCGGGCAATGCCTATGCCGCCTTACTGGGCCAGCCCATGCTGATTTTCGCCGGCAGCGGAGCCGAGCTTGCCCGCGCCCATGCACGCGGGCTGGAGCGCGGCCTATGCATGGCGGTGTATATCGAGCCGATGTTCGCCACCGGCTTCGATGCCGCCAACCGCGCCGCCGTGGCTGCCTGCCAGGCCGACCGGCTGCCGCTGGTGGGCCTGGCGCTGCATGCCGAACGCAAACTGGCCGACAAGGTGCTGAAAGGGATGAAGCTGCATCCTTGAAGGCGCTTCAGCGCCCGGCATAAGCCTTCAGACGCTTTGTCGCTTCGTCCAAGGTGGCATCGCGCTTGGCGAAGCAGAAGCGCACCACGCTGCGCACGGGATCCTGCGCATAGAAGGCGCTGACCGGAATCGCGGCCACGCCGGCTTCGCGCACCAGCTTGTCGCAGAAAGCCACGTCATCAGTGCCGGGCCCGAGATCGACATTCACGAAATACGTCGCCTGGCTGGGCAGCACAGTGAAGCCCGACGCCTTCAGGCCGGCGGTGAAACGATCCCGCGCCGCCTGCATCTCGGCCCGCATGCCGGCGAAATAACCGTCATCCTTCATCAAGCCATAAGCCACGGCGGCTTGCAGATTGGGCGGCGTGGTGAAGGTGACGAATTGATGCGCCTTGGCCAGCACGCGCATGATGCTGGGCGCGGCCACCACCAGGCCGACCTTCCAGCCGGTGAGCGAAAAAATCTTGCCGGCCGAACCGATCTTGATGCAGCGCTCGCGCAAACCCGGCAGGCCGATCAGCGGCTGATGGCGCAGGCCATCGAAAATCACATGCTCCCAGACCTCGTCGCAGATCGCGATGGCATCGAATTCGACCAGGAAGCGGCCGAGCAATTCCATATCCTCGCGCGGGAACACGCTGGCCGAGGGATTGAGCGGATTGTTGAACAGCACGGCGCGGGTGCGCGGCGAGAATGCCGCGCGCAAATCCTCCTCGCGCAGCCGCCAATGCGGCGGCTTCAACGTCACGAATTTCGGCACGCCGCCGGCCCGCTTCACCAGCGGCAGATAGGCATCGTACATCGGCTGGAACAGCACCACTTCATCGCCCGGCTCGATCAGCGCCAGCAGCGAATCCGCCAGCGCCTCGGTGGCGCCGGAGGTGACCATCACCTCCTGCTCCCAATCCAGATCGAGGCCATGGAAACGCCGGTAATGCGCCGCCGCGGCCTGGCGCAATTCCGGAATGCCCATCATCGGCGGATATTGATTCCAGCCATCCACCACGGCCTCGGCGGCTTTCTGGCGCACATCCAGCGGACCGGGATCGTCGGGGAAGCCCTGCCCCAGATTGACCGCGCCGGTCTCGCGCGCAAGGCGCGACATGGTTTCAAAAATCGTGGTGGGGATATCGGCGAAGATCGGATTCATGATGCTTACTTGTACAGATCCTTGTAGGCGTCGCGCAGCAGGTTCTTCTGCACCTTGCCCATGGTGTTGCGCGGCAGATCGTCGACGAACAGCACGCGCTTGGGCTGCTTGAATTTAGCCAAGCGATCTTCCAGCGCCTTGAGCACGGCGGCTTCATCCAATGCGCTGCCCTTGGCCTTCACCACGACAGCCGTGACGCCCTCGCCGAAATCCTTATGCGCCACGCCGATCACCGCGCTTTCGATCACGCCCGGCATGCCGTCGATCTCGGTTTCCACTTCCTTGGGATACACGTTGTAGCCGCCGGAAATGATCAGGTCCTTGCCGCGCCCGACGATATGCACATAACCGCGTTCGTCGATCTTGCCGAGATCGCCGGTGATGAAAAAGCCATCGGGGCGGAATTCGGCCGCTGTTTTTTCCGGCATGCGCCAGTAACCTTGGAATACATTCGGGCCTTTCACCTCGATCATGCCGATCTCGCCCTGGGCCAGAACCTTGCCGGTCTCCGGATCGGCGATGCGCAAGGCCACATCGGGCAGCGGGAAACCCACCGTGCCGGCCACGCGCTCGCCGTCATAGGGGTTGGAGGTATTCATATTGGTTTCGGTCATGCCGTAGCGTTCGAGAATGCGATGGCCGGTGCGGGCTTCCCATTCGCGATGGGTTTCGGCCAACAAGGGCGCCGAACCGGAAACGAACAGCCGGATATGCTTCACCAGATCGCGCGTGAGGCCGGGATGCTGCAGCAGGCGCACGTAAAAGGTCGGCACGCCCATCATGCTGGTGGCGCGCGGCAGCAGCTTCACGATCAGATCGGGATCCAGCTTGGGGATGAACAGCATGCCGGCGCCGGACAACAGCACGATATTGGTGGCGACGAACAGGCCATGGGTATGGAAGATCGGCAGCGCATGCAGCAGCGTATCCGCCGCCGTGAAACGCCAATAGCCGGCCAAAGTCTCGGCATTGGAGAACAGGTTGCGATGGCTGAGCATCGCGCCCTTGCTGCGGCCGGTGGTGCCGGACGTATAGAGAATGGCGGCAAGATCGTCGGCCTTGCGCTGCACCGGCTCGAAGCGATCGGACGCGCCGGCCAGCGCATCAATCAGGCTGCCCTCGCCCTTGGCGCCGAGCGTGAGGCAATGCGCCACGCCCAGCTTCTGCGCCAGCGGCGCCAGGCCGGCATGGCTTTCCGGCCGGCAGACCACGATGCGCGGCTCGGCATCGCCGATGAAATACTCGAGTTCGGCCAGGGTGTAGCCTACATTCAACGGCAGATAGATGCCGCCGGCCGCCACCACGCCGAGATACAGGATCAGTGCCTCGGCGGATTTTTCCACCTGCACCGCCACGCGGTCGCCGGGCTGCAGGCCCAGCTTCACCAGCGTGTTGGCGAAGCGGTTGGCCAGCGCGAAGGCATCGGCATAGGTGAAAACCCGGCCCTGCTCGGTCTCCAGAAAAACCCGCGCGGGATCGGCCACGCGGTTGCGGATCAGGCTGACCAGATTCTGATTCATGAGAAAATCCCGAAAATGCTTTTTATCAATGCTTGGCCCGCAATTTACCCCCCGAGGCGACGGGCGCAAGCATTCTAGCGGCTAAAACAGCCGGTCTGCTCAGCCGACAATTGCCCGATCCGGGCCTGGATAATGGCGGCGCGGCGCTGGATATAGGCGCTGGGCCGGCTGGGGCTCCAGCGCAAGGGGCTGGGCAGGATGGCGGCCAGCCGGGCGGCCTGAGCGGGCGAAAGATCGCTGGCGGCGCGCTCGAAATGCAGCCTTGCCGCCGCCTCGGCGCCGAATGCGCCCGGCCCCATCTCGGCGATAGCGAGGTAAAGTTCGAGGATGCGACGCTTGGGCCAAAGCGCATCAATGGCCAGCGCCAGCGGCGCTTCCAGCCCCTTGCGGATGAAGCCGCCGCCCGGCCAGAGGAAGAGATTGCGCGCCACCTGCATGGTGATGGTGCTGGCGCCGCGCAGCCGGCCGCTTTCCTGATAATCCTCTATCGCCTCGCGCACCGCGCCGAGATCTATGCCGGAATGCAGGCAGAAGCGGGCATCCTCGGACGCCACCACGGCAAGCTGCAAGGCGCGCTCCACGCGCGGCAAGGATAGCGGACGATAGCGGATGCTCTCGCCTTCCAGGGCGCGCAAGGCCATCAGCGGCGTGGCCGGCGGATCAATCCAGCGATAAGCCAGCAGCCCGCACAGCCAGAACAGGCATAGGCCGGCAAAGCCGTACAGCGCGAGGCGAAACAGCATTTTGAACAAACGGCGCATGGCCGCAGCCAAGCCGGTTTAGCCGGCTTTTTCAAGGCAAACGCCCTGGACAGCGCCCATGCGCGGGAGTTTACTGGCAAAAAGCCCAATCCTGGGGAGGATTACCGGCCGGATGCTGCACGGCACCGCCATATTGCTGCTGTCGCTGGCCTATCTGGGCCTGCTTTTCGCTATTGCCCATGCCGGCGACAAGCTGTCGCCGCGTTGGTATAGCGGCCGCAGCGGCGCGACGATCTATGCCCTGTCGCTGGCGATCTATTGCACGAGTTGGACCTTCTACGGCTCGGTGGGCCGCGCCGCCACCGTGGGCATGGATTTCATCCTGATCTATGTCGGCCCGATCCTGGCAATCACGCTCGGCTACCCTATCATGCGCAAGATGATCACGGTGTCGCGCCGGCAGAACGTGACCTCGATTGCCGATTTCCTCGGCTCGCGCTATGGCAAGAGCCGCGCCGTGGCGGTGCTGGCGACATTGACCGCCGTGATCGGCGTGCTGCCCTATATCGCGCTGCAAATGCAGGCGGTGACCATCACTTTCGAAGTGCTGGTGGGCAAGGATGTGGCGCAATTGCTGAATGCCAGCCTGCCGCCGCCCTGGCGCGACACGGCAATGTTCGTGGCCGCCATCATGGCCTTGTTCACCATCCTGTTCGGCGTGCGCCATGTGCAGGCCACCGAGCAGCATCGCGGCATGATGCTGGCCATCGCCTTCGAATCTCTGGTGAAGCTGGCGGCCTTCCTGGCCGCAGGCGCTTTCGTGGTGTTCGGCCTGTTCGACATGCCGGGCGGCCTGACCGGCCAGCTTTCGCAGATACCGGCCCTGGCCGAACAACTCAGCGGCGGCTGGGGCCCGCATTGGATCGCCATGACCGTGCTGTCGGGCTTCGCCTTCCTCTGCCTGCCGCGGCAATTCCATGTGGCGGTGGTGGAGAATGCCGAGGCCGACGCCCTGCGCGAGGCGCGCTGGCTGTTTCCGCTCTATCTGGTGGCGATCAATATTTTCGTGGTGCCGATCGCGGCGGCTGGTCTGCTGCTGACCGAGAACGGCGCCAATCCAGACCTGTTCGTGCTGACCCTGCCGATGATGGCGGATCAATCGGCGCTGTCGGTTTTCGTGTTCATCGGCGGCCTGTCGGCGGCCACCTCGATGGTGATCGTGGCCTGCATGGCGCTGTCCATCATGGTGTCGAACGAATTGTTCACGCCGCTGCTGCTGCGTTCGCGCGCCGGCGGCTCGGAAAGCGTCGGCCGCCTGGTGCTGAATGTGCGGCGCGGCGCGGTGGTGGTGATCCTGCTGCTGGCCTATGTGTATCATTCCTGGGTGGCGGGCTATCTGCCGCTGGCCTCCATCGGCATGATCTCGTTCTGCGCGGTGGCGAATTTCGCGCCCGCCGTTCTGCTCGGATTGTATTGGCGGCGCGCTCATCGCTATGGCGTGGTGGCCGCGCTGCTGGCGGGCTTCGGCATGTGGCTCTACACCCTGCTGCTGCCCTCAATCGAGGGCGCGGCGGAAGGCCGGCGCATGCAGCCGCCGCTGGCGCCCTATCTGCCCGATCCGCTGAACGGCTTCGACCCCACCTTGCAGGGCTTCATCGCCTGCCAGGCGGTGACGCTGGCGCTGCTGATCGGCGTTTCGCTGCTGGTGCGTCCGCGCGAACGCGACCGCGAGCAGGCCGATATCTTCGTGCATGGCAGCGTGCAGCCGCCGGCGCCGGCGCAGGAAGCCCCGGCCAACGATCCGCGCATCGAGCAATTGCAGGCGGTGGCCGCGCGCTTCCTGGGCGTGGAGCGCACCCAGCGCGCCTTTGCCGGCCGTTCGATGAGCCTGCCGGAAGCCGTGGCCTTCACCGAACATCTGCTGTCGGGCGCCATCGGCGCGGCCTCGGCGCGCATCGTGATGGCCTCGGCGCAGGCCAAGGGCCTGCTCAGCCCGCGCGCCGCCCGCGCCATGCTGGGCGAAGCCTCGGAAGCCATCCGGCACAACCTGGATCTGCTGCGCACCACGCTGGACCATATCGGCCAGGGCATCGGCGTGTTCGACAACGAACGCCGGCTGGCCGCGTGGAATCAGCGTTTCTTCGATCTGCTGGGCCTGCCGGGCGAACGCGCGGTGATCGGCGCCAAGGTGGAGGAACTGGACGGCGAAGGCATGCCGGACCTGGCCGGCATTCTGGGCGAATGGACCGCCGGCAGCCGCATCCATGAGCGCCGCCGGCCCGATGGCGCGGTGCTGGAAATCCGCGTGGACCCGATGCCCGATGGCGGCATCGTGGCCACCTGCACGGACATCACCGAGCGCGTGCGCGCCGCCGAAGCCTTGCGCGATTCTGAACGCGCCATCCGCGTCTATACCGACAACGTGCCGGCGCTGATCGCCTATGTGGATCGCGACGAACGCTATCGCTTCACCAACATGCCGTTCCGCCGCGCGCTGAACCTGCCGCAGCAGCAGATCGACGGCCGCACGCTGCGCGAAATGCTGAGCGCGGAACGCTACGAAAAATTGAAGCCGTTGATCGACGCCGCGCTGGCCGGCCGGCGACAGAGCTTCGAAATCGAATTCCCCACCAACGACGCTTCCATCGAAGCCGCGCAAGGCACCTATATTCCGCATATCGACGAGGCCGGCAATGTGCTGGGCTTCTTCCTGATGTATCACGACATCACCGAACGCCGCCGCGCCGATGCCGCCCTGCGCGCCGCCTATGAAACTCTGGAACGCCGGGTGGAGGAACGCACCGCCGAATTGAGCCGCGCGGTGATCGCGCTGGAGAAATCCCGCGCCGAGGCGGAAGCCGCCAATCTGGGCAAGACGCGCTTCATCGCGGCGGCCAGCCACGATCTATTGCAGCCCCTGCATGCCGCGCGCCTGTTCAGCGCCGCGCTGAGCGAGCGCGAGCCGGACAACGATCTGGTGGCGCGCATCGACAGCGGCCTCAATGCCGTGGAAGCCCTGCTGGATGCGCTGCTCGATATCTCCAAACTGGATGCCGGCGCGGTGCAGCCCGAGCCGCGCCCCTTCGCCCTGGGGCCGTTGCTGCAATCGCTGACCGCCGCCTTCGCGCCGCTGGCGGCAAGGCGCGGCATCGCCATCAAGACCATCGGCGGCGACAAGGTCGTGCTGCGCAGCGATCCCGCCTTGCTGCGCCGCGTGCTGCAGAATTTCGTCGCCAACGCCATCCGCTACACGCGGCCCGATGCCCAGCGCCGCCGCGTGCTGATCGGCTGCCGCCGCAGCGGCGACCAGGTGCATATCGAGGTGTGGGATAACGGGCGCGGCATTCCGGAAGACAAGCGCGAGATCATCTTCCAGGAATTCGCCCGGCTGGAAAACCGCGATGCCGAATTGGGCGAACGCGGCCTGGAGCGCGGCCTTGGCCTTGGCCTCGCCATAGTGGAGCGCGTGGCGCGCATGCTGAACTGCCCGATCAAGCTGCGCTCGCGCTTCGGGCGCGGTTCGGTATTTTCCATCACCGTGCCGCTGGCCGATCCGGTGGAATTGCCCGCGCCGCAGGCCGTGGCTCCGGCCAGCCTGGCCAGCGGCAACCTGGACGGCTGCTTCGTGCTTTGCCTGGACAACGAAGCCGGCGTGCGCGAAGCGATGAGCACCTTGCTGCAAGGCTGGGGCTGCCGGGTGGCGACGGCGGGCGATGTGGAAGCCGCGCGCCAGGCCTTGCAGGCCGCCGGCGGCCCGCCGGATATCCTGCTGGCCGATCTGCATCTGGGCGACAGCATCGCCGATGGACCGAACGGCCTGGATGCCATCGCCCGGCTGCGCCAGGATTGGAATGCCGCCATCCCCGCCGTGTTGATCACCGCCGATCGCGGCCAGGGCCTGCGCGCACGCTGCCAGGCCTTGGGCGTGGACCTGCTGCACAAGCCGGTGCGCCCGGCCGCCTTGCGCGCGCTGCTCAGCCAGCGCCGGCGGCCGGCCGGCACGATGGCGGCGGATTGAGTCGAGAGCCTAGCCGCCTTCCAGCGAGAAGCGGCGCGACAGGATCACCGCCTGGGTGCGGCTGCGCACATTCAGCTTTTTGAGGATGGCGGTGACATGGGCCTTCACGGTGGCCTCGCCGACCGTGAGTTCATGGGCGATCTGCTTGTTCAGCTTGCCCTCGCCGAGCAGATTCAGCACGCGCAATTGCTGCGGCGTGAGTTCGGCCACGCGGCGGGCGAAATCGTCGGTGGCGTTTTCGGTTTCCTCGGCTTCGGCCGGCAGCCAGACCTCGCCATCGAGCACCGATTGCAGGGCCGAGGCGATGGTTTCAAGCGCCGCCGATTTCGGCACGAAGGCGGCGGCGCCGAATTCGATGGCGCGGCGCATCACGCCCGGATCGCGGGTGGAGGAAACGATGGCCACCGGCACGGCCGGATAGCTGGCGCGCACCGCCGCCAAGCCGGAAAAGCCGTCCATGCCCGGCATGTCGAGATCGAGCACCAGCAGGTCCACCGCGTCGCGCTGGTCCAGCGCCGCCAGGGCCTCCGGCAGATTGGCGCAGCCGGCCACATCGGCGCCGTTGAGCGCCGTGCGCAATGCCTGCGCCAGGGCCTCGCGGACCAGCGGGTGATCGTCTGCGACTATGACGGTGAGCGCGGCTTCGGCCACGGCCCCTGTCCCTCCCCATATTCTTATCGGGAAAGGCTACCCTGCCGCCGCATGCGGATCAATGATCGGAGACGCTCAAGCGCCGAGCTTGCGGAGCGAAAACAGCCCCTGCGGCATGCCGGTGCAGCCGGCGAGGCTGAATGTCTCGAACGCCTCGGCGCGATACACCGCCAGCGCGCCGGCTTGGCGCAGACGCCCGGCCAAGCCGGGCGCATCCTGCCGCAGGATCACCATATTGGGCAGCCAGAGCGTACCGACGATGGCGGCATCCACGCGGGCAGCGGCACGGAAACCGTTGCCGCCGCGATCTTTAAGGGGAAACACCGCCAGCAGCCGCCCGCCGGCCTCATCGGGCAATTCGGCGCGCAGCAGGCTTACGGCCATCAGCCCGGCCCAGGCCAGGACGACCGGCAGCCCGAACAACAGCGCCAAGCTGTGCCCCGAACGCTGCCCCGAACGCTGCCCTGCGCGCGGCATGAGGCTTCAGGCCGGACTGGGCTGGGCCGCGCGCACCAGCGGGCGCTCGTCGATGGGGAAATGCACGATGGCGGAAAAGATGCCGAGCGCCGCGCTGATCCACCACACGACATCGTAGGAGCCGGTGGCATCGAACAGCCGGCCGCCGAGCCAGACGCCGAGGAAGCCCCCCACTTGATGACTGAAAAACACGATGCCGAACAATGTGGCCATGTAGCGCGGGCCGAAAATCTGCGCCACCAGCCCGGAGGTGAGCGGCACGGTGGACAGCCAGAGCAGCCCCATGCAGAAAGCGAAGACCAGCACGCTGGCCGTGCTCATCGGCACCAGCACGAAAACCGTGATCACCACGGCGCGGGCGCCGTAGATGAAGCTGAGCAGGTATTTCTTGCTGCGGGTGCCGCCCAGCACGCCGGCTGTATAAGAGCCGATCACATTGGCCAGACCCACCAGGGCCAGCGCCCAGGCGCCGGTGGCGGGATCGAGGCCGCGATCCACCACATAGGCCGGCAGATGGGTTTGGATGAAGGAGACGTGGAAGCCGCAGACGAAAAAGCCGGCGATCAGCAGCCAATAGCTGCGCTGCACGCCGGCCTCGCGCAAGGCATCGCCCATGGATTGCTGCGGGCCGCCGGCTTCCGGGGCCTTGCCGGCCAGCACGCTGGCCAGCGGCGCGATGGCGAGCGCGAACAGGCTGAGCAGGCCCAGCGCCATCATCCAGCCATAGGCGGCGATGAAGCTCTGGCCCAGCGGCACCATCAGGAACTGCCCCAGCGAACCCGCCGCCGTGCCGATGCCCAGCGCCCAGGAGCGGCGCTCCGGACTGACCATGCGGGCGATGGCGGCCAACGCCACGGTGAACGATGTGCCGGCCAGACCGATGCCGACCAGCATGCCGGTGGTCAGGTTCAGCAGCAGCGGCGTGCTGGCCTGGGCGGTGAGCGCAACGCCGACGGCATAGAACAGCGCGCCGCCGGCCAGCACGCGGCCGGAACCGTATTTATCGGCGAAAGCGCCGGCGAAAGGCTGGCCCAGGCCCCACAGCACGGTCTGGATCGCGATGGCCAGCGCGAAAACCTCGCGGCCCCAGCCATTGGCCGAACTGATCGGCTCGAGGAACAGGCCGAAGCCGGCGCGCACGCCGAAATTCAGCAGCGCGATGGCGCAGCCGGCCAGGATGATCAGCGTGGGGGTGCGCCAACCGATGGATCGCGGGCTGGTCATAATTGCGGAACTCCTGGTATTTTCTCTCGGCTGACCATGTAGGAGAGCGGCTACTAGAAGCAAGCGCCGAATTGCAGGGATGCAATCCGGCGCAGCCGGGACGTTCAATCGCGCCGTTCGACTTCGATGATCACGGAATCCGGCCCGCCAGCATCCATGCCGCCAGCGCCCCCCGGCGGCTGCAACCGCGGATCGGTGGCGCGCATGATCAATCCGGCCACCATGCCGATGGCCAGCCCCAGCCAGCCGCCATAAGCGCCGAAGCCGATGCCGAGCAGAATGCCGCCGATGCCCTGCGCGCCGCTCCAATCGGCCAGCGCCAGACCGGTCAGCGCCCCGGCCAGGCCGCCCAGCAAAGCATAGGGGCGCGGATCGGCCAGGGCGATGCGGTCGCGCCCTTGCTCCGCCAAATGTCCGGCGCGCCAATCCAGCAACAGCAGCATGAGCAGCCCGGCGGACGCCATCACCGGATACATCGCCAGGGCGGCGCCCAGCGCCAGCGCGAAGCCGGCCGCGATCAGGCCGATGCCCAGCGGCCCCAGCACGATCAGCAGCAGCATCGGCGCATGGGCGACCAGCAGGCCGAGCGGCGGCGCGATGACGATGGCGAGCAGATAGCGCAAGGCCGCCCGCTCGATCGGACGGCGCGGACCGCCGCTGACGCGCCAGCGCCGCCCGGTATAATCGCCGTCTGGACCGGAGGGCCCCGGCGCGGCCGGCGGCAGAACCTCGCCCATCGAAAACCCTTACTGGCCCAGCTTGGCCTGTTCGATCTGCTTGGCGGTGCTGTACTGGCTCAGCGAATACACCGCCCACAACGCGGCCGGAATCCAGCCGATCAGGGTCAGTTGCAGGATCAGGCAGATGATGCCGGCAATCGGACGGCCGATGGTGAAGAACAGCAGCCAGGGCAGAAAAATGGCGATCAGCAGGCGCATATAGGTCTCCTTTGCGCGGCCAGTATAGCGGCAGATAAGCATTCCGCAGCGAAAATGCAAACGGCGCCCCGGTTGCCCGGAGCGCCGCCTGTTCGACTGAAAAGCCGAGATTACTTGCCGAGGCCCTTACTTGCCGAGGCTCGGGTCGATGCCCTTGCAGGCTTCTACCAGGCCCTTCACGGCATTGGCGGAATGCTCGAACATCTTCTTCTCTTCCGGATTCAGCTCGATCTCGACGATCTTTTCCACGCCCTTGGCGCCGATCACCACCGGCACGCCGACATAGAGGCCACTCTGGCCATACTTGCCGCCATCCAGCCAAGCGGCGCAGGGCAGCACGCGGCGCTTATCCTTCAGATAGCTTTCGGCCATTTCGATGGCGGACGAAGCCGGGGCGTAGAAGGCCGAGCCGGTCTTGAGCAGAGCAACGATCTCGGCGCCGCCATCGCGGGTGCGCTGAATGATCTTGTCGATCTTCTCCTGGGTGGACCAGCCCATCTTGATCAGATCGGGCACCGGAATGCCGGCCACGGTGGAATAGCGGAT
Source organism: Ferrovibrio sp. (assembly GCA_041914045.1). Taxonomy (GTDB): domain Bacteria; phylum Pseudomonadota; class Alphaproteobacteria; order Ferrovibrionales; family Ferrovibrionaceae; genus Ferrovibrio. Next base: position 4,730 of record JAYSEE010000015.1, on the reverse strand, counting down.
CAGCGGCACCATGGTGTCGCCATGGCCGCCCAGCACGAAGGCGTTCACGTCGTTGACCGAGACGTTGAATTCCTCGGCCAGGAAGTGGCGGAAGCGAGCGCTGTCGAGCACGCCGGCCATGCCGATCACCTTGTTATGCGGCAGGCCGCAGACTTCGCGCAGCACCCACACCATGGCATCCAGCGGGTTGGTGATGCAGATCACGAAGGCATTGGGCGCATGCGCCTTGATGCCGGCGCCAACCGCCTGCATCACCTTGATGTTGATGCCGAGCAGGTCGTCGCGGCTCATGCCCGGCTTGCGGGCCACGCCGGCGGTGACGATGATGACATCGGAACCCGCGATATCGGCATAATCCTGGGTGCCGCGCAGCTTGGCATCGAAGCCTTCCACGGCAGCGGCCTGGGCCATATCGAGCGCCTTGCCTTGCGGCAGGCCTTCCACCACGTCGAAGATGGTGATGTCGCCGAGTTCCTTCAGGCCGGCCAGCAGGGCCAGCGTGCCGCCGATATTGCCGCCGCCGATCAAGGCGATTTTATTGCGCGCCATGGGATATCCTCCGGAAATCTCTGTCTGTGAGGGGAGTCGAAATGAGCGGCCCAAGGGGTAGCGGGAATCGCCCGCCCAAGCAAGGGTTGCCCGACTGGCCCGCAACGGAAACGGCCGCCAGGAAGCCCGGCGGCCGTTAACGGATCCCGCGAAACAGACCCCTTTAATCGGGGGCCATGCCCATCACTTGGGCGCCATGCGGATGGCGCCGTCGAGCCGGATGGTTTCGCCGTTCAGCATCTGGTTTTCGCAGATATGGCGAGCCAGGGCGGCATATTCCTCGGGCTTGCCCAGGCGCGACGGATAAGGCACCGACTTGCCCAGGCTTTCCTGCGCCTCGGGCGGCAGGGCGAACATCATCGGGGTACCGAACAGGCCCGGCGCGATAGTGCAGACGCGGATGCCGAACTGGGCGAATTCGCGCGCCAGCGGGAGCGTCATGCCATGCACGCCGGCCTTGGATGCGCCATAGGCGGGCTGGCCGATCTGGCCATCGAAAGCCGCCACCGAGGCGGTGTTGATGATGCAGCCGCGCTCCTTGCCATCCATCTCGGCCTGCTGCTGCATGTGATGCGCGACCAGCCGGATCATGTTGAACGTGCCGATCAGGTTGATCTGCACCACCTTGACGAATTTCTCCAGCGCCACCGGGCCATCCTTGCCCACCGCCTTCATCGGCGTGCCGACGCCGGCGCAATTGACCAGCACCCGCACCGGACCGACCTTGGCGACGGCATCCTGCACGGCGGCCTCGCCGCCCGGGCCGTCGGCCACATCGCATTTGACCGCCACGCCGCCGATTTCCTTGGCGGTCTGCTCGGCGAGATCGAGATTCATGTCGAAAATCGCCACCTTGGCGCCGGCCTTGGCCAGTTCGCGCGCGGTGGCCGCACCCAGACCCGAGGCGCCGCCGGTGACAATCGCGCCTACACCTTTGAGATCCATGCCGGTTTCCTCCGATTGTTGGTATGCATTACAAATTCGGCTTGGTTTATAGCCGATCACTCCGCTCTTTGGCGAGAGCCTGGGTCTTTGGCGAGAGCCTGGGTCTTTGGCGAGAGCCTGGGCCCTTGGCGAGGGCCGCAACCCGCCCCATATGCATGAGATGAGCCGGGCAAACCGCGAAAACACGCCGCAGGATGACGGCATTGCCGTAGAGGAAGCCCGGCTGAAACCGGAATTCCGCGCCAAGCTGCGCGCCGTGCTGGGCCATCTGCCCTGGCTGCGCGCAAGGCTGGAAGATCTGCTGACCGCCTATTATTGCGCCATCGACCCCGCTACGCCCGCCCGCGCCAAAGCAACCCTGCTGGGCGCGCTGGGCTATTTCGTGCTGCCGCTGGATGCGATCCCCGACATGTTCCTGGCGCTGGGTTATACCGACGATCTGGCGGTGCTGCTGCTGGCCCTGCGCACCGTGCAGGCGCATATCGCGGACGAACACCGCATGCAGGCGAAAACGGCTTTGCAGGCCACGGAAACGGGCAGGGATTTGCTGTGATGTCTATTGCGGTTTGACAAATAAACCGCATCCGATGTGGAATTCCATCCAGCCCCCCATTGCCAAATCTTAGAATCGTTCCAATATAGATTCAAGCAAAGGAGAGCCCCATGGATATTGATATCGGGATCAACGAAAAGGATCGCAAAAAGATCGCCGACGGCTTGTCGCGTCTGCTGGCCGATACCTACACGCTCTATCTGAAGACCCATAATTATCACTGGAACGTCACCGGCCCGATGTTCCAGACCCTGCATCTGATGTTCGAGCAGCATTACAACGAATTGGCCCTCGCGGTGGACGCCATCGCCGAGCGCATCCGCGCCCTGGGCTTCACCGCGCCCGGCACCTATGCCCAGTTCGTGAAGCTGAGCTCGATCGCGGAAGAGAGCAAGATTCCCGCCGCCGCCGACATGATCAAGAATCTGGTGAAGGGCCATGAAGCCGTGGCGCGCACGGCACGCGCGATCTTCCCGCTGGCCGACAAGGCGAGCGACGAACCCACCGCCGATTTGCTGACGCAGCGATTGCTGGTGCATGAAAAGACCGCCTGGATGCTGCGCAGCCTCCTGGAAAAGTGAGCATCGCTCTCCAATAAGTGTGATTGGCGAATGGCGGCGATGGGAGTAGCCTCTCCCCGTCGCCATTTGTTTTTCAGGAGTAGGTCATGCTGATCAAGCGGTCGCGCGGCTGGGAAATCAAGGAAAGCCAGGCAACGCCGGAAGCGGCGTTCCTCAACCGGCGTCAGGCGCTGTTGGGCGCGGCGGGGCTTGGGGCGGCGGGGCTTGGGGCGGCGGGCCTTGGGCTTGCTGGCCTGCTGCCCGGCGAGGCGCGGGCGCAGATCGCCGGCATGGCGGGCGATCTCTATCCCGCCAAGCGCAACGCCGCCTTCGAGGCCGGCCGGCCGCTGACCGAAGAGAAGGTCGCCACCGCCTACAATAATTTCTACGAATTCGGCACCACCAAGCGGATTTCCGACACCGCGCAGAATCTGAACATCAAACCCTGGGAAGTGAAGATCGACGGCCTGGTGGAAAAGCCGATCACCCTGGATGCCGAGGAATTGATCCGCAAGCTGCCGCTGGAGGAACGCGTCTACCGCTTCCGCTGCGTGGAAGCCTGGGCGATGACGGTGCCGTGGAGCGGCTTTCCGGTGAAGGCGCTGGTGGATTTCGCCAAGCCGAAGAACGATGCGAAATACCTGCGCATGGAAACCTTCATGCGGCCCAAGGAAGCGCGCGGCCAGCGCCAGGATTGGTATCCCTGGCCCTATGTGGAAGGCCTGAGCATGGCGGAGGCCACCAACGAATTGGCCTTCATCGCCACCGGCGCTTATGGCAAACCGATTCCGAAGCAGATGGGCGCGCCGCTGCGGCTGGCGGTGCCGTGGAAATACGGATTCAAATCGGTGAAGTCGATCGTGCGCTTCACTTTCACCGACCAGCAGCCGAAGAATTTCTGGCAAGAGCTCGGCCCCGACGAATACGGCTTCTGGGCCAATGTGAATCCGGAAGCGCCGCATCCGCGCTGGAGCCAGGCCACCGAGGAAATCATCGGCACCGGCAACCGCATTCCCAGCGTGATCTACAATGGCTATGGCGAATACGTCGCCGGCATCTACAAGGACATGACCGGCCTCGGCCGCAAGCTGTTCATGTGAACGCTTGCGGCGCCAAACCGGACAGCGCCGCTATTGCGTGAAAACCGGCTCGGACGCCGCCTTGATCGCACCCGTGGCGCTGATGTTGTAATTGGCCGTCACGTTCTTCACCGCCATGGCGGCCGGCGATATCGACGAGCCCATGCCGCCTGAAGCATTGATCTGCGCCGAATAATAGCGCGCCTGCTGGCCCGTCTGCTGGTTCTGGGCTGGTTTGTCGCCGATGGATTGCAGACATCGTTTCGCCTCGGCGTTCTGCTCCCCAGTGCATGAAAATGCCGTAACGAATGCCGTGTAGACCGGGCGTATCAACGAATCCGCACGAATGCTGTCGGTGAGCGCGGCGTCGGCCGAGGCGGTAAGCCTGCGGCACGAACCGGATGCCAGGCCATAGAGCAGGTCGGCCGCATTGTCGCTGCCGGAACCGCTCCAATTGCGGAATTGCCGCTCGATTTCCTCCGCCATTTGATCGGACAGCGACGGATACACCACGATGGAAAGCAGCGTCAGGATGAACCATGCCTTTTCGTCGATCTGATCCAGCTTCGGCTCCACCGAACGCGCCGTGCGATGCAGCAGATCGACGGCGCGGAAGCCCACTTCGCGCCAGATGATCCTTTGCATCGCGGCTTCGATATCCGCGAGTTTCCTCTGGTCGAGTTTTTCCTTGAGCATGGCGCTGATGAAATCGACGCTGTTCTTGACGGCTTTGATGAGCTCGTCGATTTGCGGCTTCAAGGCGGCGGGGGCTTTCGCCCCCAATGCTTCCAGATCGTCCTTCAGCTTCACCGCGAGGACGCGCAGCGCCTGGACATCGGCCTGAATCTCCTCGGTGGCGGTAAGCATGGCGCTGAGGAAATTCGCGGCATAGAGATAGCTTTGCGGCGTTACGGAAGGCGCTTTGCCATCGCCCATGGTCCGCCAAGCCGCATTGATGCCTCTCAGTTCCTCGCCCGAAAGCAAGACCGCCTGCATCTGAATGCCGGGCTGACCGGAAACCGTGAGAGTGCGATTGCGATTGTC
>JAYSEE010000014.1:0-24625 GCA_041914045.1 Ferrovibrio sp. | reverse complement strand
GCGGATCACCCGGCCGATATCCTTGATGATCGAGGGCTGGATGCCCTCGGTGGGTTCGTCCAGCAGCAGCAGCCGCGGCCGGGTGACCAAGGCCCGCCCGATCGCAAGCTGCTGCTGCTGACCCCCCGAAAGATCGCCGCCCCGCCGATTGCGCATTTCATGCAGAATCGGGAACAGGGCATAGATTTCGTCGTCGATGCGTTTTTCGCCGCGCTTGAGCGGGGCCATGCCGGTTTCGAGATTTTCCTGCACGGTGAGGCGCGGAAAGATCTCGCGGCCCTGCGGCACCATGGCGATGCCGCGCCGCGCCCGCTCATGCGGCTTCAGCTTGGAAATATCCTCGCCTTCCCAGACGATGCTGCCCGAGCGCACCGATTGCAGGCCCACCAGGGCGCGCATCAGCGAGGTTTTGCCTACGCCGTTGCGCCCCAGCACGCAGGTGATCTTGCCGATTTCCGCCTTGATGCCCGCATCGCGCAGGGCGTGGCTGGCGCCGTAATAGAGGTTGATGCCGCTGGCTTCGAGCATGTCTAGCGCCCCAGATAGACTTCGATCACGCGCTGGTCGTTCTGCACCTGGTCAAGACTGCCCTCGGCCAGCACGCTGCCTTCATGCAGCACGGTGACGCGGGCGCCGAGATCGCGCACGAATTCCATATCGTGCTCCACCACCACAAGCGTGCGCTGGCCGACCAGTTGTAGGATCAATTGCGCGGTGGCGGCGGTTTCGGCATCGGTCATGCCCGCCACCGGCTCATCCAGCAGAATAAGCTGGGTGTCCTGCACCAGCAGCATGCCGATTTCCAACCATTGCTTTTGGCCATGGCTGAGACTGCCGGCCAGATCCTGCACGCGGCCGCGCAAACCCACCGTATCCAAGGCCCAGGAAATCCGGTCCAGCGCATCGCCGTTCAGCCGACCCAGCAGGGTGCGCCAGGCGCCGCGCGCGCTTTTCAACGCCAGCTCGAAATTCTCGAACACCGTGAGATTCTCGAACACCGTGGGCTTCTGGAATTTGCGGCCGATGCCGAGATTGGCGATGGCGGTTTCGTCCAGCTTGGTGAGATCGACGCGGCCGGCGAACATCACCTCGCCCTGATCGGGCCGGGTTTTGCCGGTGATGATATCCATCATCGTGGTTTTGCCGGCGCCGTTGGGGCCGATCACCGTGCGCAATTCGCCCGGCGCCACGATCAGCGACAGATTGTTGATCGCCTTGAAGCCGTCGAAGGCGACGCTGACGCCATCGAGATAAAGCTGGCTGTCGGAAACCCGGGGCTTCTCGGCGACAGTGGGATCGAGGCCGGCCTGCAATTCCTCCTGCATGGCTATTCTCCTCCCGCTGGGCCCGAGGCGGGCTTCTTATCGGCCTCCGCATAGGCCGCGCGCTGCGCCAGCTTGGCCTTGACCTGCCCCACCATGCCCACCACGCCCTTGGGGAACAGCAAGGTGGAGGCGATGAACAGCGCGCCCAGCACGAACAGCCACAATTCCGGCGCCGCGCCGGTGAGCCAGGTTTTCACCAGATTGATCAGCACGCCGCCCAGCATCGCGCCGTAGAGCGTGCCGCGACCGCCCACCGCCACCCAGATGGCGACCTCGATGGAATTGGCCGGCGAGAATTCGCCTGGATTGATGATGCCGACCTGCGGCACGTAAAGCGCGCCGGCAATGCCGGCCAGCACCGCCGACAGCGTGAAGGCGAACAGCTTGGCATTCGTCACCGAATAGCCGAAGAAGCGCACCCGGCTTTCGGCATCGCGCACCGCCAGCAGCACGCGGCCGAGCTTGGACAACGTGACGAAGCGGCAAAGCAGGAAACACAGCCCCATCGCCAGCACGGATGCGACGTAAAGCCCGATGCGGGTATCCGGCGACTGCACCGGGAAACCCAGGATTTCCTTGAAATCGGTCAGGCCGTTATTGCCGCCGAAGCCCATATCGTTGCGGAAGAAGGCCAGCATCAGGGCGTAGGTCATCGCCTGGGTGACGATGGAGATATACACGCCGGTGACGCGCGAGCGGAAGGCGAACCAGCCCAGCACCAGCGCCAGGATGCCCGGCACCACCACGATCATCAGCAGCGCGAAGGGGAAATGCTGGAAGCCGTACCAATACCAGGGCAGTTCCTTCCAGTTCAGGAACACCATGAAATCGGGCAGTTCGGCATTGCCGTAAACGCCGCGCGTGCCGATCTGCCGCATCAGATACATGCCCATGGCATAGCCGCCCAGCGCAAAGAAAGCGCCATGGCCCAGGCTGAGAATGCCGGCATAGCCCCAGACCAGATCGAGGCTGAGCGCCAGAATGGCGTAGCAGGCATATTTGCCGAGCAGCGGGATCAGGTAATCCGGCAGATGCATGGCGCTGTTGCTGGCCGGCAGCAGGTTGAGCAGCGGCACCAGCACCACCAGGATGAAGCCGATGGCGAGGAAGGCCGCCCAGCCGCGACGATCCAGCAGCGGCGCGGGCTTGGCGAGGGAAAGCAGATCGTCACGCATCAGCAGAACGCCCCTTGGCCGCGAACAGGCCGCGCGGCCGCTTCTGGATGAACAGGATGATCGCCACCAGCACCACCACCTTGCCTAGCACGGCGCCGGCCACCGGCTCGAGAATCTTGTTGATGACGCCGAGCGACATCGCACCCACCAGCGCGCCCATCAGGCTGCCGACGCCGCCGAACACCACCACCAGGAAGCTGTCGACGATGTAGATGGTGCCGAGATTGGGCGAGACATTGCCGATCTGGCTGAGCGCCACGCCGCCCATCCCGGCGATGCCGGAGCCGAGCGCGAAGGTGAGCGCATCCACCCGCGCGGTGGGAATGCCCATCACGCTGGCCATGGCGCGGTTCTGGGTGACGGCGCGCATATGCAAGCCAAATTCCGTGCGGCGCAGAATCAGCGCGATCAGGCCCAGCACCAGGAAGCAGAACACGATGATGATCAATCGGTTCCAGGTGATGTCGAAACCGCCGATCAGTTCGAAGGAGCCGGTCATCCAGCTCGGATTCGACACTTCCTTGTTGGGCGCGCCGAATACGCTGCGCACCGCCTGTTGCAGGATCAGGCTGACGCCCCAGGTGGCCAGCATGGTTTCCAGCGGCCGGCCGTAGAGGAAGCGGATCACGCCGCGCTCGATGCCGACGCCCACGACGGCAGCCACCAGAAAGGCCACCGGCAAGGCGGCCACCAGATAAAGATCGAAAATGCTGGCCGGCAGAAAGGCGCGGAAGATTTCCTGCACCACATAGGTGCTGTAGGCGCCGAGCATGATCATCTCGCCATGCGCCATATTGATCACGCCCATCACGCCGAAGGTGATGGCGAGGCCGATGGCGGCGAGCAGCAGCACCGAACCCAGGCTGATGCCCTGGAACAGATTGGCCACCCAGCCGACCATGGAGAGCTTGCGCTGCACGGATTTCAGGCCAGCCTCGATGGCGGCCTTCACCTCGGGATCCTTTTCCTGCGCCAGGCTGCCTTGCAGCAGCGAGCGCACCTGAAGATCGGTGGCATCCGACAGGATATCCACGGCGGCGATCTTGCGCGTCTTCTCGACACTGGGATCGACCAGATCGGCGCCGGCCAGGGCGCGGCCCATGGCGGCCTTGGCGGCGGCATTGGTTTCCTTCGGCCAGAGCTCGCGCAGCAAAGCCACCGCATCAGGCGTGGCATTGCCGAGCAAAGCCTTGGCGGCATCGCGGCGCTGGTTGGCATCGGTGCTGAGCAGGCCCAGGCGGCCGACGGATTCGCGCAACGCGATGCGCAGATTGTTGTTCACTACCACGGGATCGAGATCGGCATTGCTGGCGATGCCGGCGGCTTCCAGCGTGGTGGCGAGCGTAAGGCTTTGATCGTTGCCGCTGCGCTCGGCGATCACCACTGCTCCATCGGATTTGCGGGTGAACAGGCGGCCATCGGCCAGCGCGCGCAGCACCGGCACGGCGCGCGGGTCGCCCAGGCCGGTAAGATATTCGATGGCCTTGCCCTTGGCGTCGAAACTGTCGGCGGTCAGCGCCTTCACGGCGGCCGCGAAATCGGCGGGCGTATCGTCCTTGGCTTCGCCGGAAATGCCGGCGGCGGCCAATTCGGCCTTCACGCTGTCGTCCGCGGCGATCAACTCGATATCGGCGGCCTTCAGCATGTCTTCGATATCGCCGGTGGCGGCATTGGTGATGACGAAATCGTCGCCATCGGGCTCGGCGATCACCACCGCGTCGTCGGAAAGGCGTTTATAGAGCTTGCCCTGCATCAGGGCGGCGAGCGCGGCCTTGGCCTTTTCATCATCGCTGGCGGCCAGCGCGGCGGCGGCGGCTTTGGGATCGGAGCCAAGCAGGCCAGACAGCAAATCGGCCGAGAATGGCACTTGGGATTGCGCATGGGACGGAGCCGGACTCGCCAGGGCGGCGAAAAGCGCAAATCCCAGGGTAAGCAAATAACGACGGACTGGCAGCATGCGACTCTGGGCCACGGCGGTTACTCGCATCTTGTGACAGATCTAGTCCGGAGGCTGCTTTCGCGGCTTCCTCTCCCCGATGCATCGGGGAGAGGGGCCGCAAGAGCGGTACGCTATGCGATTAGTTGAATTTGGGCTTTTCGCAGTTGCCGCAAACCCAGGGATAGGTCCAGTCGGCGGTCAGCTTGGCGCTTTCCGGGATGAACTTGGACCAGGCATCGGCCTTCACCGGGCCCTTGGTCTTCCACACCACGTTGAACTGGCCATCGGGGCGGATTTCGCCGATATAAACCGGCTTGGACAGGTGATGGTTGGTGTTCATCACCGAGACGAAGCCGCCCGGAGCCTTCACCTTCTGACCATACATGGCCTGACGCACCGCATTCACGTCGGTGCTGCCGGCCTGCAGCACGGCCTGGCTCCACATCTTGAAGCCGATATAGGTGGCTTCCATCGGATCGTTGGTCACGCGCTTCGGGCTCTTGATGAAGGTCTGCCACTGCTTGATGAAGCCATCGTTCACCGGGTTCTTCACCGACTGGAAGTAATTCCAGGCCGCCAGATGGCCGACCAGGTTCTTGGTGTCGATGCCGGCGAGTTCTTCTTCACCCACCGAGAAGGCCACGACCGGGATGTCGGACGCCTTGATGCCGGCATTGGCCAGTTCCTTATAGAACGGAACATTGGCGTCGCCGTTGATGGTCGAAACCACGGCGGTCTTCTTGCCGGCGGTGCCGAACTTCTTGATGTCGGCCACGATGGTCTGCCAGTCGGAATGACCGAACGGGGTGTAGTTGATCATGATGTCTTCGGACTTCACGCCCTTGGACTTCAGGAAGGCTTCCAGGATCTTGTTGGTGGTGCGCGGATAGACGTAGTCGGTGCCGGCCAGCACCCAGCGCTTCACTTCGCCGCCTTCCTTGCTCATCAGGTATTCCACCGCCGGGATCGCCTGCTGGTTCGGCGCGGCGCCGGTGTAGAACACATTGCGCGAGCTTTCCTCGCCCTCATATTGCACGGGGTAGAAAAGCAGGCCGTTCAGCTCCTCGAACACCGGCAGCACCGACTTGCGGCTCACCGAGGTCCAACAGCCGAACACCACCGAAACCTTCTCCTTCGAGATCAGTTCGCGGGCCTTTTCGGCGAAGAGCGGCCAGTTGGAGGCCGGATCGACCACCACGGCTTCGAGCTTCTTGCCGAGCAGACCGCCCTTCTTGTTAACGTCGTCCACCATCATCAGGACGGTGTCCTTCAGGGTGGTTTCAGAAATCGCCATGGTGCCGCTCAGCGAATGCAGCACACCGACCTTGATGGTGTCCTGCGCCTGCGCCACGCCGGCGAAACCGGCAACGGCCAAGCTTACCGCCGCGACTGATTTGAGGAAGCGTCCCATTAATCCCTCTCCTATTGGTTCGCCGTACCCCCCCGGGTCCGGCCGACGGGATTAGGAAAGGCAAGAGCCATGCCAAAGCGCGCATTCGCCGGAAAAGGATGCCCCAACGGCGGCTAGAGTCTTGATTTCGCAGTCGCAAAAAACGATTCCAGGCTTTCCGGACTACACCTGATAATTGTCCAGCCGGAATGTGTGGTGAGGCCGAGACGCCGATACCGTGATTTATTATTAGGCCGGGCGGTTTTAATGTGGCTATATTTTAATCAGTGAATGCGAACTGTATGGAAAACAGGCATTTGAAGTGAAATAAGAGTCACCGCAGCCACAACCTGGGCATGGCTTCCGCCCAGCCGGCCCTTCCGCGCAGATAACTCCAGGCGCTTCCGAATGCCTGACGCAGAGCAGCGGGGTCTGACCCAAGCATCCGCAGCAACAACAAGCCGCCGATCCGCGTGACGCCGCACCGCACCGGCAGATCGTCCAGCTTCTCGCGCAGGGCATCCAGGGCGGCGCCCTGCTCGGCCTCGGCCAGCCCGGCGCAGAGGATACTGCCCTGGGCGCGCGCGCCGTCGAAACCCGCCGGATGGCCCAGCAAAGCCGGGATGTCGCCATCCAAGCCAAGCCGGTCGGTCCAGATCAGACGGCCGGCGCGGAAGACCTGCCAGCGATCGAACAGCCGCCCATGCGTGAAATTTTCGCCGCGCGCCACGCGGCCGAACACGGTGATATCGCCCACCAGGGCCCAGGAATTCGCGGCTTCGGCCAGATGGATATCGAAGCTGCGATGCAGCCGCGCGCCATCGAACAGAATGGTTTCCTGCGGCAGCCATTCCGCCCGCGCGCCGGCCTGCACGTCGAGGCGCTGCACCAGCCGCGTATCGGCATCGCTGCCGGCCGAGCGGTAAACCTTCTCGGCGGCCTGCGCCATAGTCGTCACGCTCGCGCCGGCCTCGGCGGTTATATCGAGAATCAAGCGGTCGCCGCCGGCCAAACCGCCCGACGTGGTGAGCAGCACCATGCAGGTCGGCTCGCCTGGCTCGGGCCGGGGCTGCAAGGCGCGGCCGGGCGCGGCCTGATAGAGATCGGCCAGCCGGGCGCCGCCCTCGCTGGCCGGGCCGGGCTTGAAACGCGCGATCACCGCGCCATCGCCGCGCTCCAGCCGCACAATATCCGCTTCAACAGCCTGCATGGGCAGACGATTAACGGTTCCGAAAAGCCCCGGCAACCATTATGGGACCTACCACCCGCCAGCTTTACGGGCTATACCAGCCGCATCATGCACCACGCCGCGTCCATGCTCGCCTCCTTGCGCTTCGCCGCCTTCGGCGCCGGGCTGGACATCCTGTCGTCGTTCCGGCGCACCGGGCTGGGTACATTATGGCCGAGCCTGGGCGTCGTGCTGCTGGTTGCCGCGCTGGGCACCTTCTTCGGCACCATCCTGCGCGCGCTGGTGCCGGATTTCGAAGCCTATGTGATGAATCTGGCCGCCGGCATGATCGCCTGGACCCTGCTGGCCGGCATGCTGCATCAGGCCGCCAATCAGACTTGGCACTATGTCACCACTCTGCGCCATGCCGCCTTGCCGCTGCCTTCCGCCACCCTGCGGCTGCTGCTGCGGCATCTGCTGATCCTGGCGCAGAATCTGCTGCTGGCGGCCATCGCGCAGCGCCTGCTGCTCGGCGAAATCGGCTGGGCGCCCGGCTGGCTGCTGCTCGGCCTGCTGCTGCTGACGGCCAATTGCTATTGGATGGCGCTGCTGATCAGCCTAGCCTGCGCGCGCTTTCGCGATCTGCCGCAGCTTGTCGCCTGGACCGTGCATCTCGCTTTCTTCCTGACGCCGATCCTCTGGCCGCTGGAATTCCTCACCCGCTATGCCTGGCTGGAACTGCCCAATCCGTTCCACCATCTCGTCGAGCTGGTGCGCGCGCCGCTGCTGGGTGCGCCGATCGGCGATATCCATCTGCTGGCCTGCCTGCTCTGGCTGCTGCTGGGCGGCAGCTTCACCTGGACGGCGTTGCGCGCCATGCGCCATCGCCTGCCCTATTGGACGTGACCCCATGAGCGCGGCGCTGGCCTTCGATCATGTGGATGTGCGCTTCCCGATCTTCTACGCGCATGAGCGCTCGTTGAAGCGCAGCCTGGGCGGCCGCGAAGGCGGCAGCCAGCATCGCGCCGCCGCTCTCAACGATCTCAGCTTCAGCCTCGCGCCCGGCAGCCGGCATGCCGTGCTGGGCGGCAATGCGGCGGGCAAGACCACTCTGCTGCGCGTGGCCGCCGGCCTGCTGCAGCCGATCAAGGGCCAAGTGCGGCGCTGCGGCCCGGCCTTCGCCGTGCTGAATCTCGGCCTGGGGCTCGACCCGGATTTCTCTGCCCGCAACACCGCCATCGGCCATGCCCTGCTGGCCGGGCATGACCTGCGCGAAAGCCGCCGCCGCGCCGAACGCGCGCTGGATTTCGGCGGCCTGGAAGACGACATCGCCGCCGCGCCGCTGAAGCTGCTGGGGCCGGGGCAGAGGCTGCGGCTGGGCGCCGGCATCGCCGCCGCGCTGGATACCGAAATCCTGCTATTCGACGAAGTGCTGGAACATGCCGGGCCGGAATTCCTCGACCGGCTGGTGGATCATGTGCGCCATGGCCCGCCGGCGCGCGGCGCCGTGCTGGTGGTGGAGCGCTCGGCCGCCCTGCTGGGCCGGCTTTGCGACAGCGCCATGGTGCTGGAAGGCGGCAGGCTCACCGACCAAGGCGAGCTTTACAGCGTGATCCAGCGCCATGCCGGGCGCTACGTTTTTTAAAGCTTAATCGAACAGATCGGGCTGATCGGCCAACATGGGATGTTCGACATCCTTCGGCGACAGCGTGGCATCCGCGGGGCGCACCGGCCATTTGATGCCAAGCGCCGGATCCTTCCAATTGAGGCCGCGCTCATTCTGCGGATCGTAGAAAGCCGATGCCTTGTAGAACACCTCGGTCTGCGGCTCGAGCGTGCAGAAGCCATGGGCAAAGCCGGCTGGAATATAAATCTGGTTGGCCTGGCCGCCGGATAATTCCACCATCGCATGCTGGCCGAAAGTCGGCGACGAGCGGCGGATATCGACAGCCACCGAAACCGCCCGCCCGCGCAGCACGCGGATCAGCTTGGCCTGCGTGCTGGGTTGCAACTGGTAATGCAGGCCGCGCACGGTGCCGGCGTTTTCCGAATAGCTGTGATTGTCCTGCACGAATACGGTGGCGATGCCCAGCCGCTCGTAGCTGCGCTGATTGTAGGTCTCGCTGAACCAGCCGCGACCATCCATGAAGGTGGTCGGCTCGATCTCGATCAGGTCGGGAATGGCGAGCTGGTTGACGCGGATCGGCATTGCCATGACGGAAGCCTCGGGTGAAGGGCGAATCGACCGCGCCTAGACTACCGAGGCCGGGCTTTGTACGCAAACCTGAAGGCAGGGCCACTCATGCCGGGCCGCCCGTTCAGACCGCGGCGACGATATCCGGCAACGGCGCCAGGCGCACGCCGGCCGCCTCCAGCCCGGCGCGCAGATGCCGCGCCATCGCCACCGCGCCGGCGGAATCGCCATGCACGCAGATGCTGTCCACCCGTGCCGGAATGCGCTTGCCGGATACCGAAACGATGGCGCGCTCGCGCACCATGCGCAGTACATTGCGCAAGGCTTCGTCCGGATCGTGCACCATGGCGTCGGGCCGGCCGCGCGGCACCAGATTGCCATCGTCGTCGTAATTGCGGTCGGCGAAGACCTCTTCCGCCACCGGCAGGCCGGCGGCGCGGCCGGCCGCCACCAGCGCGGAGCCGGCCGGCGCCAGGAAGATCAGCGATTTGTCCACGCCCAGCGTACCGGCCACGATGGCATCGGCCAGTCCGCGATCCACGGCGGCCTTGTTGTTGATCGCGCCATGCGGCTTCACATGGGTGACGCGATGGCCGGCCAGCGCGGCCACGCCGGCCAGCGCGCCGATCTGGTAGGCCATCAGGGATCGCACTTCCTCGTTGGCCATGGCCATCGGCCGGCGGCCGAAGCCTTGCAGATCGGGATAGGACGGATGCGCGCCGATGCTGACCTTATTGCGTTTGGCCTCGCGCACCGTGCGTTCCATCACCGTCCAGTCGCCGCCATGGAAGCCGCAGGCCACATTGGCGGAGCCGACGATGGCGAGCATCGCCGCGTCGTCGCCCATGCTCCAGGCGCCATAGCTTTCGCCGAGATCGGAATTCAGATTGACCGCGTGATTCATTCGCCGCCTCCTCGCACCATGCCCGCCGCGCCGCTGACGGCATCCACCATGCCGCTGATCAAATTCTCGCGGTAAAGCGCATCCAGGTCCAGCCCTCCGGCCGGCTTGGCCGGGCGCATGGCGGCCAGCAGGGCCTGTAAATCCGCCTGCTGCCTCCGCCGGATCGCCTCGGCCTCCGCCACGCTCACCTGCGCGAAGCGCAGCGCGGCGCCGGGCTGCATCGCGCCCAGGCGCGGCAGATCGGCGGATATCACCGTGGCGATCTTGGTATAGCCGCCAGTGGTCTGGCGATCCGCCAGCAGGATGATCGGCTGACCGTTGCCCGGCACCTGCACCGCGCCATTGGCAATGCCTTCGGAGGCGATATCGGCCCCGCGCGTATGGGCAATCGCCGGGCCTTCCAGACGCATGCCCATGCGGTCGGCTTCCTTGGTGACGCGATATTCGCCGCCGAGAAACGCCGCGATGCCCTCGGCCGTGAAACGATCCTGCTGCGGACCGAGCACCACGCGGATCGGGCCTTCGCCGTAAAGCGCCGCCGCGCCCTCGATCTGCAAATCGCCGCCATCGGAGGCCGCAGCGGCCTTGAGCGGCAGGGCATCGCCGGCCTGCAATATGCGGCCCTTGAAACCGCCCAGCCCGGCGCGGGTATAAGTGGATAAGCTGCCCATGAAAGCCGGCAGATCGAAACCGCCGGCCACCGCCAGATAGGCTGCCGCCGCATCGGTATTGCCGATGCGCAACGTATCGCCGCGCTTGAGCGTGAAGGAACGCCAGGCATCCAGCGGATAGACGCTGCCGTCACCGGCCAGGATATCGGCCTGCGCCGCGCCGGCCAGGGCCAGCCGCACGCTGTCGGCTTCCGCTTTCAGGCTGGGGCCGAGATAGCGCAGTTCCAGCGCCGCCATGTCCGGCGGATTGCCGCAAAGCGCATTGGCGATCTGCAAGCCCAGCATGTCGAGCGCGCCGGCCACCGGCATGCCGAGCGACTGGAAACCCAGCCGGCCGCGATCCTGCAAGCTGGTGAACAGCCCGGGCGTCACGACCTTCAGCGCCGCGCTCATCGCGCAATCTCCAGCGCCGCATGATCGAAGCCACCGGCCGCGATGCCGGCTTCCAGCGCAGCGTAATCGGCGCGCGATATGCGCTCGAAGCGCACTTCGTCGCCGGCGCCATAGAGGATCGGCGCGGCGCGCGCGGCATCGAACAGCCGGATCGGCGTGCGGCCGATCAGATGCCAACCGCCCGGGCTTTCCCAGGGATAGATCGTGGTCATGGTTTCGGCGATGGCCACCGAACCGGCCGGCACTTTGAGGCGCGGCGACGACCGGCGCGGCAATTGCAGCGCTGCATCCAGGCCGCCCATATAGGCGAGCCCCGGCATGAAGCCGAGCATGTAGATGAAAAACGTGCCGGCCTGATGCCGCGCGATCACGGCTTCCGGCGAAAACTTGCAGCGTTCGGCCACCTCGGCCAGATCGGGGGCCAGATCGCCCTCGTAGCAGACCGGGATGCGCCAGAGCCGGCCTTGATGCGCCCTGGCCTGCAAACGCGGCAGCATGCCGCGCACGGCTTTTTCCAGATCGGCCCGGCCGGTGAGCAGCGGATCGTATTGCACGAACAAGGTGCCGAAAGACGGAATCGTCTCGATCACGCCCGGCAGAGCCGCCGCGCCGATGGCGGCATGCAGCGCCATCACTTGGGCATTCACCGCGCGGTCGATGCCGTCGCCGAAAGCCACGCCGAAGCCGGTATCGCCGAAATCGCGTATCTGCGGATAATCGCTCATGGATGATCAATACCCTCGAAGCGCCTCAGGCGACAACGGGCAAAACCGCGATATCGTAACCATGCTGGATTTTGCGGCGTAGAATGGGATCTTCCAGCTCCATCTCGAACCGGCTGGCCGGGCGGATGCCGCCGATGGCCCCAAGCGTGCCGCCGAACATCAGGCTGCCCGGCGGCAACACGGCGGCATCGCCATAGCGCTGCATCAGATCGGCCGGGCTGCGCAGAGCAGCCGCCGCGCCTTCCTGGTATAAGACGCGCTGGCCATCAATGGTGGCCCAAGCGCGCAGGATCAAGCTGTCCCAATGACCGGCCACCTCATCGTAGCGCCAAAGATCGCGCGCCAGCGCCTTGGGGCAAAGCTGCTTGGATAACGCCACGCCGGCGGCTTCCGCCTTGCGGTCGGTATGATCGGACCCGATGGTGACCCAGAGGCCATCGGCCAGCGACACCAGAACGGGCTCGATCTCGCCGGATGAATCTGGCCCCAACACCTCGATCCGCCCGGCCTGGCTGAGCAAGGATGCGCTGACGCGATAGAACAGCGGCACCGCTGATGGCCTGGGCACGCCGATGGCTTCCAGTTCCTCGATATGGTGTTCGATGGCGGCGGCATCGCGGCCGGCCCAACCGGCGATAATCAATGTGTCGATCCGCACCGCCATGCTGTCATGGCGATCCGCCCAGAAGCGTTGGAAATTCAGCATGACGCCCTCACCCGCCAAGCGACGGCAGCCAAAGCGCGATGCCGGGGAAGATCGTCAGCAGCACGATCAGCAGCACCATGCTGCCCACGAAGGGCATCGAGCCGATGATCACATCATTGAGCGTGCCGCGGCTGCGCAGCGATTGCACCACGAACAGGTTGAGCCCTACCGGCGGCGTGATCAACGCCATCTCCACCAGCACGATCAGCACGATGCCGAACCAGATCGGATCGAAGCCGAGGCCGATCATCACCGGCGCCACGATGGGAATCGTGGTGATCATCATCGACAAGGTTTCCATGAAGCAGCCCAGGATCAGATAGAAGATCACCACGGCCACCAGCATCTGCAATTTCGACAGGCCGAGCCCGACGATGAAATCGGTGAGCATGGTGGTGAGGCCGATGGCGGAGATGACGAAATTCAGGAAATACGCCGCCACGATGATCAGCATCACCATCGCGGTGGTGCGCATGGTGTTTTCCAGCACCTCCTTCATCATCGCCAGCGACAATTTGCGATAGGCCGCCGCCAGCAGCAGGGCCGCCACCACGCCGAGCGAGGCCGCCTCGGTGGGCGTGGCCAGGCCGGCATAGATCGAACCCACCACCACCAGGAAAATGCCCAGCGGCGGCACCAGATCAATCAGGCTGCGGAACCGTTCATCCCAGGTCGGCTGCAATTTGCGGCCGCCCCAGGCGGGCCGCAAGCTGCAGAATACGACGACCAGCAGCATGAACAGCAACGCCAGGCCAAGGCCAGGCAGAATGCCGGCAAGATACAGCTTGGGAATCGACGTATCGGTGAGCACGGCATAGACGATCATATTGATCGAAGGCGGGATCAGGATGCCGAGCGTGCCGCCGGCCGCCAGCGTGCCGAGAAACAAGCGTTCGTTGTAGCCATGCTTCCGCACCAGCGGCAGAGCCACCGTGCCCACGGTTGCCGCCGTCGCCACCGAAGAGCCGGACGTGGCTGCGAATACCGCGCAGGCGCCGATATTGGAATGCATCAGGCCGCCCGGCAGCCAGGACAGCCATTTCACCATCGCGCCATACATGCGCTCGGCCACCCCGGCACGCAGCAGGATTTCGCCCAGCAGGATGAACATCGGGATCGCCACCAGCAGAAAATCCTTGGATGACGACCAGGCCACCTCGCCCAGCGCCAGGCTGAGCGGCATGGAGGAATAGAGCTTATCGAGCAGCAGGCCCAGGCTGCCCAAGGCGGCGGCCACCGGCAAGGCGGCGGCGAGAAGCGTCAGAAGCAGGATCAGCGTGGCGGCAAGCATCGGTCATTCTCCCGGCTGCACGGAATCGGTTTTCAGGGCGGCGGTATGGGCGGTTTCTTCGGCCGCGTCTTCCTCGATGCTGCGCGCACCGGCCAACCGGCGCACCGTGGCGAGATCGCCGCTCAGCAGCGCCAGCAGCGCACGCAGCAGCAAGGGCAGCAGGGTGAAAACGAACAAGACGAGGCCGATCAGCCAAAGGCTTTGCGGAATCCAGAGCGGCGTCGCCAGCGGCGTGGTGGCGCGCGCACCGAAAACCAAGGACGTATCCAGCACCGCCCAGGCCTGCCAGGCCAGCAGCCCGACGAACAGGCCAAGCGCCAGCAGCGCCAGGATATCCAACACCGCGCAAATCGCCGGCGGCAGATGGGTGTAAAGCGCATCCACCCGCACATTGGCGCGGCGCAGCAAGGTGAAGCCCAATGCCCAGGCAGTGCCGATGGCGAAGGCATAGCCGGAAAGCTCATCGGCGCCGCCGAGCGAAATCAGAAGCAGCTTGCGCAGCAGGACATCGACGGAAACCAGCAGCGCGGACGCCAACACCATGGCGCCGCCGATCCAGATCGCATAGCGCGACAAGCGATCAGCAAGGTCTAACCAACGGTCGAGCAGGATCATCGTCGATCTCCGGAATGAAATGGGGGCGCCCGAAGCGCCCCCATGGTTGGCCTTACTTGGCGACGGCGGTCAGGCCGACCGCCTTGCCGATGCTGTCGTTGAAAGTGGCGACGCAATCGCCCTGGCAGCGCGCCGCCCATTTCGGCAACACGGTATCGCTCAGCGCCTTTTTCAGCAGCGCCTTATCGGCCTCGGAAACCGGCACAACGGTCATTTTGGCCTTGGCGCCCATGGTGCAATTATCCTTGCCGGCATTGCAATCGTAGCCTTGCTGGGTTTCCTCGGCGGCGGCGGCCCAGATGCGATTTTCCAGGCCGGCGATTTCCTTCTCCAGCAGCGCACGCACCTTGGGATCCAGGCGCTGCCAGGATTTCAGGTTCACCGCATGCATCACATGGCTCCAGCCCAGCGGCAGCGCATAGATATACGTGGCCACTTCATACCATTTGGCGGAATTGCCCGAGAGCGTGCCGGTGATCGCGCAATCCACCACCTTGTTTTGCAGCGCCGGCACCACTTCGTTGAAAGCCAGCGTCACGCCGGTGCCGCCGAAGGCTTCGACGAATTCCGCCAGGGTGCGGTTGCCGGTGCGCACCTTCTTGCCCTTCAGATCGGCCAAGCCCTTGATCTCGCCGTTGCAGAACAAGACCTGCGCCGAATAGGGCCAGATGCCCAGCACCTTGATGCCGAACCGCTCGCCGTAGAATTTGTCGTAAACCGGCTTATAGGCATCGGACACTTTGCGCGCGGCGGCCACGTCGGGCGCCAGACCGGCAAGATCGACGGCTTCGTTGCGCGCATCGTCGGCCGCCACATAGCCCAGAACGGTGGAGCCGAAATCAATCACGCCGAGGCGCATCAGGCGGAAAATCTCCGCGCCCTTCAAGCCCATTTCGTTGAAGGGGGTGATTTCGGCGGTGATCGCGCCGCCGGATTTTTCGGTGATTTCCTTCGACCAGAAGGGCTGTTCGAAATTCTTGTACTGGGTCAGGTTGCCCCAGGCGCCCACCACTTTCAGGGCGGTTTTCGGCATGTCCTGCGCCATCGCCTGCGGCGTGGGCAGCCCAACGGCGAGCACGGCGCCGAGCCCAGCGGCGAGCACGGCGCCGAGCGCCAGCGTTTGCAATTTCTTCATGGCAATATCCTTCCTGTTTGGGTGTTTTTAAGAGGTAGCAAGATTGCTGTTGCGCAGGTCGGTGACCAGCATATGCCCCGGCGCATGGGTGACGCTGAATTCCGGCTTCACCGACGCGATCACCGATTGCGGGGTGACGCCGCAGGCCCAGAAGACCGGCAATTCATCGTCATGCACGGTTACGGCATCGCCGTAATCCGGCTTCATGATATCGGCGATGCCGATCATCTCCGGCTTGCCGATATGCACCGGCGCGCCATGCACGGCGGGAAAACGCGAGGTGATCTGCACGGCGCGGATGGCATCGGCGGGCTTCATCGGCCGCATGGAGACCACCAGCGGCCCGCTGAACGGCCCGGCCGGCGCGGTGGGGATATTCGTGCGATACATCGGCACATTGCTGCCCTCGTCGATATGGCGCAGGCGGATGCCGGCCTCGATCAGGGCTTCCTCGAAAGAAAACGAACAACCGATCAGGAAAGCCACCAGATCGTCGCGCCAGACCGCCTTGAGGTCGCGCACTTCGGCCGCCAATTCGCCATTGCGCCACAAGCGATAGAGCGGAATATCGCTGCGCACATCCACATCCTCGCCCAGCGTCGGCAGGCGCGGATCGCCCGGCTGCGACACCGCAAGCAGCGGGCAGGGCTTGGGATTGAAATGGCAGAAGCGGAAGAAATCCTCGGCCAGCTTTTGCGGCAGGATAGCCAGATTGGCCTGCACCAGCCCCGGCGCGATGCCTGCCGTGGGGCCGCTATAGTCGCCCTTGCGAATGGCCTGCCGCGCCGCATGGCCGCTGGCGAATATGCGGGTACGGCCGGATTCCTGGCCTGAAATGGCGTTCATTGATCCCCTCCGCCGCGATTGCGGCCACTCCACTATTCTTAAGCCATGGTGTTCTGGAGCCATGGCAGCATGGCGAAGAGGTATTTGTCTAATTCCGAATTTGTATGAGATTCGATAAGAATTTCTTATCGGTTGGTTTGCCCATTATTTTCGCTTTGCTATGTCTTTTTGGGCAAACGCGCAGCTTTGATCTGGCGATTGCGCCGCCGCGCCTCGGCATCCGCCATTTCGCGCGCAATCTCCAGCACCGCTTCGGCGATATAGCTGTCGGGCTTGGCCGGATAGGTGGCGGTGAAATTGAGATCAGGCAGATTCTGCTCGGCGCGCACGATGCGCAGCCGCTTTTCGCTGAGTTCGCGGCGGATCACCACCGGCGGAATGGCGCTGACGCCGATGCCATCCAAAGTCATGCGCACGATGGTGCTGAGCGACGCATTGCCATACATGCGCAGGCCCGCATAATCCGACGGCGTCATCATTTCGCGGATCACGCTGTAAGGCCGGGTATTGCGCGGATAGGTGATGATCGGCCAGCGCGCCAGGGTGCGCAGCGGCACCGGCTCCGGCCCGAGATCGAGGCTGGGACTGGCCACCCAGGCCATCGGATAGCTGGACAAAGCCTGGTTGCGCATGCGCGGTTCGCTGACCGGGCCGAGCAGAAAGGCGATATCCAGTTGATGCGAAACCAGCCGGTCGCGCAAAGCCGGCGAGACATCGACCTCGATTTCCAAGGTGATGCCCGGATAGACCGCATGCATGCGCTCGATCAATTTCGCCAGCCAGGTATGCACGATGGTTTCCGCCACGCCGAGCTTCACCACGCCGCGCATCGCCTTTTTCTCGCGCGCAGCCTGCAGCAGATCGGCATGCAATTGCAGCATGCGCTCGGCATAAGGCATCAATTCGGCGCCCTTCGCCGTCAGCACCACGCCGCGCGGCTCGCGGTCGAACAGCAGCACGCCGAGTTCGTCTTCCAGCAGGGCGATGCGCTGCGATATCGCCGGCTGCGTGGCATGCAGCTTCTCGGCGGCCGCGCGGAAGCCGCCCAGATGCGCCACCCAGACGAAAGTTTCCAGATTGCGCAAATCCGCCATCGCCGCATCCTCTAATATGTTTGATGAACAACCATAAGCATTCCTTATCGCAGAGCAAAGCCGAAGTCGGATGGGACAATTGTTTCATTATCCACAGAATTGAATCATTTGTTGCAAGATCAGGCGAAGCATGCTTGACTGCCGCCATGACCACGGCTCCGCTCAGCCAGCGCATCGTGCAGCAATTCGACCGCCTGACGCCGCAATTGCGCGAGGCGGCGCGTTTCGTGCTGGATCATCCGCAGGATGTGGCGCTGCTGTCGATGCGGGAAATGTCGCGCCGGGCCGGCGTGCCGCCGGTCACCATGCTGCGGCTGGCGCGCCAGCTGGATTTCCCCGATTACGCGGCTTTCCGCCAAGTGCATGCAGCAGCCTTGCGCAAGCCGTCGGGATCCGATTTCGCCGCCCGCGCCGAGGGGCTGCAAAAGCGCGGCGAACGCCTGCCCGAACGCATGGAGCAATCGCTCGCCGGCCAGCTCGGCGGCCTGACCGCGCGCAACGGCGCCGCTTTCGTCGCTGCCGCCGAGATCATCGAACGGGCGAGCAAGGTCTATGTGCTGGGTTTCCGCTCCTGCTTCGGGGTGGCGTTTCAATTCGCCTATGTTTATGGCCTGCTGCGCGATAACGGCGTGCTGCTGGACGGCGCCGGCGGCATCGGCACCGATCCGCTGCGCCAGGCCGGCCCGCAGGATGCCCTGCTGGCGATCAGCCTGGAGCCCTATACCCGCGCCGCCGTGGAGCAGACCGCCTTCGCCGTGCAGCGCGGCGCGGCCATGGTGGCGATTACCGATTCCGAATTGTCGCCGCTGGCGCGCAGCGCCAAGGCCAGCCTGATCGTGCCGACCGAAAGCCCGTCTTTCTTCCATGCGCTGACGCCGGCTTTCGCCCCGGCGGAAATGCTGCTGGGCCTGCTGGCGGCGCGCGGCGGCGGCAAGGTGGCCGATGCCATCCGCAATGCCGAAGACCAGCTTGCAGCCTTCGATACCTACTGGACCGAACGTCCGAAAACGCGCGTCAAATCCAAACGAGGAAAGTCCCGTTCATGAGCCGCATCCTGCATCGCCAAATGCAAAGCCCGCTGCCCGTTGCCGTGGGCGGCGAAGGCATTTATCTGATCGACGCCGATGGCAAACGCTATATTGATGCCTCGGGCGGCGCGGCGGTGAGCTGCCTGGGCCATGGCAACAAGCGAGTGATCGAAGCGATCAAACGGCAGGCCGAGGATTTGGCCTATGCCCATACCAGCTTTTTCACCAGCAAGCCGGCGGAGGAATTGGCGGATCGGTTGATCGCCGAAGCCCCCAAGGGGCTCAGCCATGTCTATTACATTTCCGGCGGCTCGGAAGGCGTGGAAACCGCCTTGAAGCTGGCGCGGCAATATTTCGTGGAGAAAGGCCAGCCGCAGCGCCGGCATTTCATCGCACGGCGGCAGAGCTATCATGGCAATACGCTGGGCGCGCTGGCGGTCGGCGGCAATGCCTGGCGGCGGCGGCAATTCGCGCCGCTATTGATGGACGCCCATCATATCGCGCCCTGCTACGAATATCGCGAGCGCCAGGATGGCGAAACGCCGGAAGCCTATGGCCTGCGCGCCGCCGATGAGCTGGAAGCGAAAATCCTGGAGCTCGGCACGGATAGCGTGATCGCCTTCATCGCCGAGCCGGTGGTGGGCGCGACCTTGGGCGCCGCCGCGGCCGCGCCCGGCTATTTCAAGCGCATCCGCGAGATTTGCGACAAATACGGCGTGCTGCTGATTCTCGACGAAGTGATGTGCGGCATGGGCCGCACCGGCCGGCTGCATGCCAGCGAATGGGAAGGCGTGACGCCGGATATCGAAGTGATCGCCAAGGGCCTGGGCGGCGGCTATCAGCCGATCGGCGCGGTGCTGATCGGCCAGCATGTGATCGACGCCATTCTGCAAGGCAGCGGCTTTTTCCAGCATGGCCATACCTATCTGGGCCACCCCATCGCCTGCGCGGCGGCCCTGGCTGTGCAGAATGTGCTGCGCGACGACGATCTGCTGCCCAATGTGCGCGCCATGGGCGAGCTGCTGAACCAGCGCCTGCAGGCGCGTTTCGGCAACCATCACCATGTGGGCGATATCCGTGGGCGCGGGCTGTTCCAGGCCATCGAACTGGTGCGCGACCGCGCCGATAAATCCACTTTCGACCCCAAGCATAAGCTGCATGCCCGCATCAAGCGCGAAGCGATGGCGCGCGGCCTGATGACCTACCCGATGGGCGGCACCATTGACGGCGTGCATGGCGATCATGTGCTGCTGGCGCCGCCCTTCATCATCACGCCGCAGGATGTGGATGCCATCGTGGAACGGTTGGGCGATGCGGTGGATGCCGCCTTGAATGGAATCGGCGCATGAACGGCCAAGCCCTGATCGCGGTTGCGCCCAATGGCGCGCGCAAGCTGAAGGCGGATCATCCGGCCGTGCCGCTCACCGCCCAGGAATTGGGCTACTGCGCCGCCGCCTGCGCCGAGGCCGGCGCGGCGATGATCCATCTGCATGTACGCAACAAAGACGGCAGCCACAGCCTGGATGCCGAGCTGTATCGCGATGCCATCGCGGCTGTGCGGCGCGAGATCGGCAACGGCATGGTGATCCAATGCACCTCGGAAGCCGCCGGGGTATATGATCGCCACGCGCAGATGGCGGCGATGCGCGCTCTGCTGCCCGAGGCTTGCAGCCTGGCGATCCGCGAAATCCTGCCCGATGCTGCCGCCGAAAGCGAAGGCGCGGCCTTTCTGAACGATCTGCGCAGGGCCGATGTGTCGATGCAGTTCATTCTTTATTCGGCTGACGATCTGGCGCGTTTCCGCGATCTGGCGAAACGCGGCGCGATCCCGGGCGAGAAGCATTTCGTGCTGTTCGTGCTGGGGCGCTATGCCAAGGATCAGCAATCCTCGCCCGCCGATCTGCTGCCCTTCCTGCAAAACTGGCAGCCGGATTGGGGCGCTTTCGCGGTTTGCGCCTTCGGCAAGCTGGAAGCCGCCTGCGCGTTGTCGGCCATCGGCCTGGGCGGCCATGCCCGCGTGGGCTTCGAGAACAATCTGCTGCTGGCCGATGGCGGCATAGCGGCCGACAATGCCGCCCTGGTGCGTCAGATCGCCGAGCATGCCGGCGTGATGGGCGCTGCGCCCATGCAGGCCCAGGCGGCGCGCGCCTGGCTCAAGCAGTTCGGTTAAGCGGCATGCAGGGCGAAATCCGCCAACGGCACCGGTGCTTCGCGCTGCCCGATCAGGGCGGCGATAACGGCCGCCGAGCCGAAAGCGAGCGTGAGGCCCAGCGCGCCATGGCCGACATTCAGCCACAGATTATCCAGCCCGCTGGCGCCCAGGATGGGCCGGCCGCTGGGCGTGGCGGGGCGCAGGCCGCACCAGGCGCGGCGCGGCCCCGGCGGCAACTTGAAGGCTTCGCCGGCCTGACGCTCGAGTTGCTGCACGCGGCTGGACTCCAGGCTGCGGTCGGATCCCACGATATCGGCCATGCCGGCAATGCGCAGGCGGTTGCCCAGGCGGGCATAGACGATCTTGTTGGCATAATCGGTGATGCTGACGCGCGGTGCTTCGGCCGCGTCGGCCACATCGAGAGTGAAGCTGTAGCCCTTGATCGGATAGATCGGCAGATCAATGCCCAGCGGCAAGGCCAGGGCGCGGCTATCCAGGCCGCCGGCCAGAACATAAGCATCGCCGATCACGATGCCGGCCGCCGTCTCCACCCCGCCGATGCGGTTGTCGGCGCGCAGCAGGCTGATGGCGCGGGTGTTGAAGCGGAATTCCGCGCCGCCGTTATGCCCGCCCAGCAATTCGGCCAGACCACGGCACAATTTCAGCGGGTCGGCGGCGGCGTCGTCAGGCGTATAGATGCCGCCGACGATGCGATGGCTCATATGCCGCAAGGCCGGCTCGCGCGCCAGGCAGCCATCGCGATCCAGCACCTCCTGCCGGCAACCCAGGGTATTTTGGTATTTCGCCAGGCCGGCCGCGCCTTGCAGGCTGGCGGCATCGGAATAGACCACCAGCTTGCCGGCCTGCACATGATCGAAATCCAGCCCGGCGATATCCTCGGCCGCCGCCAAAGTGTCGCGACTGAGAAAAGCCAGCCGCAGCAAAGCCTGGATGGTGCCGCGCGCCGCATCGGCGTTGCAATGCCGCAGGAATTGCAGGCCCCAGCGATATTGCTGCGAATCCACGCCGGGACGGAAGCGCACCGCCGCGCCGGGACCGAACAGCAGCTTGGGCAATTCGCTCCACACGCCGGGCCCGGCCAGCGGCGACACATAGGAATAGCTGAGCTGCGCGCCATTGGCATGGCTGGCGCCCGCCGCCGGCTCCGGTCCGGCTTCCAGCACGGTGACGCGATGGCCGTCGCGCGCCAGCGCCCAGGCCGACGCCATGCCGACCACACCGGCGCCAATCACCACAACATGCATGCTTCACTCCACATCCGGGGCTATGCTGACGATATTTTCCAGCAAGGTAGCGCGCGAAAGCCGCTGCGTCACTGCCTCTTGAAAAAATATCGGCGGCGTTTCGCGCCGGAAAAGCTTGACGAAAGCGCTGGCTACAGCCTCCATTGCTCGCAAGGCGGGGGACTGGCAGTCGGCTGCGCTGGCGATACGCATCCGCCAGCGCGACAGGATCGGTCCCGACGCTCGTATCCGGCATCGGCCGATGCCACCCGGCATATTCCGGGCTGGCTTAAATCGCAAAAGGAGGCAACTCGATGAACTTTCTCAATCTGAAGACCCTCGCCGGCGGCGCTTTTGCCGCGGCCCTGATGGCGACTCTGCCCGGCGTCGGTTTCGCGCAGCAGAAATTCGTCACCATCGGCACCGGCGGCGTGACCGGCGTGTATTACGCGGCCGGCGGCGCGATCTGCCGCCTGCTGAACAAGGACCGCAAGGCGCATGGCATCCGCTGCTCGGTGGAATCGACCGGCGGCTCGGCCTACAACGTCAACACCATCCGCGCCGGCGAACTCGATTTCGGCATGGCGCAATCGGATGTGCATTACAATGCGCTGAAGGGCGTGGGCGCCTTCAAGGATGCCGGCGCCTTCGCCGATCTGCGTTCGGTCTTCTCGGTGCATCCGGAACCGTTCACCGTGCTGGCCCGCAAGGAAGCCGGCGTCAGCAACTTCATGGACCTGAAGGGCAAGCGCGTGAATGTGGGCAATCCCGGTTCGGGCACCCGCAACTCGATGGAAGAATTGCTCGCCGCGCTGGGCTGGAAGCTGAGCGACTTCTCGCTGGCCTCCGAGCTGAAGGCCGACGAACATGGCCCGGCTTTGTGCGACAACAAGATCGACGCCTTCTTCTACGGCGTCGGCCATCCTTCCGCCAACATCCAGGACCCGACCACCACTTGCGGCGCCAAGCTGGTGACCATCGACGGCCCGGCGGTGGAGAAGCTGGTGAAGGCGAATTCCTACTACGCCGCTGTTTCCATCCCCGGCGGGCTCTACAACAACAACCCGAACCCGACCAAGACCTATGGCGTGATGGCCACCCTGGTCAGTTCGGCCAAGGTGCCGGATGACGTGGTGTATAATCTGGTGAAGGCCACCTTCGACAATTTCGACGAGTTCAAGAAGCTGCATCCGGCCTTTGCCAGCCTTGATCCGAAGGACATGATCAAGAATGGCAACTCCGCTCCGCTGCATGCCGGCGCGATGAAGTACTACAAGGAAAAGGGCTGGCAGTAATCCAGCCCGCGCGGCCGGTCCCGCGCCCCCGGACCGGCCGCGTATTTTTTTTGTGGGGCACCCCCATTTATGGGCAAAACCCGATGACCCAACCCGCGCCCCGACCGGCAACGGAAGCCGAATTGCAGGAAATGGTGGCCGAGGCCGATACTGGCGCGCGTCATCCGGCCGGGCCGACCGGCATCCTGCTGACCGCCGTGGCCGTGGCCTGGTCCGC
The DNA here is from genome assembly GCA_041914045.1 of Ferrovibrio sp. Taxonomy (GTDB): domain Bacteria; phylum Pseudomonadota; class Alphaproteobacteria; order Ferrovibrionales; family Ferrovibrionaceae; genus Ferrovibrio. The sequence continues at coordinate 1,118 of JAYSEE010000014.1, read as the reverse complement.
CTTCCAGGTTTGGTATGCCTCGCCGCTGCCTTTCGTTTTCGGCGTATTCATCCTGAACGATACCGAGGCGCGCGCCATCCATCTCGGCTTTGCCATCTTCCTCGCTTATGCCGCCTACCCCGCCTTCAAGAATTCGCCGCGCGACAGAATTCCGGCCGCCGACTGGATCATGGCGATCATCGGCGCCCTGGCCGCCAGTTATCTGTTCACCCAATACGGCGCGCTCGCCACGCGGCCGGGCCAGCCCACCATGCTCGACCTCGCCACCTCGGCCATCGGCATCCTGATATTGCTGGAGGCCACGCGGCGCTGCCTGGGTCCGCCGATGGTGGCGGTTGCGCTGGTCTTCATTGCCTTCACCTTCGCCGGCCCCTACATGCCCGAGGTGATCCAGCATAAAGGCGCTTCGCTCACGAAATTCCTGCAGCATCAATGGCTGACCACCGAAGGCGTGTTCGGCGTGGCTTTGGGCGTTTCCACCAGTTTCGTCTTCCTGTTCGTGCTGTTCGGCTCGCTGCTGGAAAAGGCCGGCGGCGGCAATTACATGATGCAGATTTCCGTGGCCCTGCTGGGCCATCTGCGCGGCGGCCCAGCCAAGGTGGCGGTGGTGTCGTCGGCGCTGAACGGCGTGGTCTCGGGTTCCTCGGTTTCCAATGTCGTGTCGGGCGGCATCTTCACCATTCCGATGATGAAGCGCACCGGCTTGACCGGCGTGAAGGCCGGCGCCATCGAAACCGCATCGTCGGTGAATGGCCAGATCATGCCGCCGGTTATGGGCGCGGCGGCTTTTTTGATGACGGAATATGTCGGCCTGCCCTATTCCGAAATCGTCAAGCATGCCGCGCTGCCGGCGATCATCAGCTATATCGCGCTGTTCTATATCGTGGACCTGGAAGCCGTGAAGATCGGTTCGCAGCCGCTGATGCGCAGTGCCCGGCATAGCCTGCTGCAACGCTGGATCAGGCTTGGCCTGGGCTGGAGCGGCAGCATCGCCGTCATCTGCGGCATCTACTACGGCATCCTCGCCATCCAGGCCGTGTTCGGGGCTGCCGCGCCCTGGCTGGTGGCGATTGCCGGCATCGCGCTCTATCTCGCCACTCTGGCCTATGGCGCACGCT
>JAYSEE010000013.1:10427-25327 GCA_041914045.1 Ferrovibrio sp. | reverse complement strand
GCAACCGAGAGATCGTAAGGCGCAAGCAAAGGGTCCGTTTGGGCCGCGAAGCCGAAGGATGGCCCATGCAGCCGGAAAGGGAATCCGGAATCGGAATGAGAATAAGTCCGCGTCTCGCTCAAGCCTCTGATCCCTATCGCCGGCATTACCCGGATCAGGTTCGAGGGGTCGTTCGCTCGCGCGAACCTCTCAGCCGTTCATCGGCTCCCCCTCAGGGCAGTAAGGCATTAATAGGCCGCAACGGCGTTTCTGGCAAGGGCCGGATTATTGCGCGGCGCTGCTGCGCAGATAGGTTTCGACGAATTCGGCGGGGGCTATCGGCTGCGAATATAGGAAACCTTGCGCCTCGTCGCAGCCCAGCTTGCGCAGGATTTCCACGTCTTCGCTGGTTTCCACGCCTTCCGCCAGCACCCGCAGATCGAGGTTGTGCGCCATCGAAATGATCGAGGCCACCACCGAATAGGCTTCGCGGCTCTTGCCCATCTGGCGCACGAAGGAGCGGTCGATCTTCAGCGCATGCACCGGCAGGGTGACCAGATAGTTCAGCGAGGAATAGCCGGTGCCGAAATCGTCGATATAGATTTTGGTGCCGAGCTGGCGCAGCCGGCCGAGGAAATTCTTCGCCTGTTCGGGATCGTCGGCCAGCGCGCTTTCGGTCAGTTCGATGTCGATCATGTTCGGCGGCACGCCCCAGGTTTCCAACAGCGCCTCGAACGTATCGAGGAAATTCGGATCGTAGAGGCTTTTCGCCGAGAGGTTCACCGCGATCGGCTGCATGCGGCCGAGGCCGCTCCAGGCATGCTGTTGACGGATCGCGGCATCCACCACGAAACTGGTCATGGGGCGGATCAGGCCGGTCTCCTCCGCCAATGGCACGAACTTGGCCGGCGAGAGGAAGCCGCGCGTCGGATGCGGCCAGCGCACCAGCGCTTCCGAGCCAGACATTTCTCCGCTCATAAGATCGAATTTGGGTTGAAAAACCAGCTGCAATTCGCGCCGGCTGATCGCCGAACGCAATTCCGCCGCGATCGCCAGGCGTTCGGGATTCTCGCGCTCGGTGGCGCCGCGATAGATGAAATAGCGCGCATCCTTGTTGGCGCCTTCGCGGGCGGCGATGGCGGCACGGCGCAGCAGGGCTTCGGCATCGTCGCCATGGCCGGGATAGAAGCTCATGCCGATGCTGGCGGCCACGTCGATCTGCGCCTGGCGGCACCGGCACCGGCTCCTGGAAAGCCGCCTGGATGCGCTTGGCCGTCTTCGACGCAGCCGGCGCATTCTGGCCGATCAGGAACAGGCCGAATTCGTTGGGCGACAATCGGGCCAGCATTGGCGTGATTTCCGAAATGGCGGCCAAGCGTTCGGCGATCTGTCGGATCACCATGTTGCCGGGATCGTAGCCGAAGCCGTCGAACACTTCCTGCAAGCGCGGCAGATAGATCGACAGCACGCCGATCGGATTTTGGTTATGCTCCTTGCCCTGTTCGATCGCCTCGCCCAGCATGTGCAGCAGCAGGGCGCGGTTGGGCAGTCCGGTCAGGCTGTCATGGGTGAGCACGCGCTCGGCTTCGCGTTCGGCATGCTGGCGGCGTTCGTTGGCGCGGATCACCTGAATGCCGAAGGACAGATCCTGCGCCATCTCTTCCAGTAGGGCGACTTCCTGTTCATTGAAGGAATCTTCTTCGGCGGCTAGGAGGGTGAAGGTGCCGATCACCTTGCCTTCCACCTTCAACGGCAGCGAGATGATCGAGCCGAAGCCATGCTCTCGGGCCTGCTCGCGCCAGGGGGCGAAGCGTTCATCCTGCAACAGACTGCGCACGATATCGGGCCGCCGGTTGCGAATGGCGGTGCCCACCGAGCCATGGCCGCGTTGCGAGTTTTCGTCCCAGGTCAGTGCCAGGCTTTCCAGAAAGCCGTGATTGGTGCCGTAATGCGCCCTGATTTCCACCGACTTGGCGTCGTCGTGGTGCAGGTAAGTGACGAAGGCGAGGCGATAGCCGCCTTGCGTCACCGCAACCCTGCACATCGCTTCCAGCAAATCCGGCTCGCTGCTCTCGCGCAGCAGCGTGCGGTTGCCGGCGCTCAGCGTGCGGAAGGCGCGGGTGGTGTTTTGGCCGTGGAAGGCCAACTCATCCAGCTTTTCCGCCAGCGGGCCCAGGATATGGCCGTGATGGGCAAGGCCGGTGCGGGCGGACCAGTCGCCTTGTCCCAGCTTGGCCGCGGCATCCGACAATTGCCGGATCGGCCGCAGCAGCAGCCGCGTGCCGCCGAACCAGCCCAGCGAAGCGGTGATCAAGATCACCGCCAGCACGGCGAAGACGCCGGCCTGCATCACATCGGCGCCGGCTTCGGTGATGGCCAATTGCGGCACGCCGACGCGCACATACAAATCGGCATCCGGCACTTTGGAATAGGCGACGATGCGGGCGATGCCGTCCAGGCCGGCGGATTCCACGAAGCCTTCCGGGGCCGCCGCTATCACAGCCTTGAAGGATTGCGCTTCCAGCAGCATCTTGCCGACGAAGCGTTCGGGCTCGGGCCAGCGCGCAATGATGCGGCCGTCGGAATCCGACATGCTGATGATGGATTTATCGGGCAGGCGCAAGCTGGCCAGGATTTCCTGTGTCAGGCTGAAATCCAGGGCGGCGACGATCATCGCCTTCAACTCGTCGCCGATCGTCACGGGCTGCGCGGCGATCACGGTCCAGCGCTGCTGGCCGCGCGCTTGCAGCACCGAGCTGAGGGTGAATTGCCGATTGTTCAGCGCATGCTGGAAATACGCGCGGTCGGCGATATTGCCGCCGGGGCTGGGCTCGGCCGTGCAGCCGATTTCGCCTTTCGGGTCCGCCACGATGATCTGGAAATATGCCGGCTCCACCAGCATCAGGCTGCGCAGTCTCTGATTGCAAATCTGCGAGGTCAGCATTTCGGGAAAACGGGTAAGGGTTTCAAGCTGCGTTTTCAGGCGGCGCAGCGTGATGCCTTGCTGCTGCGCCACGCCGCGCGCCAATACGAGGGATTGCGCCCGCAGGCTTTCGCGCTCCTGGTTGCGCCGGCTTTCGGTGAAGTGCAGCGAAAGCAGCAAGGTAGGCAGCGCCACAACCGCAACCAGGATTGCGATGCGCAGCGATAACGCAGAATTGCTCCGACTCGTCATGTGATTCCGCAATGACCGTTATTCGAGAGGCTGGCTACTGGCCTTCGTATTTAAGTTGTTTCATACACGCAATCGTAGAAGATACTTCGCGTGAAGAAAAACGCAACTGTCATTCGGTCTACCGTACAAGCATTTAGTGAAGCGCCCAGATTTTTCAATCAGTATTTGAAAAATATAATTATATAATAATTTCAAGTAGTAAATTCGAATAGATTGAATATGAAAACATTTATGGATTGCCAGGGGCCGCATCGCAGTCCCGCTCTTTGGCCTTTTTGATTTAAAGTCGCCGCATGGCCGCGCCGCTCTTCATTGGCAACGAAATCTACCGGCATTCGACGCTGGGCTCGAAGCATCCGCTGTCGATACCGCGCGTGTCGACGGTAATTGATCTTTGCCAGGCCATGGGCTGGCTGGGCGATTTCAACTATCGGGAGAGCCGGCCCGCCACACGCGACGAGCTGATCCGCTTCCATACGCCCGACTATGTGGATGCCGTCGCAGAATGCGAACGTAGCCTGCGGATCGAGCCGGAAGATAGCGCGCGCTACAATCTTGGCCGCGGCGGCAATCCGATATACGGCAGCATGTTCCGCCGCCCGGCCACCGGCGTGGGCGGCAGCCTGATCGCCGCCGCGCATCTGCTGCAACATCCCGGCATCGTGCACAGCCCCGGCGGCGGCACGCATCACGGCCAGCCGGCGCGCGCCTCGGGCTTTTGCTATTTCAACGATGCGGTGCTGGCGCTGCTGCATTGGCTGGATCATGGCCTGCGGCGCGTGGCTTATATTGATCTCGATGTGCATCACGGCGATGGCGTGGAGGCCGCCTTCCGCGACGATCCGCGCGTGCTGTTCATCTCGGTACATGAAGCCGGGCGCTGGCCGAAATCCGGCGCGGCGGAAGATCATGGCATCGGCAACCTGTTCAATTTTCCGGTGCCGCCAGGCATGAACGACGATGAGATGAGCCTGCTGCTGCACGAGGCCATCGTGCCGCTGGCGGCGGATTTCGCGCCCCAGGCCATGGTGATCCAGTGCGGCGCCGATGCCTTGGCGGAAGATCCGCTGGCCAAGCAGGCATTGGGCAATGGCGCGCTCTGGCAGGCCGTGGCCATGCTGAAAGGGATCGCGCCGCGCCTGTTGGTTCTGGGCGGCGGCGGCTATAATCCATGGTCGGTGGCGCGCTGCTGGAGCGGCATCTGGGCCGGCCTGAACGGCTTCGAGATTCCCGAGCGGCTGCCGCCGGCCGCCGAGACTTTGCTGCGCGGACTGAGCTGGAACCATTCAACCGGACGCAACCCGCCCGAGCCTTGGATGACCAGCTTGGCCGATCCCTGGCGCGGCGGCGCGATCCGCGACGAGCTGCGCGGCATGGCCCGGCAGGCGCGTCAGAGAGGTCTGTAGCGGGGTAGGCGTGTGAGAGTGTCGTGTGAAAGAGGTGTACGAGAGATGATGCGGCGTTGGTTTTTCGTGTCGATGCTGGTTCTGCTGCCGTTTATCGCGCAGCTTCCGGCCTGGGGGCAGGCGCAGCCCACCTTGCCGCAGAGCGATCTGGTGATCCGCACCGCTCAGGGGCCCAAGCGTTTCCGCGTCGAACTGGCCGATACCGACGACAGCCGCAGCCGGGGCATGATGTTTCGCACCCAGATGGCCCCTGATGCCGGCATGCTGTTCGATTTCAAGACCGAGCAGATGGCGTCGTTCTGGATGCGCAACACGCTCATTCCGCTCGACATGCTGTTCATCAAGGCCGACGGCACGATCCTGAACATCCACCAGCGCGCCATTCCGCGCGACGAAAGCGGCATCAACTCGCTCGGCCCGGTGCGCGCCGTGCTGGAATTGAACGGCGGCGCCGCCAGCCGGCTCGGCATCAAGGCCGGCGACCGGGTGGACCACGCGATTTTCGGCAGAAAGCCTTGAGCGTAAAGCCTTGATGGCAAAGGCTGGCTGAACCGGCCCCGGCTGTGCTAAATACCCCGCGATAAGCCCGGAAAACCGGCCATCGGGGTGTAGCTCAGCCTGGTAGAGCGCCTGCTTTGGGAGCAGGAAGCCGGAGGTTCAAATCCTCTCGCCCCGACCAGTCGCCGGTTGTTTTTGGTTTCCGCACGTGAGGTTGCCCCGATGAAAGCCCGCATCTATCAGCCGCCGAAAACCGCCATGCAGTCCGGCCGCGCCCAGACCCATGGCTGGCGCCTGGATTACGACACCGCCGATGCCCGTTTCGTCGAGCCGCTGATGGGCTGGTCGGGCAGCCAGGGTACGCTCAGCCAGATCACCTTGAAATTCGACACCAAGGAAGCCGCCATCGCTTATGCCGAGCGCAAGGCCATTCCCTACGAGGTGGAAGAGCCGCATGAGCGCAAGCTCGCCCGCCGCGCCTATGCCGATAATTACGCTTTCAACAGAGTCCGTTAAGACAGCGGCGCGCATGATCCGGGCGCGCCATATCCTGGGCGCCCTTAGCTCAGTTGGATAGAGCAGCCGCCTTCTAAGCGGCAGGTCGGTGGTTCGAATCCACCAGGGCGCGCCAATTTTTTATCTGCCTGAAGCTACGCTTTCAGTAGCAACTCACATACGTGGTAGAGCCAAGCGTATTGGCCGAACAATTCCAGCGGCGATATTGCGCCATGGATTGTTCAAAACGAATGTTGCTCAGCTCATTATAAAACCGTTCCCGATCCATATCGCTTTGTATCTGGTTGCTCATAGCCAGCGCGGCCTCGTTGCCGGCCTGTCGCCCACGCTCATAGGCTTCCGCAAAACGGACGTTCTGGTCGGCCTGCTCGGTGAGAATTTCAAGATAGCGGGTGTTATAGGCGGCGTAGCTGATCTCGCCGCGATGCAGGCGCGCGCGCATGTCGCTGATCCGCAGGTCGCGGATATCCGCCATGGCATAGGAGACATAGCCTGCGGCCTTGTGGATTTCTTTGCAATTGCGCACCGCCTGTTCGAGCATCCGGACCGCTTCGCGCGCCTTGTCGTCCGGTTTTGCGGTATTGGTCCGCATAGCAGCGCTGGGCACCTGTTTGATCTGAATCGCCTCGACCGGAATCAGATTGCGCAACGGGTCGATTTCCGGTGCGGCGAGAAGCGCCTGGCATTGTCGGTCGGCATCCGATCCGGCCACGAAGGTCGGCCGGGTCTGCTGCGGTGTGCAAGCCGCCGCCAACCAACAGGATGCGGAGATTGCAAATACTTGGGCTGCCCGCTTCATTTTCCCGCCTAGCAATATAGTGTATGTTGACTTTTACTCGATAAATTATGCATGTCTAGCCTGTTCCGAGAGCAAGGGTTGAAAAATGCGGATAGCGTCTTTTGCGGCATTGGGTTTTGCCGGTTTCTGTCTTGCCGGCTGCATGACGACCTATGAAATCGCCGGGTATTTCGAGAATTCGCCGGATACCTTTGCCGGCACGGTTTCCGTCAGCATGACCGATACCGGCCGGGTATACGTGACGAATGACAAAGGCGATCTGATCTGCGAGGGCACGTCGAAGGTGATCGAACGCCCGAGTTCCTTCTCCGCCATCGGCGGACGGGCGGTTGCGGAAGCGAAATGCAACGATGGCCGCACCTTCAAGGCCGAAGTGTTGCAGGACAAACAGACCGGCGGCAGCGGGCAGGGGCTGGATGATCGCGGCAATGTGGTGAAGGTGTTCTTCGACCGCAGCAAACAGGTGGCGGTCAGCAGCGCCGAGCGCGAAAGGCTGCGCGAGATGACCACGAATAATGCCGGCGCCATGCCGGCGCAACCGCAGCAGCCCGCGCGCAGCGTTTCCGATCGCCTGCGTGAATTGGACAAGCTGCGCGACGATAAACTGGTTTCGCCGGCCGAATACGAGCAGCGCCGCAAGGCTATCCTGGAAAGTCTGTAAGAAACTGCCCCGGCGCGTTGGCCGGGGCAGTGAATTGCCTCACGCCTCTTCTTTCCGCTCCAGCCCTGCCAGCAGGTGGTAGAGGATGATGCAGCCGAAGGTGGCCGTGCCGATGCCGCCGAGCGTGAAGCCGCCGAATTTCAGCGCCAGATCGCCGGCGCCCACGGTAAGCGTGACGCCGACGGTGACGAGATTGCGGGCGCTGGAGAAGTCCACGCGGTTCTCCACCCAGATGCGGCCCGCCGTGGCGGCGATCAGGCCGAACACCACCAGCGACAAGCCGCCCAGCACCGGGCCGGGAATGGTGCCGATCAGCGCGCCGAATTTCGGCGAGAAGCCCAGCACCAGCGCGAACAGCGCGGCCACCACGAACAGAGCCGTGGAGAAGTTTTTCGTCACCGCCATCACGCCCATGTTTTCGGCATAGGTGGTCATGCCGGTGCCGCCGCCGGCGCCGGACAGCATGGTGGCGATGCCGTCGCCCAGGAAGGCGCGGCCGAGCAGCGGATCGAGATTGCGCCCGGTCATCACGCCGATGGCTTTCACATGGCCGAGATTCTCCGCCACCAGGATGATCGCCACCGGGGCGATCAGCGCCATCGCCGAAGGCTGGAAAACCGGCCCGGTGAAATTGGGCAGGCCGAACCAGGCGGCATTCGCCACGCCGGAGAAATCCACCGGCTTGGCCATGCCCATACCGTTGGCGAACACCACGTAAGCGATATAGGCGATCAGGCCGCCGAGCAGGATCGGCAGGCGGCGCAGGCTGCCCGGCGCGGCCACGGCCACGATGCCCACGGCCAGCACGGTGAGCAGGCCGATGAAGCTGGCGAAGCCCGAGCCGCTCACCCCCTTCACGGCGATGGGCGCGAGGTTGAGCCCGATCACCGCCACGATGGCGCCGGTCACCACCGGGGGCATCAGCTTTTCGATCCAGGCATGGCCGGCGAACATCACCACCAGACCGATCACAGCATACAGCGCGCCGGCCGCGATGATGCCGCCCAAGGCCACGGCGATATTGCTGTTGGGGCCGGAGCCGGCATAGGCGGAGGCTGCGATCACTACGGCGATGAAGGAAAAGCTGGAACCGAGATAGCTCGGCAGCCGGCCGCCGGTGATGACGAAGAAGATCAGCGTGCCGATGCCGGAAAACAGGATCGACACATTGGGGTCGAAGCCCATCAGGATCGGCGCCAGAGCCGTGGCGCCGAACATCGCCACCACATGCTGGAGGCCGGCCACGATGGTCTGCGGCCAGGGCAGGCGTTCTTCCGGGGCGATCACGCCGCCGGTCTTTTCGGTCCAGGAGGTGACGATGCCTCCGGTTTCAGGTGCATTGCTCATGGGAACCCCCAATCCTTATAGTGTGTGTGTCGAGCGGTCGTTTGCGGGGCGATTTGGCCGAATCGGCCATGGCCGGACGGCCTTTTTCCAGAATAGCGCCGGATGGGGATGGGCCTGCAATACCAAGCTGCATTGCCTGTAGGTTGCTTAGCGCGGAGGTTTTTTCTCGGTCGCCTTGAGTGCGCAACACGCGTGGCGCTGCGAAGATTGCGTGTACGCGGAAAAACCTTAATATGCTGTAAGGGGTTAATACACTCGGCCGCGCATCGGCGGGCCGGGGCGGGGGATGATAGAGTCGCATGAATCCGATGGAAGTCGAACGGATGTTGGCCCGCCATCGGGAATGGCTGGCGAAACGTCCGCGTGGTGCACGGCTCAATCTCTCCCTGGCGGATTTGCAGGGCTATGACTTTTCCGGCGCCGATCTGCGCGCCGCCAAGCTGTCGGGCGCCAATCTGTCGCGCGCCGTGCTGTCCGATGTGAACCTGTCCGAAGCCGATCTGTTCGCCGCCAATCTCGAACGCGCCGATCTGTCGCGCGCCGATCTGTCCAAGGCCGATCTGCGCGGGGCCAGCCTGCGCGGCTCGCAATTGGCCGGCGCGCGGCTGCTGGGGGTGGATTTCCGGGGCGGCGCGCTGATGCAGGCTTCCGAGGCCGGCGTCGGTTTCGGCGCGCCCACGGCGGAAGGCAAGAAGCCGAAGGCCAACACCTCGGGCGCGGATTTGTCGGATGCCAATCTGCGCGGTTCCAATCTCACCGGCTCGAACATGACCGGCGTCAATCTCTCCGGCGCCAATTTGAGCAAAGCCAATATGTCGAAGGTGATGCTGCGCAAGGCCAATCTTGCCGGGGCCGATCTGTCCGGCGCGTCGCTGCGCGGCGCGGACCTGTCGCTGGCTTTGATCGAAGGCGCGAATTTCGAGGGCGCGGATCTCAAGGGCGCGATCCTCGAGGATGTCGATATCGAGACGGCGAATTTCACCGGCGCGGAAATGTTCGTGGATGTGGAAAGCTTCGGCAATTCGGTTGCCAGCATTCTGCAGGAGCATGAGCGCTGGATCAAAAGCGACGGCCAGGAAGGCACGCGCGCCGATCTGTCCGGCGTGGCGATGGAGCGCATCGACCTGTCCAGCAAGGATCTGTCGGGCGCGAATCTGAAAGGCGCGAAGCTCTCCGGCGCGAAACTCACCAACGCCACCCTGGTGATGACCGATCTTTCGGAAGCCGATCTGACCGGCGCCAATCTGGCCGGCGCGCTGATGAACGGCGTCAATCTCGCTCGCGCCATCATGCAGAAGACCGTTCTGCATCGCGCCACTTTGGGGCAGGTGCCTTTGCGCGGGCCGGATGGCAAGCCGATCGGGCGTTTCTGGTCGGCCAGCTTGGCCGCCGCCGATTGCACCGAAGCGGATTTCTCCGAAGCCGTGCTGAAAGGCGCGAACCTGATCGACGCCCGGCTCACCCGGGCGCGCCTGCGCAACACCAATCTGAGCGAAGCCAAACTCGGCAATGCCGACATGACCGACGCCGACACCACGGGCGCGATCCTGCCGACCATCGAGTGAGGCGGGCGTGCCCGCGCCCGGTTCAGTAACCCCGAAAATCCTGGTGCTGTTCGCCCATCCTTATCCGCATCTCTCGCGGGTGAATGCGGCGATGCGGCAGGCGATCGGCGACCTGCCGCATGTGCGGGTGCATGATCTTTACGATCTCTATCCCGATTTCGATATCGACGTGGAGCGTGAGCAAGCCGCCTTGCTGGAGCATGACGTGCTGGTGCTCCAGCATCCGCTCTATTGGTATAGCGGCCCGGCTCTGCTGAAGGAATGGATCGACAGCGTGCTGCGCTATGGCTGGGCCTATGGTCCGGGCGGCGACAAGCTGCAAGGCAAGGATTGCGTGCAGGCGATTTCCACCGGCAGCCCGGCCCAGGCCTATCAGGCCGACGGCTATAACGGCCATACCGTGATGGAATTCCTGCATCCCTTCGAACGCATGGCGGCGCTCTGCGGCATGAATTACCGCGCGCCGTTTCTGTTTCAGGGCGTGAACCGCCGCGCCGCCGATGAAGTGCTGGCCCATGCCGCCGCGTATTGCGCCTGGCTGCGCACCTATCCGCATCCCGCGCAGCAGCCGGCCGGCATCCGTCCGATGCTGCCGGAAGGCGACAGGTAGCGGCGATGTCGGAAAGCTTTCTGCTCAATGCGCTGATCTATCTGGCCGCCGCCGTCATCGCCGTGCCGGTATCCAAGCGGCTCGGCCTCGGCTCGGTGATCGGCTATCTGATCGCCGGCCTGATCATCGGCCCCTGGGGCCTGCGGCTGATCACCGATGTGGAAGCCATCTTGCATTTCTCCGAATTCGGCGTGGTGCTGCTGCTGTTCCTGATCGGGCTGGAACTCGAACCGCGCCGGCTGTGGCAGATGCGCATGCCGATCTTCGGCCTGGGCTCGGCGCAGGTGGCCGGCTGCGCATTGCTGATCGGCGTGGTGGCCGCCGGCTATGGCTGGCATTGGAGCACGGCGCTGGTGGCCGGGCTCGGGCTGGCTTTGTCCTCTACCGCCATTGCGTTGCAGCCGCTCACCGAGCGCCGCTTGCTCGGCACCGATGGCGGACGCGCCACGTTTTCCATTCTGCTGTTCCAGGATATCGCGGTGATCCCCATGCTGGCCGTGCTGCCGTTGCTCGGCGGCAGCAGCGCATCCGCCGATGCCGAGGGCGGCCTGAAGGCGGCCTTGCTGGCGGCCCTGGTGATCGGCGGCGTGGTGCTGGGCGGGCGCTATCTCACCCGGCCGCTTTTCCGCTTCATCGCCGCCACCGGCATCCGCGAGATATTCACCGCCGCCGCCTTGCTGATCGTGGTGGGCATCGCGGCGCTGATGCAATTCGCCGGCCTGTCGATGGCGCTGGGCACCTTCATCGCCGGCGTGCTGCTGGCGGAAAGCGAATATCGCCACGAACTGGAAAGCGATATCGAGCCGTTCAAGGGCCTGCTGATGGGCCTGTTCTTCACATCCGTCGGCATGTCGGTGGATGTGGGGCTGCTGCTGCACCAGCCGGCAGCGATCCTTGGCATATTGGGCCTACTGCTCTTCGCCAAGGCGGCGATCCTGGCGCTGCTGGCGCGGTTCGGCGGCGTGCCGGCGCGGCAGGCGGCCTTGTTCGTATTCCTGCTGGCGCCGGGCGGCGAATTCGCTTTCGTGCTGTTCAATGCCGCCGCCCAGATCGGCGCGATGACGGCGGAAGCAGCGGCCCAGCTTACCGTGGCGGTGGCCCTGTCCATGCTGATCGGCCCGCTGTTGCTGGTGCTGAACGATCGGTTGATCGAGCCGCGTCTGGCGCGCGGCCCGCAGCGGCCGGAGGAAACCCCGGAAGACGAGGGCAATCCGGTGATCGTGGCCGGCTTCGGCCGCTTCGGCCAGATCATCGTTCGCCTGCTTTATGCCAACCGCATCGGCGCCACCGTGCTCGATCACGATCCGGTCACCATCGACACGCTGCGGCCCTATGGCTTCAAGGTTTTCTACGGCGATGCCACGCGCCTCGATCTGCTGGAAGCCGCCGGCGCGGCCAAGGCCAAGGTGCTGGTGGTGGCGCTGGACAGCCAGGAAGCCTCTTTGCTGCTGGTGGAACTGGCGCAGCGGCATTTTCCCAATCTGCATGTGGTGGCCCGCGCCCGCGATCTCACCCATGCCATTGCCTTGATGAATCTCAAAGTGGCCGATATCGAGCGCGAGACCTTCCATTCCGCTCTGCGGCTGGGCGAGGCGACCTTGCGTTCGCTGGGCCACGGCACTTATGCGGCGCACAAACGGGCGCAGATTTTCCGCCGGCATAATCAGCGGCTGCTGCAAGAGATGCATGTGCATTGGGATGAGGACGAGGAGCGCCACATCTCGCTGCAACAGCAGGCCCGCGCCCGCATCCAGCAGAATCTGGATGCCGACGAAGCGGCGTTCGAGCGCCGCCCGCCGCCCGCAAAGGAAAATTAAAGCAAAGGCGCCTCGATCAGCCGCTTGCGCTGCACCTTGCCGTTGGCGGTGCGCGGCAGGCTGCTCACCAGCCGCCATTCGCGCGGGCATTTATAGCCGGCCAGGCGGTCTTGGGCGAATTTGTTGAGCTCTTCCGCGCTGGGCCGCATGCCCTCATGCGGCACGATGAAGGCGGCGATCACCGATACGTCGTCGCGCACGCGCAATTCGGTCACGCCGACTTCATGCACCGCCGGATGATCGGCCAGGGCGGCTTCCACCTCGGCGGGCGAAACGCGATAGCCCATGGCGTTCATCACGTCGTTGTTGCGGCCATGATGCCAGACATAGCCATCGGCATCCATGGCGGCCAGATCGCCGCCCAGGAACCATTCGCCGCGATAGACCAGGGCTTCCTCATCGGGACGGTTCCAATAGCCCAGCATCAGCGAGGGATCGGAGCGATGCACCGCCAGCAGGCCGATCTCGCCGGCCGGCAACGGATCGGTGCCGCCTTCGACAGGCAGGATCGCCACACGCCGCCCGGCCTGCGGCTTGCCCGGACTGCCGGGCTTGATCGCCATGCCGGGGCCGGTGGAGATATAGGTCGATATCTCGCTCATGCCTAAGGCTTCCAGCAGCGGCTTGCCCAGGGTTTCCTGGTACTCGGCCAGCAAGGCAGGCTGCAAGGCTTCGCCCGCCGTCGCGCCATGGCGCAGGCTGGAAAGATCATGGCCCTGCACATTGCCGTATTTCAGGATTTGGCGATGCAGCGTCGGCACGGCGGCGAAGATGGTGGCGCGATAGGTTTCGATCAGGCGCGGCCATACCGTGATGTCGCGTTGGCCGTTATACAGCACAGTGGTCGCGCCCATCGCCCAGGGGTCCACCAGGCCGACGCCGAGCGTGTAGGTCCAGTTGAAGGCGCCGGCATGCAGCAGCACGTCATGCTCGCTCAGGCCCAGCCAGCCGTCATACATCGGCCGGCGGCCCCAGGCAGCGCGCTGGGCATGCAGCACGCCCTTGGGTTTGCCCGTGGTGCCCGAGGTGTAAACCAGATAGGCCGGATCGTCGGCCGCCGTATCGGCATAGTCGGCCACCGGATCGAAAGCCTTCAGCCGCGCCAGCATCGGCGGATCGAGCAGGATCACGCCGGCCGGCAGGTTCAGGTCGTGCGCCAGCTCGGCCGATGCGGCCACGGCGGCGGCGCCGGAATTCTCCAGCAGGAAGGCCGCTTCATGGGCGGTAAGCTGCGCGCTGGAGGGCAGCGCCACATGGCCTGCGGCAATGGTGGCGAAATAGGTGAGGGCGTAATCGGCGTCGTTGGCCATGCGGATCATGATGCGCGAGCCGCGCGGCAGCCCCAGGCTGAGGATGCCGTTGGCCAGCCGGCGCACCGCGAGGTCCACCTCGGCGAAGCTCATGCGCGTGGCGCTCCAATGCCCCTCGCGGGCATCGCCCACCAGGATCATGGCGTTCTTGCCGCCGCGCTGCCCGGCATTCTCGGCTAGGCAATAACGGGCTAAGTTAAAACGGTTCGGTACGGGTTCGGTCATTTCAGGGGGCCGCGATTCTGGGCTTGGCATCGGGTACACGCAGATAGAACAGCAAGGCGGCCAGAAGCAATAGGGCCTGAATGCCGAAAACCAAGCGATAGGCGAATTCATCGGGCTGCTGGCCGATGGGCGTGACCGCGCTCATGGCATAGCCGGTCAGCACCTGCTGAAACGCCGCGCCGCCCATGGTGCCGATATTCAGCGCCGTCATGCCGCGCCCGGCGATATGGGCGGGAAAGATCGAGCGGCCATGGGCGAAGATCACCACGGTGACGCCGTTCAGCAGTCCCATCAGGGTGAATAATATGGTGGCGCTGGTCAGGCTCAGGCCCGGCGCGACCACGAACGCGCCGACGCACAGCGCCTGGCCGGTCGTGCTGGCCACGACAATCCATTTGCGGGTATTGAAGATGCGGTCCATCGGCCCCCAGATGAAATAGCTGATCGCGGCCGCAGCGGCCATGTAGATCAGCACCTGGCCGCGCGCCGCGGAATCCAGGCCATGCACATCATGCAGATACGGCCCGCTCCACAATCCCATGATGGTGATGAAGGTGGCATAGGCGTTGAAGATGATGGCGAACAGGTATTTGAAATTCGGATTGCCGATGGCTTCGGCCACGCCGCGCAGATTCTCGGCCAGGGTTTCCGGCTTGGCCGGCGGCGGCGGCGCATCGGGCGGCTGGTCGCGCAATATGAAAGCCGAGGCCAGCCCCATGATCACGGTGAGCAGGGCGGTGATGTAGAAGGCGTTGCGCCAGCCGTATTCGGCCGAGAACCAGGCCAGCGGCGCGGTGGAGGCGATCACGCCGAGATTGCCCACCGCCACCAGGATGCCGGAGATGGTGGCGAATTTCTCCGGCGCGAACCAGCGCGAGAACAGCACCATCGGGCCGATCAGCAAGGCGGCGCAGCCGAAGCCCAGCACCACGCGCGCGATGCTCAGTTCCAGCAGCCCGTCGCCGCGGGCGAACCACAGCGCGCCCAGGAAA
>JAYSEE010000013.1:4736-10417 GCA_041914045.1 Ferrovibrio sp. | reverse complement strand
AGGATGGTGCGGCGCGGCCCCCAGCGGTCGATGGCGATGCCGATGGGGATATGACTCAGCGAGAAGGTGATGAAGAACGCGCCGGTGAGGATGCCGAGATCTTCCGGCGTGAGATGCAGCTCGCGCATCAAATCCGGCCCGATCACCGCATTGGCCGAACGGTAGAACTGACTGATGATGTAAGTCAGGCAGGTGCAGGCCAGGATGCGATAGGCGACGGGCAAGCTGGTCTCAATTCCCCATGAGGACTTCCGGCAGCCAGGTGGCCAGACCGGGGAAGACGCAGAGGATCACGATCGCCACGGCCATGCAGAGCATGAAGGGCAGCGCTCCTTTCAGGATCACCGGCAGCTTCACATCGGGTGCGATGCCGTTGATGACGAAGAGGTTGAGGCCCACGGGCGGGGTAATCAGCCCCATTTCCATGTTGATGGTGAGGATGATGCCGAACCAGACCGGATCGAAGCCGGCATTGGCGATGATCGGCGCCAGGATCGGCGTGGTCATCAGAATGATGGCGGCCGGCGGCAGGAAGCAGCCGGCAACCAGCAGCAGGATGTTGACGAACAGCATCAACACCCATTTGTTGATCTGCAGGGCGGCGATCCATTCCGCGATCGACTGGGTGATGTAGAGGCTCGACATCATGTAGCCGAACAGGATCGAGGTGCCGATGATCATCAGCAGCATGCCGCTTTCGCGCATGCCGTCGCGCAGGATGTCCCACAGCTTCACCGGGTCCCACACGCGATAGATCACCACCACCATCAGCAGGCAGAGCAGGGCGCCCACGCCGGCGGCTTCCGAAGGCGTGGCGATGCCGCCATACAGCGCATAGACCACGCCAGCGATCACCACCAGGAAAGGCAGTACGCGCGGCAGCAATTCCAGCTTTTCCGCCAGACTGTAGATGCGGTCGGCATCCACCAGCTTTTCGCCGCGCTTCCAGGAGATATAGAACGCCCACAGCATGAACAGTACGGTCAGCAGCAGGCCGGGGATCACGCCGGCCAGGAACAGCTTGCCGATGGAGGTTTCCGAGGCGATGCCGTAGAGGATCAGCGTCACGCTGGGCGGGATCAGGATGCCCAAAGTGCCGCCGGCCGCGATGGCTCCGGTGGCAAGATCGGCCGCATAGCCGCGCTTGCGCATTTCCGGGATGCCCATCTTGCCGATGGCGGCGCAGGTGGCGGGCGAGGAACCGGTCAGCGCGGCGAACAGCGCGCAGGCGCCGATATTGGAAATCACCAGCGAGCCGGGCACTTTATGCAGCCAGCGCGCCAAAGCCTCGTAAAGATCGCTGCCGGCGCGCGAGGAAGCCACGGCTGCCCCCATGATCACGAACATCGGGATCGAGACCAGGGTGAAATCGTTCAGGCCGGAGAATAATGTTTCGGCCAGGAAATTGATGCTGCGGAAGCCGTCGAACACGATCAGGAAGACCACGGCAACGACGCCCAGCCCGAAGGCGATGGGAATGCCGGTGGCGAGCACGACGAGCGTGGCCAGACAGATCAGCAGGCCGGTATGCAGCGGACTCATCAGATGCCATCCTCGGGTTTCAGCCCAAAGGGCATGCCGCGCCCGGTCAGCAGGCAGAGAATATCGGCAACGTATTGCAGGCAGAGCAGGCCCATGCCCACCGGCACCGACAGATAGGGAATCCACAAGCGGGCGCGCCACATCGACGAAGTGACATGACCGCCTTCATAGGCTTCCAGCCACCAATGCCAGCCATTCCAGGCCACCAATACGCAGAAGCCCAGCGCCGTCAGCGAGGCAACGGTTGCCAGCCATATCCTGGCCTGATGGCCAAGATACAGCGGCAGCAGATCCACATTCACATGGCCGTGGGTCATCAGGATGTAGGGCGCGCCGATGAAGGTTGCGGCGATCAGGGCGAAGGTGACGAACTCGGTCTGCCAGATCGAGGATTCGCCCAGCACGGTGCGGACGAAGATCATCTGGCAGACCACCAGGATGGATACCAGAATCAACAGGATGGATAACACCCCGCTGATCCTGGATAGCCACCGTACCAGGTCGATGAAAGCCTGCATCGTTTCCCTACAGCGTGTGGATTACTTGACCGCCAGCGCCTTGGCGATCAATTCCTTGCCGCCCGGCACCTTCTCGGAGAAGGTCTTGTAGGAACTGCTGGTCGCCACGTCGCGCCATTTCTGCGCCTGATCGGGGGTCATGGTGACCACCTTCACATTGGCCTTCTTGAAGGCCGCGACCATTTCGTCATCGAGCTTCTTGGACTCGGCGGCGAAATAATCCTCGCTCTTCTTCGAAGCGGCCTTCAATGCGGCCTTCTGCTTGTCGTTCAGCTTGGCATAGCTGGCCTTCGACATCAGCACCGGCTCATACATGAACCACAACGCATTGTCGCCCGGCGCGGTGATGCAGGTAACCTGCTCGTAAAGCCGGAAGGAGACGAAGCTGCCGGTCGAGGTATCGGTGCCGTCGGCCACGCCGGTCTGCAGCGCGTTGTACACTTCGTTGGACGGGATGGAGACGATCGAAGCGCCCGCGCCGGCCCACATCTCGGCGAAAGTCGCGCCTGCCGAACGCACCTTCTGACCCTTGGCATCGGCGGGTTCGAGGATGCAGTTCTTCTTCGAAGCGAAAGCGCCGGCCAGCCAGGCATCGGCCAGCACCATCACGCCGGCATCGTCGATCACCTTCTTGATATCCTGCATGAAAGGCGAGCCGTTCAGCCGCTTGGCATGGTCGTGGTTCTTCACCAGGCCGGGCATCAGCGTGGCGCCGAATTGCGGATGGCGGCCGGAGGCATAATCCAGCGGGAAGGCCGTGATGTCGATCTGGCCCTTCAGCATGGCATTCCACTGCTCATTGGCCTTCACCAGGCTGGCGCCGGGAAACACCTTGATATCCAGGCCCACATTGGCGGCGGCCACTTCGCGGGCGATGATCTGCACCATCTCGTCGCGCACGTCGCCCTTGCCGCCGGGGAATTGGTGCGAAGCCTTGAACTGAATCTGCGCCGACGCGGATGCAGCGCAGAAAGCGCCGAAAGCAAAGGTGGCCGCAGCGATACCGAAAGAGCGAGTCAACATAATTTCCTCCATGTTTATTTTTATATGGAAACAAGTCTAACCTCTGGGCGTAGCCTCCACAAGCAGCGAGGGATTGCCTCCGCGCATATATCGCTGCGGTGCAACACCGAGTTGACGGCGGAACATGGCGGCAAACGCGCTGGCGCTGTCGTAGCCCAGCAGGCGGGCGACCTGGCTTACCGCTTCGCCCTGCGCCAGCCGCGCCATCGCCTCGGCCAACCGGGCGCGCTCGCGCCAGCGGCGAAAACTCATGCCGGTCTCGCTTTGGAACAGGCGAGTGAGGGTGCGGGCGCTGGCGCCGCTGCGCTCGGCCCATTGCTCCAGGCCCAGCGGCTTGCCGGGATCGTCGAGCAAGCCGTCGCAGAGCCGGCGCAATCTGGCGTCGCGCGGCATTGGCAGGCCCAGCGGCTCGGCGGGCAGACGGCGCAGTTCGGCCAGGATCAATTGCATCACCAAACCGGCGCGGCCCTCGGTGTCGTATTCCACCGGCTCGGCGATGGCGGCCAGGATCAATTCGCGCAGCAGCAGCGAAACATCCAGTACCCGGCAATCGGCGGGCAGGTCGGCGGCTGCCTCGGCGGCGATATAAAGCGTGCGCATCTCCACCGGCCCGGCCATGCGGACCTCATGCTCCAGGCCCGGCGGCAGCCATACCGCGCGCAGCGGCGGCACCACGAAAGCGCCGGCCGGGGTCAGCACCCGCATGGTGCCCGATATGGCATGCAGCAATTGTCCGCGCGGATGGCTATGCGGCGGAATCCGATGGCCGCCGCGATATGCTTTGGCCAGCGCCGCTACGGGCCGGGGCACGTATTGGTAATCCTCGGCGATGCTGCTGCGGGCCATGGCTGATTCTCGATAGTTTATGGCCGAACAAATTGAACCGGACAGACTAGCTTGTCCATAACAAAAACCCGGAGTCCGTTTGATGCCGTCGTCTCGCCGTATCGTTGCTTTCGTCAATATCGCCCATGGTTTCGACCATATGCTGATGCTGGTTTTCCCCACTGCCGTGCTGGCGATGGAGGGAGCTTTCAGCCTGCCTTACGGCGAATTGCTGACGCTCTCGCTGGGCGGCTTCATCGCTTTCGGCGCGTTTTCCATCCCCGCCGGCTGGCTGGGCGACCGCTGGAGCCGGCATCGCATGATGGCGCTGTTCTTTTTCGGCATCGGACTGTCCACGCTCGCCACCGGCTTCGCCGCCGAGCCCTGGCAGTTGGCCGTAGGGCTGTTCTGCATCGGCATGTTCGCCGCGATCTATCATCCGGTGGGCGGCGCATTGCTGATCGCCAATGTGCGCAAGATGGGCCGCGATCTCGGCATCAATGGCGTGTGGGGCAATATGGGCGTGGCGCTGTCTGCGTTGATCACCGGTGCGCTGGCGGATTGGTTCGGCTGGCGCGCGGCCTTCATGCTGCCCGGCGCGGCGGCGCTGGCGGCTGGCATCTTCTATGTTCTGCTGGTGCCCGAGCAGAAGCAGGCCGGTAAGGCGGCGGGCAGGAAGCCGCTGGCGATTCCGCGCGGCATCATGATCCGCGCCTTTGCCGTGCTGGCGGTGGTGACGGTGGCCGGCGGGCTGACCTTCAATGCCGGCACGGTATCGCTGCCCAAGATGTTCGAGCAAAGGCTGGATCTGGGCGGCCTGTCCACCTTCGGCGTCGGCGCGATTGCCGCCGCGGTGTTTTCCTTCGGCGCGGTAGCGCAATTGATCATCGGCAGCATCATCGACCGACTGCCGCTGCGTCGGGTATTCATTCCGGTGGCGGCTTTGCAGGCGCCCTGCCTGTTCCTGGCCGGCTGGGCAGTAGGCTGGCCGCTGGCCGGGCTGGCGGCCGGCATCATGTTCGCGGTATTCGGCCAGGTGACCATCAACGATGCGATGATCGCGCGCTATACCAGCGATGAATGGCGCTCGCGGGCCTTCGCCATACGTTATGTGATGTCGTTCGGGGCCAGCGCCACGGCGGTGCCGCTGATCGCCTGGCTGCATGGCCGCAGCGGCGATTTCCAGAGCCTCTACATGATCCTGGGCGCTTGCGGCGTGATCATCTTCCTGGCGGCTTTGGCCTTCCCGTTGCGGCCCGAGGAAATCGCGCCGCAGGCGACGGCGGGGCAGGCCGCCGAGTAAAAACTCACTCGGCCGGATGCGGCTCGGCAGCGGCGGGCGCGGCCTTATGCGCCAGCTTGCTGCGGTCGCGCGCCAGCAGGGTATAGGCGGTCGGCACCACGAATAACGTCAGCAGCGTGCCGAGCAGCAGGCCGCCCACGATCACCAGGCCGATCTGCTGGCGGCTTTCCGCGCCCGCGCCGATCGCCATGGCCAGCGGCAGCGAACCCAGCACCATGGCCGCGGTGGTCATCAGGATCGGCCGCAGGCGCAGCGAGGCGGCTTCCACCACCGCATCCAGCCGTGAACGGCTTTGCTCCTGCAATTGGTTGGCGAATTCCACGATCAGGATGCCGTTCTTGGTGATCAGCCCGACCAGCGTCACCAATCCCACCTGGCTGTAGATGTTCATCGTGCCGCCGCCGAGTTTCAGCGCCAGCAGCGCGCCGGTCATCGAGAGCGGCACGGTGAGCATGATGATGAACGGGTCG
>JAYSEE010000013.1:0-4726 GCA_041914045.1 Ferrovibrio sp. | reverse complement strand
AGATGAAAGCCAGCGCCAGGATGAAGGTGAAGTAGATGTCGCCCGAAGCCTGCTTGAATTCGCGCGACTGGCCGTTGTAGTCGATGCGGCCGCCGGGCGGCAGGAATTTGCGCGCGGCTTGCTCCAGTTGATCCAGCGCCTCGCCCTCGGAATAGCCGGCGGCGACATTGGCGGTGATGTCGGCGGCGCGCAGCTGGCCCATGCGGGTGAGTTCGCGCGCCGTAAGGGATTCGCGCACATTCACCAGATTGGACAATTGCACCATCTGGCCGCCGCTGCCGCGCACGTAGATTTTTGACAGATCCTCCGGATTGGTGCGTTCCACGCCGGCCACCTGCACCACCACTTCGTATTGCTTGCCGTTCTGCTTGAAGCGCGTCACCTGCCGGCCGCCCAGCATGGTTTCCAAGGTGCGGCCGATGGTATCCACCTCGATGCCCATATCGGCGGCCTTTTCGCGGTTCACCGAAACCTTGATTTCAGGCTTGTTCAGCTTCAACCGGGTGTCGAGATTGTCCAGCGCCGGCATCTTGCGCGCCTCGGCCATGATCTGCTCGACCAGCCGGTTCAAATCCTCCGACTCGATATTGGCCTGCACCACGACCCAGATCGGCGAGGAACGCAGATTCTGGCCCAGCGAGGGCGGGTTGCTGACGAAGCCCTGCACGCCGGCCAGCTCGCGGAATTTCGGCACCAGTTGCGAAACGATATCCTGCTGGCGGCGGGTGCGCTCTTCCCAAGGCTGCAGGCGGGTGAACGACACGCCCTGCGAAACGATCGGATTGCCCGACACCACGAAGCGCGAATAGGCTTCCGGCACTGCCTCCACGATGGTTTCCACCTGCCGGGCGTATTTGTCCATGTAGTTGATGGTGGCGCCTTCGGGGCCGTTGAAGCTGCCGATGATGGTGCCGCGATCCTCGGTCGGCGAGAGTTCGGATTTCAGGCCGATGAAGACGTAATAGCTGGCGGCGGCGAAAACCGCGCCGACCAGGATCACCAGCGGGCGGGCTTTCAGCGAGCCGCGCAGCAGCGCGGTATAGCCGTCGGTGAGGCTGACCAGCGCCTTTTCCACCAGATTGTAAAGGAAGCCATGCTTGGCCTCATGCTTCAGCATATGGCCGCACATCATCGGGCTGAGGGTCAGCGCCACGAAGCCCGATATCAGCACCGAGCCGGCCAGCGCCCAGGCGAATTCGGTGAACAATCGCCCCGTGGTGCCGCTCATGAAGCCGATAGGCGCGTAAACGGCGGCCAGCGTCAGCGTCATCGCCACCACGGCGAAGCCGATTTCCTTCGCGCCCTTGAAGGCCGCGTCCAGCGGCGCCATGCCTTCCTCGATATGGCGGTAGATGTTTTCCAGCACCACGATGGCGTCGTCCACCACCAGGCCGATGGCCAGCACCATGGCCAGCAAGGTCAGCGTGTTGATGGTGAAGCCCAGCGCATGCATGATGGCGAATGCGCCGAGCAGCGAAGCCGGGATCGTGACCACCGGAATCAGCGTGGCGCGCAGATTGCGCAGGAACAGGAACACCACCGCCACCACCAGCAGCACGGCTTCGCCGATGGTGCGATACACGGAATCGATCGAGGCGCGGATGAAGACCGAGGTATCGTAGGCCACATCGGCGCGCATGCCTTCGGGCAGGCTGGCCAGGATGCCGGGCAGAGCCTCGCGCACGCCGGCCGAGATATCCAGCGGATTGGCGGTGGCCTGCTTCACGATGCCCAGCGACACGGCCGGTTTGCCGTTGAAGCGCACATTCACGCGCTCGTCCTGCGGGCCGATTTCGACGCGGGCCACGTCGCGCAGCCGCACCGGGTAGTTGTTCACCTCGCGCACGATGATGGCGCCGAATTGCTCGGGCTCGCGCAGGTCGGTTTCCGACAGCACGGTGAATTCCACGTTGCGGCTTTCGATGCGGCCGGCCGGCACTTCCACATTCTGCCGGCGCAGGGCGGTTTCGATATCCTGCGGCGTCAGGCTGTAGGCAGCCAGCCGCGCGGCATCCAGCCAGATGCGCATGGCATAGCGGCGTTCGCCGAAGATGCGCGCCTCGGCCACGCCGGTGATGGATTGCAGCCGATCCTTCACGAAGCGGTCGGCGTAATCGCTCAGTTCCATCGCCGAATGGCGGTCGGAAGAGAAGGCGATATACAGCACCGGCTGGGCATCGGCCTCCACCTTGGAAACCACCGGCTCGTCGATTTCGGTGGGCAGCTTGCCGCGCACGCGGCTGACGCGGTCGCGCACATCGTTGGCGGTGGATTCCGCATCGCGCGACAGCTTGAAGCGCACCACGACCAGGCTGGTTTCCGGGCGGGTGATCGAGCGCACCGTGTCGATGCCCTCGATGCCGGCGACGGATTCCTCCAGCACGCGGGTGACCTGGCTTTCGATCACTTCGGCCGAAGCGCCGCGATAGGTGGTCTGCACCAGCACCACGGGCGGATCTATATTGGGATATTCACGCACGCTGAGCCGGGTGAAAGACACCAGGCCGATCAGCACCACCACCAAACTGAGCACGGTGGCGAAAACCGGGCGTCGGATGCAGAGTTCTGAAATGCCCATGGCTCAGGAACCCTGGGTCATGCTGGAAGGCCGCACATATTGCCCGTTGCGCAGCTTCTGAGCGCCCTCGGCGACGATCTTGTCGTCGCGCTCGATGCCTTCCAGGATTTCCACCTGGCCTTCGCGGCGCAGGCCGATGCGCAGCTTGCTCTGCATCGCGCGGCCATCCACCACGCGGAAGGCGAACACGTCGCGGCCCGAGGGCACCAGCGCGGTTTCCGGCACCAGGATGGCGTTGTTGCGCTCTTCAACGATCAAGGTGACGCGGGCGAACATGCCGGGATTGAGCTGGCGGTCGGGATTGGGCAGGCGGGCGCGCAGGATCACCGCGCGGCCATTCGGGTCGAAAGCGGGATCCATGGCATAGACCTTGCCCTCGAAGCTCTTGCCGGAAATCGCATCCAGCCGCACGCGGATGGTCTGGTTCACGCCGACCAGTTGGGCATGCACTTCGGGGATGCGGAAATCCACCTTGAGCTGATCGAGGCTTTCGATATTCACCAGCGCCTGGCCGGGATTGACGTAATCGCCCACACTGACCTGCCGCAGGCCGAGCACGCCGTCGAACGGCGCGAGGATGGTGCTTTTGTCCAGCGTGGCCTGGGCCAACGCCAGCGCCGCTTCGTCGGCGGAGAGCTTGGCAACGGCTTCGTCGCGCGCCCGCTGGGTGCCGGCGCCCTTGCCGTAAAGCTCCTCGGCGCGGCCATGATTGGCGCGGCTGAGCGCGATGCTGGCGCGGGCCTGATTGACCTGCGCGCGGGCGATGGCGGCATCCAGCCGCACCAGCGGCATGCCGCGCTTGATCGGCTGGCCTTCCTCGAACAGGATTTCGCTGATCCGGCCGGAAATCTCCGGCCGCACGATCACCGATTCATTGGAGCGCAGGCTGCCCACCGCCTCGATCTGGTCGCGCACCCGGCCCAGCACGACCGGGCGGATATCGACGGCTATCGGCGCCTGCTGGCTGCCCTGCTGCGGACCGCTGGGGGCGGAAGCGACGGCGGTCGGGGCCAGCTTTTCACGGATTTCCGGCCCATACAGCCACCAGCCGGCGCCGCCGGCAACGGCCAGCGCCAATACACCAATACCAATGATTCTGCTCATCGACAGCCTGCGTCAGCGTTGCCAGGGGGGGCTTTTTTGGAAGGGCGTTTTTGGAACGCCTTGAGATGCGGCAATCATACCTGAGCGGGTAGAAATCATGAAATCAAAATAACTACTGGCTGATCACAATGGCGGTATGGCCCGGCAAAGGTTTCGGTCAAAAAATCGACAAAATAGAAAAATAACGATTTTATGCCCGATTGCCGCCAAGCGGGAAGGGCAGGGTCGGGTCGTCGTCATTGCCGCCCGAATTGCCGCTCACCACCTGCGGGCGGGCGGCATTCAGCGCCTGGCCCAGCACCTGGCTGGATACTTCGGCGGCGATGCGGGAAGCGATCTCGCCGGAAACCTGAGCCGCGACCTTGGCCGCCACCTGGGCGGCGATCTGCGCCGGCGAGGGCGCGCCATTCGGCAATACCAGTCCGGCCAAGCCCGGACCCGTCAAACCCGGACCAAGCTGGCCCGCACTGCTTTGCACGGCCAAAGGCGGCAGGGAGGGCTGGGCGGCAAAGGCGGCGTCCGGATGAGACGAAGCCTGGCCCGGCTTGCCCTCCATGCGGCGGATGAATTCCTGCATGATGCGGCGATAGAGTTCGTCCTTCAGCACGGCGTCTTCTTCGCCCTGGTTGATCGAGGGATTGTCGTTCACCTCGATCACCACCACGCCCTTGGGAGTCTGCTTCAGGTCCACGCCGTACAAGCCGTCGCCGATCAGGCTGGCGGCCTTCAGCGCCATCTGCACGATTTCGGTCGGCGCGTCTTCCACCTTGATGGTGCGGAAGCCGCCTTCGGTGAAGCGGCCGCCCTCGCCATGCTTCACCACCTGCCAATGGCCGCGCGACATGAAATACTGGCAGGCGAAAATCGCTTCGCCGCGCAGGATGCCGATGCGCCAGTCGAAATCGGTATACAGATATTCCTGCGCCAGGATCACATCGGATTCACGCAGCAGGCGGTTGGCCTCGTCCAGCAATTGCTGGCGGTCGGCGGCCTTCACGATGCCGCGCGAAAAGCTGCCATCGGGAATTTTCAAGATGATCGGGT
>JAYSEE010000012.1:19891-26734 GCA_041914045.1 Ferrovibrio sp. | reverse complement strand
CGACATGGCGCGCCACGGTTTCGTCGTCGCCGATCACCCGCAGCGCCAGGCCCAGGCGCGAGCGCTGGATCAGCCAGCCGGTGAGAAAGACTAGAACGGTCAGGCCGAGCAATTGCCAGTAAATCTGCTCGGTGCGGATATCGACGAAGACATAGCGGCCCAGCGTGCGGGTGACATTCACCTCATACCAGATCACCAATTGCCGGATCAGTTCGGCAAGGCCCAGGGTGAAGATCACGAAATACACGCCGGAGAGCCGTAAGGTGGCGAGGCCGACCAGCAGCGCCACCAGCATGCCGACGCCAAGCGCGATCAACAGCACCAGCGGCCAGGCCAGTTCCTCGCCGAACACCGCCACCGTATAGGCGCCGATGCCGAAAAACGCCACCGTGGCCAGCGATACATAGCGCGTGGGGCCGGAGAACAGCGCCCAGGCCGTGGCCAGAACCGTGTAATTGAGGATGCCGATCAACAGCGAAAGCACATAGCCGCCGGCGAATTTCGGCACCACGACCAGCAAGCCGACGATGGCGAGGCCAAGCCCGGCCAGCAGGATCGCGCGCGGTCTGGCCATCATCCGGCCCGCCCGAAAAGCCCCTGCGGGCGCAGCAGCAAGACCAGCAGGAAGATGATGTAGGTGGCGGCCAGCGTGAGGCCGGGATCGCCGAAAGTGGCCACGAAGGTTTCGGTCAGGCCGAGGATCATGCCGGCGGCCAGCGCGCCGAGCAGATTGCCCACGCCGCCCATGATCACCACCACCAGCGCCTTCATGGTGAAGACCGCGCCGATATTGGCATTGAAAGTAAGAAACATCGAGATCAGCACGCCGGCCGCCGCCACCAGCAGGCCGCCCAGCGCGAAGGAAACCGCCGCCGCTTGGCGCACGTCGATCGCCACAAGCTGCGCCGCCACGGGATCTACTGCAACGGCGCGGATCGCGGTGCCGAGCCGGGTGCGGGTGAGGCCGAGATAGAGCCCGATGCCGATCAGCAGCGCCAGGCCCAGCGCCAGCAGGCGATTGGCGGCCATCGCAGCGCTCAGCACTTGCACCGGCACGGCAAGAAAGCCGTAGCTGAAATAGGCGCCGCCAAACAGCACCAGCATGACGCCTTGCAGCACGAACAGCATGCCGAATGTGGCCAGGATGCTGTCTACTTCCAGCGCATCGCGGGTTTTCGCGCGGCGCACCAGCGGCTGCAGCATCAACTGGTAGAACAGATAGGATAGCGCAAAGGCCGCCGGCAGGATGACAATGGCGGCAAGCAGCGGATTGATCGCCGCGCCGGTAAAGAACCAATAGGCCGCGAAGGCCGCTGCGATCAGCGTTTCGCCGTAAGAGAGATTCATGATGCGGGCGACGCCGTATTGCAGCGTCATGCCCAGGGCGATCAGCGCATAAAGACCGCCCAGCGTAATTCCGGTCAATAAGGCTTCAACCAACATTCGATACACGCTTTCGCATCATTGCCGAAAATACGCTGCCGGCCGGGAATGCCGGCCGGCAGCCGCTTTGCAGGGGTTACGGCTTCCAGGCGGCCTTCGGGATCGCCACCGTGGCCATGCCCGGGCCTACCGGCGCAACGCCCAGGAAACTGCCGTTCTGCCACTGGCCGATATAGGGATGCACGCCTTTCGGCGGCATGTTGTCGGTCAGCTTCACCTTGCCGAGGATGGTGTCGAAGCTGCCGGTTTGCAGCTCCTTGATGATGGCGGCGCGATCAATCTTGCCGACCCGCTCGATGGATTGCTCCAGCATCTGCAGCGCCATATAGCCAAGCTGCGAGGCCCAGTAATCCGGATCGGCGCCGGTGGCCGCTTTATGCTTGGCCTTATAATCCTGCAAGGCCGGCATGTTGCTGGTCCAGCCGCCGAGTGAAAGCATGCCCTCGGCATTGGCGCCGAATCGGCCGGCATATTGCGGGAATGCAGTGCCGACGCCGGTGAACAGAACCTTCGGCGCGAAATTGGCGACCTTGGCCTGATCGGTCAGGGCCATCGTATCCGGCGGATAGCTGAAGGCGATGAAGGTGTCGGCGCCCGAACGCGATGCTTCGGCGATCAGCGGCGCGAAATCCTGCGTGCCGATCGGATAGGTCTTATCGTAGACCAGCTTGAGGCCGGCCTTGGCCAGGCCCTGCCGCGCGGCCTTCGAGAGATCGATGCCGAAGCCGTCGGCAATGCTCACCATCGCCACATTGGCGTTGATCTTGCCGGCTTTCTGCTGCGCCGAGAGCAGCTCGACCAGGGCATCGACATATTGCACGCTGGTGCCGAGTAGCCAGAAGCTGTTGGGCCAGCGCTTGGCCAGTTCGGGCGCACGGTCGGTCACCGCGGTGAAGGCCAGTTGCGGATAGCCATGCTTGTGGAAAACAGGGCCGACGGCGAGGTTGAGGCCGGTCCCCCAGGGCGGCAGCACGAGGTCCACCTTGTCCTGCTCGATCAATCTTTCGACGGCCTTCACGGCCTCTTCGGAGCTGGAACGGTCATCGTATTCCACGACCTCGACCGGCACGCGTTTGCCGCCGATCAAAAGGCCGCCCTTATCCTGTATTTCCTTGAGCCAGAGCTTGTAATTCGGCACCTGGGTGATGGCCGTACCGCCGGCATTGGGGCCGGTCTTGGAAACGGCATAGCCGATCTTCACGCTGGTTTGCGCCATGGCTGGCGCCGCCAATGCGGCCAGCGACAGCGCGAGCGCGGCAGCCATGCCCACGGCCGGCTTCATGTAAGTGGCAGGTTTCATTTTCATTTCCTCCCTTTGCGGCGCGGTTGGTCCGCGCGCTAAGTGAGCGTCATCTTAGGCTGCGGGGCGGGCTTTTCTTGCCTGAGAGTGAACCGGCCGAAAAATCTGCTTGCTGCGCCGCAACAATTTTTCGGCGCGGCGGCGCGGCGGCGCTTTTCGCCCGCTGGCATGCTGCTTTGGTATAGATTATTCAAAACCCCGCTCGGGATCGGCCTGTTCGGGATTTGAATGGGATGCAATAAAGGGATCAAGGGAGATTGATCGGAGCGCCATGCATTCGGTAGCAACGCGAGCGGTACGGCCGGCGGAACGGCTGGAGCTTTGGGGCGCCTTCGTGCGCGAGCATATCGGCTGGCTGGAAGCCGATACTTTGGGCGATGAGGGTTTCGACGGGCAATTGGATGTACGGCCGCTTTCGTCGTATCCCGGCCCGACTTCCAATCAGGGCCTGGCCTCCAATCTAGGCTTGGCTTCCAAGCTTTGCCGCATTCGCGCCACGCGCCACCGCGTGATGCGCACGGCTCCGCTGGTCCGGCGGGATGATCGCGGCTATGTGAAGATCGTGGCGCAATTGCGCGGCGCGGCCTGCTTCGAGCAGAATGGCCGCCGCGCCATGCTTTCGCCGGGCGATTGGGGCCTTTACGACACCACGCAACCTTACATCGTTTCGAATCCCGAGACGATTGATCAGATCGCGTTGCTGCTGCCGCGCGAGCAATTGATCAGCCTCGGCATTCCGCTGCATGAAGTGGCGGTGCAGCGTTTTTCCGGCCAGAGCGGCGCGGGTCGCCGCGCTTTCGATCTGCTCTGCGCGGCCTTTCTCGATGATGCCCGCGCCGGCGGCATTACGGATTGGGCAACCCCCATCGCGAGCGCCGTGCTCGGAACCATGCTGGAGCGACGGGGCATTGCCAGCGAGGAGGCCTTGCGCGAAACCGCCCGCGCGCGGCTATTCGATTTCATCGCCAAGAATCTGCGCGATCCGTTGCTTTCGCCGGCCAGCATCGCCGAGGCGCTCGGCTGCTCGAAGCGCAATCTGCACAAGCTGTTCCGGCGCGAGGATGAAACGCTGAACGAATTCATCTGGAACGAGCGGCTGGAATGCATTCGCCGCGATCTGGCCGATCCGAAACGTGCCGCGCATTCGATCACCGATATCGCCCTCGACTGGGGCTTCAATTCATCGGCGCATTTCAGCCGCAGCTTCCGCGATCGTTACGGAATATCGCCCCGCATATACCGCAGCCTTTTGCAGGATAGCGGCATGTTCTGGAACCGGCTGACGCCCATGCGGCCAGCCGGGCGGATTTATATCTGAGCATCCGGTTAGGCCAAGGCCCCGAAGCGCGGCCGGGTTTTCTTCGGCGCCCGTTTGCGGAACAGCAGCACCAGCAGCAGGCCGGCAACCAGCAAGACCGGAGCGGCGGGCAGCGGCAGCAGCCAGGCCAGCAGGGCCTGCTGAAGCCAGTCCGGCGCGAAGGCGCTCAGCCAGGTCGGGCCGTTCGGGTCGAGCCGCAGCCAGAATTCGCCCAGGCTGGCCAGCAGGCCCGAATTGACGGGAGAGAGGCCGGCAGGCGCCGAATCGCCCTGTAAAAGCGTAAGGGCGTCGCCCCCCAGGGCCACCAGCCCCAGCGCCCCCAGCAGCCATCCGGCAATCCGCCCCAGAAACATCGCCTTCCCCCCGATTCCCCAGGTTGATTCTTCAGGTTAATTCTCCCGGCCGGTCAAGCCTTTAGCCGGCGGAACAGGCGCATCTAATCACCCCCGTCCGGCGATTGCAAATCCCTCTCCCCCCGCTATAGTGCCGCCCGCGCTGGATGGGTGGCCGAGTGGTCGAAGGCGCACGCCTGGAAAGTGTGTATACGTCAAAAGCGTATCGTGGGTTCGAATCCCACCCCATCCGCCACTATATTTATCTATACTATTGAAATTATTATATTATTTTCAATATAAATTATAAAACCCCACATAATGCCCCACATTGTTACGCATATTGCGGGGTATAGCGGGCAGCTCTATCGTTGATAATTGCCGCATTCGAAAAATCACCCCTCCCCCCCATCGGAAGGTGGCCCAACATTTACTTGGGCGTTGTTGGCGGCCACCTGCACATGCTGGTGAACTACTCTAACCGTTTGCTGGCCTCGGTTGCGGTATCGGGACAGGGCCTCGACCTGGGCCGCGTAGGTTCGCTGCAAGCGGTTTAACAGCCCGCCATTGCTATCCTGCTGTGGCAATGTTTCGACTGTATTTCTCACCCGCCGGAATAATTCCATAATTAAGTTATGGTTCGCGGTCATTTGCGCCAAAAGCATAGCTTCGCATTCATCCCGGGGGACCATTCCCGCCAGCAATGCCAGAGTGCCATTGACCTCTGCCTCCGAAATATCCTCCTGAGTGCGGGTCGCGTTGATAACCTGCCGGAGAATCATTTGCGCGGCATCATTGCCCTTCACGCCGAATTCGAGCGCCAACATGGCTTCTCCAACTGTTTCGGGGCGATTTTCATTCTGAATTTCCGTATGGAGAAGGCAAATTGTTCTAGGGTCGCCCTTTGGTGTCGCCTCCACTCGAATGCGCGGAAGATTTCCCTGCCCTTTTTTGGCTTTCACGCAAGGTTCGGTAGTCTGCGGTTCCTCTATTCGGGCAATGTGGCGTCGCTCTGTCTTAAGCGACTTTGCAGCTTTCAGCTTATTCATTTACAGGCCCCCCCCCCTTGGTAAACTATCTGTGTCTCTGTGGTGGGACAGATTTTTGGCTTTCTCCAAGCAATCTGTCTCCGTAGCGGGACAGATGGGCGGATTTTGTGGTCCAGCAGAGAACGTCTGTCTCTCTGGCGGGACAGACCGTCCCGTGACGGGGACCGGCAATTGAATTTCAGATGACCCCCAGCGCATAAAATCCTTGGTCGCCAACTGCCCAGCAAATGCGTGTTCGGTTAGAATCCAGCATGTCGCATGGCGAGCCTTCCAGTGAAAAGCCCCCCCCTGCCGGGGTCGGATAAATCCGAGCTCCACCAATTGCTTTAGAGCGCTGGCAACGGAATTCTTTCCAGCATTCGTGCGGCGGGCAGCTTCTCGAACGGACAAGAAAAGCTCTCCGTTGTTGGAGCCGTTGTAGAGCCCGCCAAGTTCGCAATACACCGCGCGGGCAATCGGGGTGAGTGACCTCCAAGCGGGGCATTCTGTAAACCAGGAATACAGGCGGACGTGGCGGCTTTCGCCGTCACGTCTCCCTGTCCGGTTGGGTTTGCGGGCCTTAGCCATTGGCGGCGTCGGCCAAGACCGCAACACTGGAGCGCAACACATAGCGCCCATGGGTGCCTGAATATGGCCCTCCGTGCCGCTCGTGCAGCGTGGCTATCTCAAAGCCCATTCGCCGCAGGTTGTGAACATATGCACTCCAGCGCGGTGCGGGCCGCTCCAGAGGGGTAATACCGGCTGGGCCAGCCTTTAACAACTCTCGCAAGGCCCAGGCATCCCGCCCCTGTGGAAAGGCGACTGTAGGCGTTTGGGCATCTAGTATTCTAACCGTTATACTATCGCGCATGTGCGCTTCCCAGACCGTTCGCCTCTGCAATGGCGCGGGCACGGCAGGGCGGCAGGCCATAGATGCGGGCAAGCTGCTGGGCCGCCCGTGGGGTTCGTGCCCAGTCATCCGCGCAGCGGGATTGCTCGATATACGCCAGCAATGGCGGCAGTTCTGGATTGCGCCCTTGGGCGCGGCGGTGTAGTTTCATGTTTACGTGCTTTCTAGAGCGGTTAGCGCCCCGGACCCCGATTTCTGACATCGGGCCGGGGTTTTTCCGTTTCAGACGGCGGCTTGTTCGCCAGCGAGGGCTTGCAGGCTGGAATATTTAACCAGCGTGCGCTTGCCGATTTTTACGGCCTCAATCTGCCGTTCCCGCAACAGGTCATACAGGCGAGTGCGCCCGAGCCCCACTAAGCGGCAGGCTTCGGGGATGGTTACAAGGATGGGGTGGTTCGGCATGTGTTTTCTCCAGTCAGGCGGCCTCAATTGGTCGCCGACGGATACGAACACCAAGCGCATTTGAGCGCTAATGACCAAATTTCGAAAAAAGTTTTAGGTTTTGAACAGGG
>JAYSEE010000012.1:5072-19881 GCA_041914045.1 Ferrovibrio sp. | reverse complement strand
GTCCTAGGTCGCCGGTTCCAGGCAGCCCGGATAGAGTTACTGGTTTGCCCCAGTTTCATTGCCCCGGAAATTGTAGAGCAGAATCGAATAAAAGGACCATCCGCCGAGCCTGTCACACTATTGAACCCATCTTTTGGTTTAATGCCGAACGCGATTTGATAAGCGTCTCCAAATCCCCAAATTAGCAAGTCGAAAGGCGATTGCGTTTGGCGCACGCCTTGTCCAAAGAGTTTATTATGGGAAATGACCTGGTGAAGGATTTGTTCCAATAGAAATACCCCGCTCAGCGCTTCTTCAATTACAAAGTCCGATGATAAGACTGTTATTCGCCGCTGCTCGACCAATTCCCCGACTAGAGGGCGAGCGCCAAGGGAGAGTTCGTGGTAGATTGCTGGAGGGATATTTCCGACAATATAATCATCTTCTCTGGGCATACTTTGAATGTTTTTCTTCCGATGGTCTTGGCCCAGCAAATTCAAAAGTTTTGTTGTTGTTTTGGATAACCTATCCAAGGTTCTGTCAATTTGTCTCCGGTCCGGCGCGGTTCTTTCCGCGATTCCGAGCGCATATACTTTCGCCAAGCGGTTCAGTCGCTGATACAAGAACTCGCTTCGCGAGACTTCACGTTGTTCCTTTGTAATACCATCGTCACTCGGCATGACGGCGGAAATGATTTCATGGGGCTTTTGTCCTGCCACGTTTATCGCTTGAAGAACGGCTTCCTGTGAAATTTTTGGGGCATCGCTGAATATTCGGTATCCGTCCCATTTCTCTGGAGCTTCTTTAGCCATCTCACATTTCCGCGTTTGTTGCAGATGTTGCCGTCCTTATGCTCTCTGAAGATAAACGACTTTCCCCGGAGCTATATGGCAATGCCGTTCCCATGCCGCCATCAGGTCGCGGCGTTTCTCAAGCAAATCCCCGCGCCGATAGGCTGCCTCGGTCTTGTCCCGGATAGAATGTGCTAGGGCCATTTCCACGACATCGCTGGGAAAGCTTGTTGTCTCTGCGGCCCAGTCGCGGAATGCAGACCGGAAGCCGTGCGCGGTGGTCTTGTCCCCAAACCCCATGTCCTCCAGCGCCTTTAAGAATACCATGTTCGAGAATGGTTTCTTGGGGCGGCTTTCAAATACATATGGGCATTTCGCGCTATTCATTTGCCTGGCGGCATCCAGGATTTCAATGCAGCGGGCGGGAAGGGGAATTGTGTGGGGCCGCTTGGCCTTCATACGCTCGGCTGGGATGGTCCAAATCTTGGCCTCCAGGTCGAACTCCCGCCACTCGGCATTAATCACTTCGCTCGTGCGAGCGGCGGTCAGAATAAGAAACTCAAATGCGAGCTTTGCCATTGGGCCGGAATTGCATTCCCGCAGCACACTAAGAAAGGCGGGGACATTGGAATATTCCAGCGCCTTAAAATGTCCCTGCCGCTTTGGCTGGCGAGGCAGGCTCTTGGCAATACTCCGAATGGGGTTGTCGCCGCTGCGGTAGCCTTTCCCCCTTGCCCATTCCAGAACGTCGCCGATCCGCTGGGCCACCCGCCGGGCGGTTTCGGGCTTTTCGAGCCAGATGGGCAACAGGACATCGCGAATAGCCGGGCCGTCCACGCGGTCAACCTGAGTTTCCCCCAAACTGGGGAAGGCGAAAGCCTCCAGGGTCTTTAGCCACTGGGCCGCATGTTTGGCATTCTTCCATGTCGGGGTTAATTCCGCATGGCGGGCCTCTGCGGCCTTGCGGAAGCTGGGGAGCGTCTGGAGGGCCTGTGCCTTGCGGCGGGCCTCTATTGGGTCCAGCCCAGCCTTGGCAATCCTGCGGGCCTCCGCTGCCTTCTGGCGGGCATCGGCTAGGGAGACGTCAACGACGCCGCCAAGCCCCATATCGCGGCGGCGGCCCTGCACCATGATGCGGAGTATCCAGCGCTTTGCCCCGGACGGGTCTACCTCAAGGCAAAGCCCTTTCCCGTCTACATACCTTCCGGGCCGCTTCTCCGTTTCCACCCGCCGGGCGGTGAGCCTGTCCAGTAGACGTTTTGCCATTCTCCGCCTCCAATTACCCCACATTACGCCCCACAATATAATGCGGCTTTGGGTGAACGACAACGGATGATTTTGGACGGGAATTGAATAAAAACCCTTATTTTATTATGTAAAAGCGGACAACTGCGGTTAAGGGTGATTTTTAATTAGGCGGACACCCCATCCGCCACGCAGTCTGCCCCTGGAGAGCGTGTTCTCCGCCGGACGGCAATAGCTCAAACATTCCCGAAGCATGTGGCATTTGGGGGCCGATTGTGCGGCCTATTTTCCGGCCCTTGAGGCAGGCATTCGGGCCCTGAATGGGCCAGATTCTCTGGGCCCCATTTCACGAGTACGCTTTTGATTTTCAGACCGACAAGTGGCCAATTCGGCAGGCGCGAATCTTGCCTGATAGGCGATGTGCGTGTGTCCGTATTGGTCAGATGTTGCTAGGCAACAAAGCCCAGCTGTTGGCGCGGGGCAGCCCAATCGGCCGGGAAGCCTTTGAGCAGTCTGTCGAGGCTCAGCGTGAGTGGCTGGTTGCCACTTAGGATGCTTTCGGTGATATCCGGCGCCAGATAGGCCAGTGGCATGATGTGGGCCACATAGCGCGGATTGTACCCTTCAGCGATGGCGATTTGCTTGATGGACGAGGCTTTGCCTTCTTGAAGCTGGTTGACCCAGCGATACGCCCGAGCGACAGCCTTCAATAGGGCGGGATCCGGCTCGCCTTTGCGCAGCGCCAGGCCTACATCATCTAGTATCAGCCGCATCTCACTGCCGATCCGTCGGAACGCGGCCTTGAAGGTGATGGCGTAGATGTGCCGATCGGAACCCTCGTCGGATTGTAGGGCGCCTTGTTTCGCTTCAAGGCCGGTGACCCTCGCTCAACCGGGTTTGTTAAGCTGGATGGCCACGTCCTGCTGACCAACAGTCACTTTGTGCGGCAGTGTCTTCAGTAGCGGTAGCGCCTGGTGATCCTGCAGGGCCAAGCTTGCTTTGACCCGTTGAATATCTGTGTGAACAGCCCCTAGATTTGCAGACGCTTTCTTTCCTAATTTTGAGGCAAGGAGGCCAAGATAGCAGTCAGATTGTCTGCCGATGAAGCGCCATTTCGGCCCTGATTGGGCCAGATTCTCCAGATGCATTTCACAAGTACGCTATTTTCTAAGCAATGAAGCCTAGTTGCTGGCGCTGCGCGGCCCATCGGCAGGAAAATCCTTCCACAACCTGTTCAGATTCAGTGCGAGCAATTGGTTGCCGCTCGGCGCAGGGCAAGCGCTATCTGCTCTTCCGTAAATCGCTTTTTCGGCATCGGATGCATCTCTCTCATCTAGGAAATGCACGCAGAATTTCGCTCGAATCTTGGGCTCGCTTAAAGAGTCGGGATTAGGCGGGAGATCAATCCAGAAGGCTGGCGTTATTTCAACAAGAACAGCGACAATTCTGGCACGGCGCAGGTGATGATGAGGCCTATCAACATAAATGCGATAAAGGGGATCACCGATCGACAGATGAAGCCGAATTTCTCCTTAAATGCGACCATCGCGACGATCAAGTTCAGCGCCACCGGCGGCGCGACATAGCCGATCTGCAGATTAACGATGACGATGATGCCGAAATGCACCGGATTGAAGCCGTAGCTTTCGCCCAGCGGCGCCAGCAACGGCGCGAGCACGATGATCGCTGAAGATTCGTCCATCAGCGCGCCGGCGATCAGCAGCATGATATTCGTGATGACCAGCAGGCTTGCACCGCTGTCGATATAGTCTTTCATCATGGCGACCAGGGCCTGCGGCACGCCCTCCAGGTCCATGATGTTGTTCAAGCTGACGGCAATGGCAAGCAGCGGCATCAGCGAGCCTTGCAGCTTCAACGTTTCCATGACCACCGCACCGAAGGCCTTGAAATTGAGTTCCCGGTGAATCACCAGTTCGACGAAAATGGCATAGGCAACCGAAACGGCTGCGGCCTCGGTCACGGTGAAATGCCCCGTATAGATGCCGCCGAGCAGAATGACCGGCATCAGGATGGCCCAGATGCCGGTCCTGAGCGCTGCGAGCAATTCCCGAAGGTCGAAAGGCGTGGTGGTCATGCGCCAGTTGATAACAATGCTGTATACGGAAAGCAGTCCGGCCAGCAGCAGACCCGGCCCCCAGCCAGCCACGAACATGTCGGTGATTGATACTTCCGTCATCACGCCATAGAGGATCATCAGCAGGCTGGGCGGGATGATCACGCCAAGCGTGCCGCCAGCGCAGATCAGGCCGATGGAGAACTTGCGCGAATAGCCGTTTTTCAGAAGCGCCGGATACATGATGGTGCCGATGGCCAGCATGGTGACGGCGGAAGCGCCGCAGACGGCGCCGAAGGCGGTCAAGGAGAGCACCGTGGCGACGGCGAGGCCGCCGGGAATGGAACTGGTGAGCGCGCTCATGATGCGGGTCAACTTCTGCGCGATCGAACCGCGCGCCATGATCAGCCCGGCGAAAACGAAAAGCGGGATCGAGAGCAGCACCTCGCGGTCCACCGCGATCCACATATCCTGGATCAGGAATTCCGGCGAACTCCGCGTCATGAAGATATGCACATAGGCTAGCGCGGCGGCCAGCGTCAGCACGATGGGCTGGCGCAGCAGAATGAGCGCCAGAATCAGCCCGGTCAGGATGAAGCCGTGCATCAGCCGACCTCCTGCGGCTTCTCTTCCAAGCTCGGGTCGTAGAAGAAGAGAAGGTAGCGCAGCGTGGCCGAGGCAAAGGCGTAGGGCAGGATCAGCTTGATCGGCCATACGGGGATATCGAGCGCCATGCCGCGTTCGCCTTCTTGGAAGGCCACGGCAACGAAATCAGCGCACCAGTATGCCAGGAAGAGGCAGATGCAGACGGAGACCAAATGGCCGGCACGGATAATCACGGGTTCCCAGGCCGCCGGCAGCAGGCGATCGAGGCCTTCGATGCGGATATGCCTGCCGGCCTGGGTGGCCAGCACCAGACCTAAGAAGGCGGAAGCGATCATGCCGTAGACCGCAGTGCGCTGGGCGCCGAAAATGCCGCCGCCCAGGAATTCGCGGCCCGCGATATCGGAGACCAGAGCCACCGCAACAAGGGCCAATGCAATTCCCGCGACCCAGGCTTCGACCGCGTAAAGACGCTTCAGGAATTGCCGCATACTGCCTCGATGGTTACGTAAAACGCCTGGTGGAAACTGATGCCGACATCAATTCTTCTTCATGCTGGCAAATTCGGCCTTGCCCTTCTGGATGGCATTGTAAAGCTCGCGCGCCCGGTCGCCATAGCTGTTGATCAGGCCTTCATGGCCGGGCACGATCACCTTCGCCCATGCCGCCTTCTGCTCGGCGGTCAAAACATGCACAAATCCGCCGCGCGCCTTGTGCAGCTCCATTTTCGGCTCTTCGTCCGCGGCGATGCGGCGGCGGATTTCATGTGCCGGGGCGATGCCGTCGGCGATTGCCTTCTGCATCTGCTTGGGCAGCGTGTTCCAAGCCGCCTTATGCGCGATCAGGAAGGCCGGTTGGTTGCTGTGCTCGGTAAAGACGTAATGCGGCGCCGACTTCGCTGCCGGGCCGATCAGATAGAAGCCGAAGGTAAGGGTGCCGCCATTCACCACGCCCTGTTCCAAGGCGGGGTAGAAGTCCGCCAGCGTCATGGTCACGCCATTGGCGCCGAGCCGATCCGCCATCATTTTGTCGCCGGCGGTCGGCGAAACGCGGAACTTCATGCCCTTCAGACTTTCCGGCGTGGTGCAGGCGGTCTTGCAGAAGATGTTCGTCCAGCCGGCATCGCCAAAGCGGATCAGTTCGGCGCCTTTCGAGGCGAAAATGCTGGCGACGACGGGCACGACGAATTTATCCGTGACGTAATCCCGCTCGGCCGCGGTGGTCCAAAGATAGGGAATGTTCAGCACGCCTATCTCGGAAATCGCCGGGGCAATGCCGGTGGCGGAGATATAGGCCATTTCATAGCGGCCGCGCAGCACATTCTGCGCGATCTCCTGCTCGTTCGGCTGCTGGTAGCGCTCCGCCTTCAGCTTGCCGTCTGAAGCCTTGCCGATGGTGTCGGCCATCTCATCCACCAGAATGCCGAGCATAGAAGGCGGTGCGACAACTGTTCCGATTTTCCAGGCGCGCTCCTGCGCGGTCGCACTGGCGGAGAAGCCGAAAAGAACGGCCGCGAGCGCGGCATAGGCAGCAATGCGCATGATGGATCCCTCCCGTTTCCTGGCCTTGGCTCGGCCCTGGATAATTGTTATGAACTCAATAACTATTGTAGCAGTGCATCCGGCAATTGCAAGCGCATTCAAGAAGGAACGCACTCGCAGCCGCGCGGAACGAGCTAAATTCTTCAGAACCGCGCGCCGATGGTTTTCACCTGCGTGTAATTGGCCAGGGCAAGCATGCCCTGTTCGCGCCCGATGCCGCTTTCCTTCATGCCGCCATGCGGCGTTTGCACCGGACTCATGAACCATTCGTTGATCCAGACCATGCCGGATTGAATGTCGCGGGCCAGCCGCAGTGCGCGCCCGATATCGCGGGTAAAAATGCCGGCCGTGAGACCGAGCGGCAGGCGGTTGGCGATGGCAAGCGCTTCGGCCTCGCTGTCGAACGGGATAGCGGCCAGAATAGGGCCGAAGATTTCCTCGCTGGCGATGCGCGCATCCGGCCGCACGCGGTCGAACAGCGTCGGTTCCCAGAACCAGCCCCGTTCATGGCCCTGCGGCGCTTTGCCGCCAGTGACCAGGCGCGCATTATCGGTCTCGCGGCCGATGCCGGCATAGCGCGCCACATCATCGCGATGCGCTCGCGATACCAGCGGGCCAATATCAGGATTGTCCATTCCGTTGCCGATGGTAAGCGCGCGGAGCCGGGCGGCCAGCGCTTCGACATAGCGGTCGTAAAGCGGCCGTTCGATCAGCAGCCGACTCACCGAGGTGCAGACCTGGCCGGCATTGGTGAAGGCGCCGCGCAGCGTCTGGGCCATGGCGGCATCGATATCCGCATCGGCGAAGACGATCTGGGGATTCTTGCCGCCCAGTTCCAACACTGTCGGCACGATGCGCTCGGCGGCATAGGCGGCGATGCGTTGCCCGGTGCTGACCGAACCGGTGAAGGTGATGCCGCGCACGCCGGGATGCCGCGCCAACGCCGCGCCGGTGACCGATCCGCTGCCGGGCAGGATATTCACCACGCCGGCCGGGAAGCCGGCCTCAGCGCAAAGCTCGCCAAGCAGCAGCGTGGAAAGAGGCGTGTCGGAGGCAGGTTTCAGGATCGCGGTGCTGCCGGCGGCCAGCGCGGTAGGCAGGCTGCGGCAGGCATTGGCGAAGGGATAATTCCAAGGCGTGATATGCGCCGTGACGCCGAGCGGCTCATGCATGGTGAAGCTGTAGCCGTTCGGCCCGACCGGGAATGAGGCGCCTTCGAGCTTGTCAACCGCGCCGGCATAATAGCGGCAGGTGCGCGAGGAGCGCGCCACGTTGGCGTAGCTTTCGCGCAACGGCTTGCCCATGTCG
The DNA here is from genome assembly GCA_041914045.1 of Ferrovibrio sp. Classification (GTDB taxonomy): domain Bacteria; phylum Pseudomonadota; class Alphaproteobacteria; order Ferrovibrionales; family Ferrovibrionaceae; genus Ferrovibrio. The sequence continues at coordinate 12,340 of JAYSEE010000012.1, read as the reverse complement.
CGGGTCTCGAGCGCCGCGATCTCCTCCTTGCGGGCATCAATGAGATCGGCGAGCCGCAGCAGCAATTCGCCGCGCTTTTCCGGCGGCATGCGGCCCCATTCGCCCTTCAGAGCGCGTTCCGAGGATTGCACTGCCCGGTCGACATCCTCGGCGCTGGCCAAGGCCACCTCGGTGATCGGCTCCTCCGTGGCGGGATCAATGGTGGCGAAGCGCGCGCCGTCGGAGGAATCGACCCAGGCATTGTCGATGAAAAGCAGGTTGCTGATCGGCATGAGCGGTGTCTCTTTCTTTCCTAACCGGCGATCAGGCCGCCGCCATCAATATCCTGCACCGTACCGGTGACATAGCCATTCTGCATCAGGTGCAGCGCTGCGGCCGCGATATCCTCGGGCCGTCCGATCCGCCCCACCGGCAGGGCTCTGGCGCGGGCGGCATACATCGCCTCGCGCCGATCCGCTGGCATTGGGTCGTAAGCTTCGGTCCGGGCGATAGCACATTGACGCGGATCGGAGCCAATTCCCTGGCGAGTTGTCGGCCCGCCGACTCAATGGCGCCGTTCAGGGCGCCGAGGCCGACATGGCCGGGAATGATGCGTCGGCTGGCGGCGCCCGAGACCAGCAGCACCGAGCTGTCGCGCGCGAGGGAGGGTAAAGCAGCCCGCACAAGACGCAGCGTTCCGAACAGCTTGACGCGGAATGCCGTTTCCAGATCGGTGAAATCGAGCTCGGACAGCGGCTTCAAGGTGCGCAGAGCGGTGGAGGATTGCGCTGTAATCGCCAGATGATCGACAACGCCGCATTGCTTTATGAAATCGGCAATCGACGCGGCATCGGCTAGATCCACCGGTAGAAGCCTAATGCCGCCGTGAGCCGGCTCCAAAGTATCTTGGGATTTCGATGAGCTTCCGACGATTACAGCCGCGCCGGCCTCAACTGCGGCGCACGCAATGGCCGCGCCGATGCCAGACCTGCCGCCGACGACGACAATTCGTTTGCCCGATAAATCCGCCATGGCGCGGTTTCCCTCTTCCTCGCGAATCGCCGCATGCATTCCGGCCATGCCGCCCTTGGCAAGGCCTCCGTTATTTGTTATTGTCAGAATAACAATAAACTGGACAATGTCGCAACAGCCCCGACTGGGGGAGGATAAAAATCAATGGCGGAACCCATAATCATGCGCGGCGCGGATGCCCCGCCGCATCAGCTGCACGGCGAAGGCCGCATCTTTCGCCTGATCTATCCGGCGACGGTGAATTCCGAGCGGCTGTTCATCGGGCTCGCTGTAGTGGGGCCGGGCGAGGCGCCGCATGTCTTTCATCGCCATGGCACCGAGGTGATCGGCGATACGCGCTTGGAATACGCGCCCGATTTCGAGGAATTCTATTACGTCGTCGCCGGCAGGGGGCAAATGCAGTGGAAGCTCGAATCCGGCGAAATGGTGGAGCGGCCGGTCGAGGCCGGAGATGCCATCTACATGCCGCCCGACTGCGCCGAGCACCGCATTTTCAATTCCGGCACGGCGGAGCTGCGGGTACTCTATGGCGGCACTCCGCCGGCCAAGATCACCAAGATTCCCGTTTCTAGGTAAGAAGGATCAGAAGAATGGCTAAGATGACGGCGGCGCAGGCCGTGGCACATTTCCTTAAGAGCATCGGCACCAAGCGCTACTATCTGTATAATGGCCATGCCAATTGGGGCCTGCTGGATGCGCTGGAATACGATGCCAAGATCAAGGGCATACGGACCCGCCACGAAATCCATGCCATCCACATGGCCGATATCGAATGGCGCATGCGACGCGATTTGCCGATTCCGGTCACCTGCACCACGGTCGGCCCCGGCAATTTCAACACCATTCCCGGCATCGCCGAAGCCTTCTACGATTCCACGCCGATGCTCTGCCTGATGGCGGCCGGTCCGACCAAATGGCTCGGCCGCGGCGGCATCCAGGAAGTCTATCGCTATGGCGACGACGAATTCATCCAGATGTTCAAGCCGATCACCAAATATGCCGTGACCACGATTCGGCCTGATACCGCGCTGCAGACTGTAATGCGCGCCTACAAAATCGCCATCACCGGCCGGCCCGGCCCGGTGGTGGTTTATATGCCGCTCGATGTCCAGAATACAGTGATCGACATCGATATGCCTGATTTCAAAGGCTTCGTCACGGCTTTGCGCCAGCCCGGCCCGGATCAGGCCGCTATCGACGAGGCGGCGACGCTGCTTGCGGGCGCCAAGCGGCCAGTGATCTATGTCGGCACCGGCATCTCGAATGCGCGCGCCTGGGATGAATTGAAGGCCTTCGCGGAGGCGGCCCGGATTCCGGTCGCCACCACTTTCGGCGGCAAGGGCAGCCTGCCGGAAAACCATCCGCTCAGCCTTGGCGTGGTTGATCGCTCCGGCACCGGGCACGGCGTGCGCGCCGCAGTGGAAGCCGATGTGATGCTGGCCATCGGCGGCCGCTTTAACGATCTCAATACCGCCGGCTGGTCGTTCTATGATTTCGGCAAGCGGCAAAAACTGATCCATGTCGATATTGATCCTGGCGAGATCGGCCGCGTCTATCCGGCCGCCATCGGCATCGTCAGCGATGCCCGGAAGGCGCTGGCGGGATTGGCGGCGAGCTGGCAGCGTAAAAAGCTTAAGCGCGACGGCACGGCCTGGCTCAAGAAGATCGCGGGCTGGCGCAAGGCCTGGCACAAGGAGGTGCAGGACATCGTCACTTCCGATATCGCTCCGATGCATTACGCGCGGCTGGTGAAGGATGCTTCCGATGTGGTGAATGCGATCGACCCGCAGACGACGCTGATATCGGATACCGGCTTCATCATGAATTTCCTGCCGGCCTTTTACGAACTGCGCCATCCCTGGTTCGCCACCAACAACCAGCAATTCGGCCAGATGGGTTTCGCGCCGCCCGGCGTGGTGGGCGCCGGACTGGAGCGGCCGGATCATCCGGTTCTGGTTTGGGTCGGCGACCAATCCTTCATCCATACCGGCCTCTCGCTCGCCAGCGCGACTGAATACGGCGTACCCGGCGTGGTGATCGTGCTGAACAACAAGACCATCCAGGCCGAGGTGGAAGGCGCCAAGAACAAGTTCGGACGCGGCGTCGGCGATTTCTACAAGATCGAAAAGACCGGTGAATTGTGGAACCCCGATATCGTCAAGATCGGCGAGGCCCTGCGCGCCAAGGTGTTCCGCGTCGCCAAGCCGGAGGAATTCAAGCCTGCGCTTGCCGCTGCGCTGAAATCGCGGCAGCTCTGCATTCTCGATGTCGAGGCCAGCAACCAAGTCAAGCGTTATGCCGTACCCCTTGTGCTGAAGCATGGTACCATGCCCTTCCCCTATGACTGGAACATGACCAAGTAAGCCGATTCGATGTCCGCAACGCTTCATCCGCTTTTCAATCCGCGCTCCATTGCCGTGATCGGCGCTTCCGAGGGCACCTCCGCCACCGGTGCGCCGAAGATGGGTGCCTCCGCGCTGCAGCACCTGATCGAGCATCGCTTTCCGGGCCGCATCTATCCGGTCAATCCGCGCGGAGGCACGCTGATGGGGCTCGAGACCTATCGCAGCATCGCCGAGATACCTGAGGAAGTGGACCTCGCGTTGATCGTGGTGCCGCTCGATGCTTGCCTCGATGCGGTCCGCCAATGCGTGGCCAAGAACGTGAAGGGCGCGGTGGTATTCACCTCGGGTTTCGCGGAGGCCGGCCGGGCCGATCTGCAGGAGGAAATGGTCCGGATTGCGCGGGAAGGCGGCTTGCGGCTGGTTGGGCCGAATACGGCGGGTTTCGTCAATGTTGCCGGCGACATGGTGGCCAGCATCTCGATGGTCTGCCAGATCAATCCCTTCCGGAAAGGTCCGATCGCTTTCGTAACGCAGTCGGGCGCACTTGGCGGCTCGATGCTGGGGCGTGGCATGGAGCAGGGCATCGGCTTCAATTGCTGGGTTTCCACGGGCAACGAGGCCGATCTCGATGCCGCCGATTACGTCGATTACCTGCTGGAGCGGCCGGAAGTGAAGGTCGTGGCGTTATTCCTGGAAGGGGTGCGCGATGCTGCCAAGTTCTTCGCCATGGCGGCCAAGGCGGCACGGCTCCGCAAGCCTATCGTGGTCTACAAGACTGGCGTCTCCGAGGTGGCGGCCGAGGCCGCCGCATCGCATACCGGCGCCTTGGCCGGTTCGGACCGCATTTTCGATGCGGTCTGCCGTCAGTTCGGCTTGGTGCGAGTTGATGATGTGGCGATGCTTTTCCCGGTCGCGCTGACCTTCGCTTGGGTGGGCGAGCGTCTGCCGATGGGCCGTCGCATGGCCGTGGTTTCGGCTTCGGGCGGCATCTGCGGCGTGGCGGCGGATGAATGCGCGCGCGCCGGGCTCGATTTGCCGGAGCTCACCGAGGCAGCGAAAGAGAAGCTGCGCGGTTTCACGCCGCCTTTCGCCTCGCTCCGGAATCCCATTGATGTTACCGGACAGATCCGTTCTTACGCCACCGGCTATCAGGATACGGTGCGCACAGTGCTAGCCGAGCCTTATATCGACGGCGTCCTGCTGCTAGTCACCATGGCGGCGGAACCGCGCGCTTCCTTCTATGGCCGCGAGATTTCCAAGCTGACAGCGGAAGCCGGCAAGCCGGTAATCGTGGCCTGGACCGGAGCGCTCTCGGTTGCGGCGCAAGGCTATCCCATGCTGACCGCCAATGCAGTGCCGAATTTTCTCTCCGTGCGTCAGGCAATCGAGGCCATGGCGGCGCTCGAGCGCTATCGAGCATTCCTGGATCGGCAGGAACAGCGCAAGGCTGTGGGAGATCGGCCATGAATGCAACGTCGCATAAGCCGCCGTTGGCGGAGGCCGCCGCGCTCATCGAAGCCGCGCAGCGGCGCCGGCAGGGCGCGCTGTCCGAATATGAAGCCAAGCGGCTGCTTGGCCTTTACGGCATCGCCGTGACGCGCGAGATGCTTGCCGCCGATGCGGCGGCGGCGGCGGCGGCGGCGGCAAGGCTTGGCTTTCCTGTGGCGCTGAAAGGCTGCCATTGGACGCTGCAGCACAAGACGGAAGCCGACATGATCCGGCTTGGACTCGTGGACGCGGCGGCGGTGGCAGCGGCTTGTGCCGAGCTGGCGCCGCGCCTGCCCGAGGGCGGGGAATGGCTGGTGCAGGAAATGGTTTCCGGCAAGCGCGAAGTCATGCTGGGCCTGGCGCGCGATCCGCAATTCGGGGCCTGCATCAGCCTTGGCATCGGCGGCATCTTTGCCGAGGCGGTCGGCGATGTGGTTTTCCGAATCGCGCCGTTTGATGCGCTGGAAGCAGAGGCGATGATCGACGAATTGCGGCTAGGCAGCCTGCTCGGCCCCTTCCGCGGCCTGCCGCCGGCGGATCGCGGCGCGCTCGCCCGGGCCCTGTTGGCGCTCTCCGATATTGCCCAAGCCTTTCCCGCCATCCGGGAGATCGACATCAATCCTATGATCATTGCCGGCGCGCAGCCGGTCGCGATCGATGCCCTGGTGATCCTGCAGCCATGACCGCCTCCTATCCCGAACTCGCACATTATATCGACGGTTCCTGGCGCAATGCGGGCGCCGCTGAATCGCTTGCGGTATTGAATCCGGCGAATGAAGAGCTTTTGGGCCGCTTGCCCATCGCCCAGGAGGCCGATATCGAAGCCGCGCTGACGGCTGCCGAGCGCGGCTTCGCGCTCTGGCGCCGCAAACCGGCGGTGGAGCGCGCCGCCCTGCTGCATCGCACGGCGGCGCTGATCCGCGAACGCGCTGAGCGCATCGGCGCCGTTCTGGCGCTGGAACTCGGCGCGCCGCTTGCCGCTGCGCGTTTCGAGGCGATGGTGGCGGCGGATGTCTTCGACTGGTCGGCCGGCGAGGCGCGGCGCGTTTATGGCCGCGTCATCCCGAGCCGCTTTCCTGCCACGCGGCAGTTGGCCTTGCGCGAGCCAATCGGCGTGGTCTTCGCCGTCTCGCCCTGGAACATGCCGGCCATCTTTCCGGCCCGCAAGATCGCCGAGGCATTGGCGGCCGGCTGCTCGGTCATCATCAAGCCGGCCGAGGAAACGCCCGGCGGCGCGGTGGAAATCCTGCGCGCCGTGCATGATGCAGGAATACCGCCTGGCGTGGTGAACCTGCTGTTCGGCCAACCGAGCCGGCTATCGCAGCGCCTGCTCGGCTCGGGCGTGGTGCGGAAGCTGTCGTTCACGGGGTCCGTACCCGTCGGCAAAACTCTGGCATTGCTGGCCGCAGAGCGCATGGTGAAATGCACAATGGAACTGGGCGGCCATGCGCCGACCATCGTCTTCGAGGATGCCGCCATCGAACCGGTGGCGCGAATGCTGGCAGAACGCAAGGCGCGCAATTCCGGGCAGGTCTGCAATGCACCGACGCGATTCTACATCCAGTCCGGCATTTACGACCGTTTCCGCGATGTTTTCGCCGACGCGCTGCGGGCGATTCGCGTCGGCGATCCCTTCGATGGAGCGACGCAGATGGGGCCGCTGGTCAGCCGCCGCCGCCTGCAGGCGGTGGAAGAACTGGTGCAGGAGGCGCAAGATTGCGGAGCCAAGCTGCTGGGCGGCGGGCGGATTGGCAATCGCGGCTTTTTCCACGGCCTAGCCTTGCTGGATCGCGTGCCCGACAAGGCGCGGGTCATGCATGAGGAACCTTTCGGTCCCATTGCCGCGCTGCAGCCTTTCGATACGCTCGAGGAAGTCACCGCCAAGGCCAATGCGCTGCCTTTCGGACTTGCCGCCTATGCCTTCACCGCCTCGCGCGCGCGGCTCGATGCCCTGGCCGAGAATCTCGAGGTCGGGCTGCTCGGCCTCAACCATTGCAATCTGGCCGCGGCCGAAACGCCTTTGGGGGGCTTGACCCACGGGGGTTTGGGCTGGGAGGGCGGCGCCGTGGGCATCGGGGTTTTTTTGTACACCATTGGCTGTCCCGGGGCGCCGCCGCCGGCTTGACGTTAGGCCGGCAGGCGCTGAAATAGTCCGGCGGCGATGCGGTTCTTCATGATTTGCGTGGAGCCGCCGCCGATCTTGAAGGCGCGCACGTCGCGCAGCATCCGCTCCAGCGGAAATTCCGAAGAATAGCCGTAGCCGCCATGCAACTGCATCGCGGCATCCACCACCTCGAAGGCGGCCTCCCCGGCATAGGCCTTGGCGATGGCTGCATTATGCGCGCCGTCCGGGTGGCGTGCGGCAAGCTGCTCGGCAGCGCGATAGACCAGCAGGCGCATCGCCTCGGTCTTCACCGCCATGTC
>JAYSEE010000012.1:3053-5032 GCA_041914045.1 Ferrovibrio sp. | reverse complement strand
TAAAGGTTTGCCGAATTGTCGCCGGGTCTGCGTATAGCGCGTTGCGAGTTCCAGCGCTTCGGCGGCGATGCCGAGGCACATGCCGGGATTAAGTACGCGGGCCTGGTTGAGCCCGTTCATCAGCTTGGCGAAACTGCCTGGCGGCAGGATCATGTTTTCCGCGGGTACGCGGCAATCCTCGAAGATTACTTCCGCCGAGGCGCCGCCGCGCAGGCCCATATGGATGTCGCGCCGACCGAGAGTCAGTCCGGGCGTGTCGCGGTCGACGATGAAGGCGGTAATGCTTTTGGCCCCGGGCAGATCGTCCACGCGGGCGAAAGCGATGAAAAAGGAAGCGATTCCGGCGCGCGTAATGAACTGCTTGGTGCCGTTGAGGCGGAAATGGGCTGGCCCATCAGACGTGGCGCGCGTGCGCAGCTCTGTGGCGGCGGAACCCGCGCCGGCCTCCGTCATCGCCCAGGCGCCGATGCTGCGGCCAGCGGCAAGATCGGGCAGGTATTTCCGCTGCTGCGCCTCGCTGCCGAGCGCTTGCAGGATTTCCGCTGAGACGCAATTGGCCAGGATGAAGGCGGCCGTGGCGGTGCAGCCGCGCGCCACTTCCTCGATGGCGACCACGGCCTGCACCACATTGCCGCCGGCCCCGCCGAAGCGTTCATCAATGGTGATGCCGGCCAGCCCGTTTTCGCCGAGCAGGCGCAGATTCTCCAGAGGCGCTTCGGTGGTCTGGTCCCAATACGCGGCCTTCGGACGGAAGGAAGCATTGGTGAGGCGCCGCACGCTGTCGCGCAACAGGGCTATATCCTCGGATTCGGCCGCGGCCATGCATGCCCTCCCAACAAACGGCATAAATGTTATAGTGTCGACAACAATTAATAAGCTAGCGGGGCTTTTTGTAAAGAGCCGTGAGCTTCATCTTGGCGAGTTTTTCGACCAAGTCGCTTTCCATCTCGGCATAGAGCGCGGTCAGCACGGGCCGCACGGTGCTGGCATTGTCCCAGCCGTCGAAGCCCGCGCGGAGCCCGATGGAGAGAAGCGGCTGCTCATCCACCGCCAGGTATATGTCTTTCATGGTAATCTTTTCCGGCGGGCGGGCCAGCACCACGCCGCCTCCGGCGCCGCGCAGCGAATTCAGCAACTCAGCCTTCACCAGCGCGGCGACGATCTGCCTTACCCGGGCCGGATGGTCCTTCATGGCGTCCGCGATGCTGTCTGTCGTGAGCTGCTGCGGGTCCTTCGCCGCAATGTAGCTCATGATATAGGCTGCGGAGACAAGTTTGGTCGAGCGGGACATCGTACCTGACTGAAATGTGGCGAACGTAAATGCGACCGGACGGGATAGTGACGAATGACGAAAACTGTGGCTAGATTCGCCATCCGATCAGCAGAGTGACCCTAACATGATACGGCCCAGCGACTCACAATCCAACCCGGCAGCGCGGCTAGATGGCAAATTGTGCCTAGTGACCGGGGCGGGCGCCGGCATCGGCCGCGCCACCGCACTGGCGCTGGCAGCGGCGGGCGGGCTGGTCGTGGCCAGCGATGTCGACCAGGAAGCCGTGGAGGAAACCGCCGAATTGATCCGCCAAGCCGGCGGGCAGGCTTCGGCCCTGGTGCATGACGTGGCCGACGAGGCCTCCTGGGAGGCGGCGCTGGAAACCATCACAGCAGAGGGCGGTTCGCTCGATGTGCTGGTGAACAATGCCGGCGTGGCGCTAGGCGGCCCGCTGGTGGATATGAATCTCGATGATTGGCGCTGGGCGATGAGCGTCAACCTGGATGGCACGTTTCTTGGCCTCAAGCATGGCATCCGCGCCATGCGTGCCAAGGGCGGCGCCATCGTCAATGTCTCTTCGGTGTTGGCGCTGATCGGCCGCCCGCTGGTCGGCGCCGTTGCCGCCAGCAAAGCCGGCGTGCTCGCGCTCACCCGCACCGCTGCTCTGGAATGCGCCGCGCGCCGCTATGCCATCCGCGTCAATGCC
>JAYSEE010000012.1:0-3043 GCA_041914045.1 Ferrovibrio sp. | reverse complement strand
GTGCTGCCGGGCGGCGTCGATACCGGCATCTTCCGCGGCCAGAGCTGGTGGCCCGAACTGAGCGCCGACCGTGGCCGTGAGGCGGATGCGCGGCGCGACATCACGGTGGATACGCCATTCCAGCGCCTGGCGCAGCCCGAGGAGATCGCCAGCACGATCTTGTTCCTGGCATCCGACCTGGCAAGCTATATCACCGGCGCCTCGCTCGCCGTCGATGGCGGCTATTCCGCCGGCTGATTATCGCTTCTGCATGTAGGCGGATTGCGCGAGCGCTCTTGCGCCCTAATTGTTATTGATGCTATAACTTAAAAACGGACACGATAAGAAAACGCAAAGGCATTGCCATGGCGCAAGGCGGAGGAAGCGATACAGCAGCGGTGGAAAAGCCCATCCGGCCTGGGTTATTCGTACCCGCGGCAGAGGGGTTCCCGGCCCGGCTGCTCGGCAGCCGCTGCCGCGAGACCGGCGCTTATTTCTGGCCGCCGGAGCGCATGAATCCCGATACCCGCAGGCCGGGCACGTTGGAGCCGGCCGAGTTGGCAGGCCGGGGCCGCGTCATCTCTTATGCCGTCGTCCAGCGCGGCCTGCCAGGATTCCCCTCGCCTTACGCCATCGCTTCAGTCGAGCTTGACGAGGGACCCTCGTTGATCGCGCAGCTCGAGGATTGGCAGGACAAGCCGCTCATGCTTGGCCAGAAAGTCGAACTGGTGATCGGCACCATCATGACCGAGAAGAGCGGCACACGCGTGGTCGGCCCGAAATTCCGGCCCGTCGAGCAGTAGGAAATCGCGATGGTTGAGGTTTATGTCATCGGCGCCGGAATGACCGCCTTCGGCCCGCAGCCCGAGGCGGGCGTGCATGATCTGGCTTTCGATGCCGCTTGGGCGGCGCTGGCGAATGCCGGCGTGCCGCTGGAGAAAATCGATATCGCCTTCGCCGGCCATGCCTATCAGGGCCCTTGTTTCGGCCAGAAGACGCTGATGAAGATGGGCCTTACCGGCTTGCCGATCATCAATGTGGAGAATGCCTGCGCCAGCGGCGCGTCTGCCGTGCTCGGCGTGGTGCAGGCGATCCGCTCGGGGGCTGCCGAAATCGGCATCGCCATCGAGGGGGAACGCCATCCCAACCTGGTCGAAACGCCGTTGTTTGCCGATCCGCTGGTGTTCATCTGCAAAACGCCGCACCGGCTGGAGGGCCGCAAATCGGTGTCCTGGGCGGACATGCGTGACACGGAACTGATCGGGGTCAGCAGTTTCATGGCCACACGCGTGTTCATGGATTACCAGCTCGCCAAGCGCGGAATCCGGCTGCGCAGCAACTATGAGGTTCAGCACCACGCAACGGCGGTGAACCTGGTGGCTGCGGGCGTGGGCAGCACCATCCTGCCATCGTCCACCTTCAATGACGGGGATCGGCCTGGCGTGGTGAAGATCGCGCTGACCCACCCGGTGGTGCGGCGCAAGGTGGTGCTGCTGCGCCCCAGGCATGCCACGCTGTCCCCCGCTGCATCCGCGTTCTGGTCGCTCACTTTATCCATGCTCAAAACGCAACAATAATCACCCGAGATTCATTTATCAAAACAATCACCAACTGGAAGAATCTGCTCCCAACGTGAAGGAGACAGATTCTGATGAGCACCGACGTGCTGGTGATTGGTGGCGGGAATGCGGCCTTGTGCGCAGCCTTGATGGCCGCAGAAGCTGGGGCCAGCGTCCAGCTGCTGGAGGCGGCCCCCCGCGCGTGGCGCGGCGGAAATTCGAGCCACACGCGCAACCTGAGGTGCATGCACGACGCACCGCAGGATGTTCTGGTGGACGCCTACCCGGAAGACGAATTCTGGGAGGATCTGCTCAAAGTGACCGGCGGCCAGACCAACGAGCATCTGGCACGCCTGGTGATCCGCCATTCCTCCACCTGCCGAGGCTGGATGCGACGCCATGGTGTGCACTTTCAACCACCGCTCTCGGGGGCGCTGCATGTGGCCCGGACCAACGCGTTTTTCATGGGGGGCGGCAAGGCCCTGGTGAATGCGTATTTCCGCAGCGCGCAGCAAATGGGTGTGCGCATCCGGTACGACGCACCCGTGAAGACCCTCGAGCTGGACAACGGCCGCTTTGTCGCGGCGCATGTCAACGGCGAGCGCATCACCGCCAAGGCCTGTGTCCTGGCCGCCGGCGGCTTCGAGTCGAACCGTGAATGGCTGCGCCAAGCCTGGGGCCAGAACGAACGCGGCGAATGGCCCGCTGACCAGTTTCTGATCAGGGGCACCCGGTTCAACCAGGGCACGCTGTTGCGCCACATGCTGGACGACCACGGGGCCGACCGCATCGGCGATCCCACGCAGGCCCACATGGTGGCCATCGATGCCCGGGCCCCGCTGTATGACGGCGGCATCTGCACCCGCATTGATTGCGTCTCGCTCGGCGTCGTGGTCAACCAGGAAGGCCGGCGCTTCTACGACGAAGGCGAGGACTTCTGGCCCAAACGCTACGCCATCTGGGGACGGCTCGTGGCGCAGCAACCCGGGCAGATTGCCCACTCGATCATTGACGCCAAGTCGATTGGCCGCTTCATGCCCCCGGTGTTCCCGGGCGTGCAGGCCAACAGCCTGCCCGAACTGGCCCAAAAGATTGGCATGGATGTTGCCACCTTCATGCAGACACTGGACACCTATAACGCGGCCTGTCGGGTGGGTCGGTTCGACCATACCGCGCTGGACGATTGCCACACCGTGGGCATCACCCCCGCCAAAACCCACTGGGCACGCCCCATCGATACCGCACCGTTCTACGCGTACGCGGTCCGGCCTGGCGTCACATTCACCTATCTCGGCTTGCACTCCGACGATACGGCAGCAGTGCGCTTCGGCAATGTGCCAAGCCCCAACCTGTTCGTCGCGGGCGAAATGATGGCCGGCAATGTGCTGGGCAAGGGCTACACGGCGGGCGTGGGTATGTCCATCGGAACGGCGTTTGGACGCGTCGCCGGCGTCAACGCTGCGCTCGCTTCACACGGGGTGGCTTCGCAAGCCGCGAAAGATATG
>JAYSEE010000011.1:0-27351 GCA_041914045.1 Ferrovibrio sp. | reverse complement strand
TGGATGATCTCCAGACCGCCGCCCTGGAACGTCCAGCCCAGGAAGAGTTCGGGGTTCGGGCCGAACGGCATCGAACCAACCAGATTGGCCACCGGAATCTTGCCGGCCCAATAGCCCACCCAATCGAAGCCCATGGGAATCGAGCCGTTGCTCACCGCGCCGAACACCTCGAAGGGCGGCACGAATTCGCCGGCGCCATGCACCTTGATCTTCTCCTGATCGTTGGTCATCAGCGCGACGCGCTCGGCCCATTTCACCGGGCTCGGGCCGATGGACGGAGTCTGCAGGCCGAAAACGCTCTGCAAATCGTAGGTCTTGGTTTGCGCAATGGTAGCGGCCGAAGACAGGCCGACAGCCGCGGCGAGCGCCGCGGCGACAATATGCTTCCGCATAGTTTCCTCCCGAAGTTTCCCGCCCTCGCCGCATTTGATCGCAAAAGACCATTTGCAAACCGGGCAGGGCATAATATATGTAATAACGAAACGGTTCGCAATATACGAATTTAGAAAAAGCCAACGTCGATAATTCGGGGACGGAAACGGGAAATGAGCCAGAATTCCAAGGCCGGCATGGCTGCAAGCACCCTTTTGGCGAGCACGAATCTGCTGCAAGGCGATGTGGCGCTGGTGACCGGCGCCGCCCAGGGCAACGGGCGGGCCATCGCGCTGGGCCTGGCGGCGGCCGGCGCGGCGGTGGCCTTGGGCGATGTGAATCTTGCCGGCGCCGAGGCCGTGGCGGCCGAAATCCGCGCCGCCGGCGGCAAGGCCCTGGCCGGCGCGGTGGATGTGAGCCGCCCGGACGCCTGCGCCGCCTTCGCCGCCCAGGCGGAAGCCGCCCTCGGCCCCGCCTCCATCCTGATCAACAATGCCGGCATCATCCGGCGCGTAACCCTGGACGACGCGCATTACGATGCCGATTGGGACGACACCCTGCGCATCAACCTGACCGGCAGCAAGAACATGCTGCGCGCCGCCCTGCCGCAATTGCGCAAGACCAAGGGCCGCGTGGTGAATCTCGGCTCGATCATGTCTTTCGTATCGGCCCCGCGCAACAGCGCCTACAGCGCTTCCAAGGGCGCGATCCGGCAATTCACCAAGGCGCTGGCGATCGAACTGGCCGCCGACGGCATCCGGGTGAATGCGATAGCGCCGGGCGTGATCGCCACGCCGATGACCGAAGCCACGCGCAACGATGCCAACGCCATCGGCCGCTTCCTGCAGCATACGCCGATGGGCCGCGTGGGCGAGCCGGACGAATTGGTCGGCCCGGTGGTTTTCCTGGTCTCCCGTCTGTCGAGCTATGTCACCGGCACCATGCTGCCGGTGGATGGCGGTTATCTGGCTGCGTAGGTCGCGGCGTTTGAATGAGGCAAGTGATGCTTACGAATAAAACCCATAGCTGCGATCTGCTGGTGATCGGCTCCGGCGCCGGCGGCATGTCGGCCGCCATCACCGCCAAACTGCATGGCCTGGATGTGCTGGTGGTGGAGAAGGAAGCGGTTTACGGCGGCACCACCGCGCGTTCGGGCGGCTGGCTGTGGATTCCCGGCAATCCGCTGGCCAAGCGCGAGGGTTTCGAGGACAGCGCCGAACGCGGCCGCACCTATTTGCAGCATGAAGCCGGCAATCATTTCGATGCCGCGCGCGTGGATGCCTTCCTGGAGAACGGCCCGCGCATGGTGGATTTTTTCGAAAGCAAGACCGCCGTGCAATTCGTGCTCGGCCCGCAATTCTCCGACTACCATCCCAACGCGCCGGGCGCGCTGCCGGGCGGCCGTTCGATCTGCGCCGCGCCCTATGACGGCCGCGAATTGGGCGAGCATATCAAGACCCTGCGGCCGCCGCTGAAGGAAATCACCTTCGTCGGCATGATGATCGGCTCGGGCAAGGAATTGCTGCATTTCTTCAATGTCACGCGCTCCGTCGTCTCGGCCGCCTATGTCGCCAAGCTGCTGGTGAAATACGGCTACGATCTCGCCACCCATGGCCGCGCCATGCGGCTGACCAACGGCAATGCGCTGGCCGGCCGGCTGGCGAAATCGGCTTTCGATCTCGGCATTCCGCTCTGGCTGAAAGCCCCGGCCAAGCGATTGCTGAACGAAGATGGCCGGGTGAGCGGCGCGGTGATCGAAACCGAGAATGGCCCGGTGACGGTGACCGCGCGCAAGGGCGTGGTGCTGGCGACCGGCGGCTTTCCGCATGATGCCGAGCGGCGCAAACAGCTCTATCCGCATGCGCCCACCGGCCGCGAGCATTACACGCCCACGCCGCCGGGCAATACCGGCGACGGCATCAAGCTGTCGGCCGCGCTGGGCGCGCAGACCGCCGACGAATTGCCCAACGCGGCGGCCTGGGTGCCGATCTCGCGGGTGCCGAACGGCGACGGCACATTCGGCACCTTCCCGCATTTCATCGACCGCGCCAAACCCGGCGTGATCGCCGTGAACCGCGCCGGCAAGCGTTTCGTGAACGAGGGCAATTCCTATCACGATTTCTGCCAGGCGCTGGTGAAGGCATCGAAGGATCTGCCGCGCGGGCCGGAAGGCGAAGTGGAAGCCTGGCTGATCGCCGATCATGTCACGCTGCGGCGCTATGGCCTGGGCCATGTGAAGCCCTTCCCGGTGCCGCTGGCGCATCAGTTGGCCAATGGCTATCTCAAACGCGGCCGCAGCCTGGCGGAACTGGCGCGGGCCTGCGGCTTCGAGGCGGCAGCCTTCGAGCAGACCGTGGCCGAATACAACAAGCATGCCGCCAAGGGCGAAGACCCCGCCTTCGGCAAGGGCAGCACCGCCTATACCCGCTATCTCGGCGATCCCAGCGTGACGCCCAATCCCTGCATCGCGCCGGTGGCCAAAGGCCCGTTCTATGCCGTGCGCGTGGTGATCGGCGATCTCGGCAGCTTCGCCGGCATCAAGACCGATGCCAATGCGCAGGTGCTGGATGGCGAAGGCAAGCCGATCGACGGGCTCTATGCGGCGGGCAACGACATGGCCAGCATCATGGGCGGCAATTATCCCGGCGGCGGCATCACGCTGGGCCCGGCGATGACCTTCGGCTATATCGCCGGCCGCCATGCGGCAGGCGCGGCTTAGGCTGGCTATATCGCCGGCCGCCATGCGGCAGGCGTGGCATAGATAAAGCGGCTAGGCGGGCATCTGATAGCCGAGTTCGGCGGAGAGCCTGCGGGTGAAGGCCAGCAGCGCCTGGGCATGGCCGCCCTCGGGATTCACGTCCACCTTGGCGGTGGGGCCGATCACGGTGATCGCCAGGATGATGCGCCCGGTATGATCGAAAATCGGCGCCGCCAGGGCGCTGACGCCCGGCACCGGATTATCCACCGTGGTGCACAGGCCGGCCGCGCGCACGCGCTGGAATTCCGCCAGCAATTCCTCCGGCGCCAGATCGCTGGCCGCGCTCCAGCCCTTGCGCGAGGCGGCAAGCTCGGCCTGCAACACCGGCTCGACCAGCTTGCGCGGCAGATAGGCGGCGAACACCTTGCCGGTGGCCGTGCCGCTGACCGTGAACAAGCCGCCCGGCCGCACATTGGCGTGAATCTGGTTGGAGGATTCCTGCACCTGCACGATGGTGGGGCCGGCATGGCCCCAGACCGTGATGGTGACCATCAATTCGAGCTGTTCGGCCAGTTCCACGATGGCGGTGGAAGCCAGGCGATAAGGATCGGTGTTACGCAGCCGGGCCAGGCCGAGATGCAGGGCGAAGGGCCCCAGCCGGTAGCGGCCGCTGGCGGCATCCTGCTCCACTAGGCCCAGCTTGCGGAAACTCACCAGATAGGCATGCGCCTGGCCGGGCGTGAGATCGGCGGCCTGCGCCAGATCGCGCAGCATCATCGGCTGGCTGGCCAACGCCAAGCTGCCCAGCAGGCGGCCGCCGATTTCCACCGACTGCACGCCGCGCCCCCCAATCGACTGCGTGCCGATTGGCGACGCGGCATTGGCGGAATCGTCGTCCGGCTGGTCGCCCTGTTTGCTCATGCGCCTATCTAGCGCGTTTCCAGGCAGGCAAACAACTGCCGGGTTATAGGACCGCCGCCGCCATCAATTCGATGCGGGCGCCCTGCCCCAGCAGCTTGTTCACCACCAATGTGGCGCGCACTGGATAGGGCTGCGGCATGATTTCGCGATAGACAGCATTCATGCCCGCCGCATCGGCATCGTCGATCAGGTAGATCGTCATCTGCATCACATTGGCGAGCGAACCGCCGGCGGCTTCCATCGCCATTTTCAGATTGCCGAGCGCGCGGCGGGTCTGCGTCTCGATATCGCCGGTCACCATGGCGCCGGTTTCCGGGTCTTTCGAGACATGCACCGAAAATACCAAGTTGCCGGATTTCACCGTGCCGTTGACCGGCGCGCGCGAGGGGGCGATGCCGGTATCCACTACTGTAATCATGTTTTTGCGATCCCTACTGCTGGCAAAAAAGACGGCCATCCGGCCGCAAGGCATTCCACAACAGCGGATTGATGAATTCAATTGCGCAAGCACGAAAAATCTATTGATTTGATATTCGCCTGCAATACAGCCAGAGTGCCGGCATGCACGATATGGCATTCCGAACTCACGCGCCTCGCGCGATCCACGACCGAATGCGTTGTCGCCGACGACACGCATTCCCGCAAGATCGCATAGCGCCGCCCAGCGGCCAGGAGGATAAAATGAGTGAAGTTTACGTGATCGAAACCGGCCGCCGCTTCGGCGAAGCCGTGGAAGCCGGATTGGTGAAGCGCGAACGCGGCGGTTTCCGCTTCTTCGCCGCTCATGCGCTGTTCGCCGCCATCGAGAACAAGCTGTTTCGCCGCCCGGCGGAAGCCGAGCGCGAAGCCGAACGGCTGCTGCGCGAAGCCCGCGACGCCACCGGCGCTCCGCAATCGAGGCATGATCCTGACGCCTATTCCCTGGTGGATCCGCTGGCCTTGCCGCCGGATTGGCTGGGCGTGCCAAACGCGGCGGCGCTGTCGCTGCTGCCCTTCGAGCGTTAAACGCCCGCCAGCAGTTGCGCGAGTTCGACCGCCTGATTGCGGATATCGGCGATCGTTGTGCATTCCAGCCGCATGCCGCGCAACGGCGGGCCAAGCGAATAGAAGCCTTGCACCGGCTTGCCGTCGACGCCGATCAGCCCGCCATCGGCATCGGCATCCAGCCCCATGCCGCAAGCATCCGAACGGATCAGCCCGGTTCGATGCAAGTCTTGCAGCAGCCTTGCCTCGGCGTCGTCCTGCCCCGAACCATGCCTGGGTCCGGTGCAGAGCAGCAAGGCCCCGGCTTGAAGAGTCTCGGTTTCGGCGTGGCCGCGCCGGCGCAGGGCGATGGTCAGACCGGCGGCATCGACCGCAACCGCGCTGAAGCGGCCCTTCACCATGCGCAGGCGGCCGGCATCGAAATCCGCCTGCAATTCGGCGGCGGTATCGGGCGGCATGCGGAAACGATGGGCATCCCAGAAGGTGCGGCCATGGCGCACGAAGCGCCGCCGCGCCGCATCGTCCAGCCGCTGCCACAGAGCGCGCGTGACCGGGCGCAGGGATTCGAAAACCTCCTGCCAATCGCCGCTGGGGGCTTCGCGCGCGCCGCGCCGCAATTTGTTGAGCAGCCGGGAAAGCCGGGGCGTTTCGCTATCCGCATTCAGCGCCGGCGAGCCGGGGCGCGCCAGGCTGCGCCGCACCGGCACCACGCCATGGCGCGACACCGCGACGATCTCGCCCCGATGGCCCTGGCGGCGCAATGAGAGCACGGCATCGGCCATGGTGAGGCCGGTGCCGGCGATCACCACGCGGGCCGGAGCGTCTATATGAGACAGGGCATTGATGCGGGCCAGGGCATCGAGGTCCCAGGGATTGTCGAACACCCGGCCTTGCGCGCGGGCTTCGTCCAGCCCCGGCATATCGAGGCCAGGCGCCGGCAACGAGCCCACCGCCAGCACGACCTGGCCGCATTCCAGCGCAGCGCCGTTGCTGAGCTGCAGATGGAAGCCGCCGTCACGGCGCGACAGGGCATCAACCCGCGCCCGATGGCGCATCAGGCGCGGACCTGCCGAACGCATCTCGGCTTCACGCAGCAAGGCAGCGGCATAAATGCCGAATAATTTGCGCGGCAGGAAACTATCCGCATTGGCCGATGCGGTTTCCGGAAAGCCGATCTGCGGGCCATGGATCGCCGCCCATTGCCACCAATGATCGGGATCGTCGGGTTGCAGGCTGGCGCGGTCGGCGGTGACATTCAGGCTGTGCCAAGGCGCGGCCAGGCCATAGGCGATGCCGCCGCCGGGCAATGCCTCCGGCTCGATCAGATGCAGCACCATGCCGGGACGATTGATGCGCAACAGCGCGACGCACAAAGCCGCGCCGCTCAATCCGCCGCCGATGATGCCGATATGCTGCATCGTATCACTCATTTCGGAAACAATATCCAGCGAGCCAAGAATCGCCTGCATATTTAAAGTTCAATACGCATGCGGAGCATACCACTGCCAGCCGCATCGCTCTATCGAGAGAGCTGCGTCAAATCAGCCGATCAGGGCCGCGAGCGATACGATCGCCGCTCAAAGCGTAAAGCCGATGAGAAGGCCGGCGATTCGCCAGGCAATCCCGGCAAACGGAAGCGGCCGCCGCCTATCGCCGCCAAGCCGCTACAGAATGGGATTGCCGCGGAAATTCGAGCAGCCGATCTGTAAAAGGCGCAGAGCGGCATCGCTCGGGTCGATCCGTGGGGGCGTTTCGCGTCCTACGCTTGAAATCAAGCCCGCTCAAGCCTTGGGCGGCTTGGGCGCGAGCTTTTCGATCTCGGCGCCGGCCGCCTTCCAGGCCGTGAAGCCGCCGCCGAGATGGGAAACCCGCTCCAGCCCCATATCCTGCGCGGTTTTCGCCGACAGCGCCGAGCGCCAGGCGCTGGCGCAATAGAAGACGAACTGCTTGTTCTCGGCGAAGATCGGCTTGTGATACGGGCTGGCCGGATCAATCCAGAATTCCAGCATGCCGCGCGGGCAATGGAAGGCGCCGGGAATCTTGCCTTCGCGTTCCAGCTCGCGCGGATCGCGCAAATCGACGAACACCGTATCGGCGGCGCCCAGCTTGGCCATGGCATCGCTCACCGGCAGGGTGGAAACCTGGGCATTCGCCTCGTCGATCAGGGCCTGATAGCCCTTTTTGATATTCACGGTCATGGCTGCGCCGAACCTCCTTGCATGAAACGGACAGGCTTTGCTAAAGTTAAAACGCCTTTTCACTATTTGAAAAGTGGGGGCCGAGAAAAATCCGCCATGCCTTTCCGCCTCAGCCTGCCCTGTCCGCGATGATCGCTCCCCTGGCCCCGCCCGAAACCTCGCCCTATTGGCCGCCAGGCCTGCCGGCCAGCCCGCAATTGCCGCCGGACGGCCTGTTCGCCAACCTGCAACGCAGTGCGGCGGCGCGGCCCGATCATCTGGCCATCGCCTATTACGGCGGCGAATTGCGCTATGCCGAATTGCTGGACCAGACTTTGCGTCTGGCCGGCCATCTGCAACAGCGATGCGGCATCCAGCGCGGCGACCGCGTGCTGCTGGACATGCAGAATTCGCCGCAATTCATCATCGCCTATTACGCCATCCTGGCGATCGGCGGCGTGACCGTGCCGGTAAACCCGATGAACATGGCCGGCGAACTGGAGCATATCCGCAATGATAGCGGCGCACGCGCGGCCATCGTGGGCCATGAAGTGGCCGAACGCTTCCTGCCGCTGCGGCCGGGATTGCAGCATATCGTGATGGCGCGCTATGCCGATTACGCAGCCGCCGATTTCGCGCATGCCCTGCCCGATGCGGTGGCGCAGAGCCGCACCGCGCCGCTGCCGGATGGCTGCATCGCCTGGCAGGATGCGTTGGCCGCCGCGCCGGCCCAGCCGCTGGCCATGCGCAACGACGAACTCTGCCTGCTGCCCTATACATCAGGCACCACCGGCAAGCCCAAAGCCTGCCGCCACACCCATGGCAGCGTGCAATTCACCGCCGTGGGCCAGGCGCTGTGGTACGGCTTCGATGGCGATACCGTCACCACCTGCTTCATGCCGCTGTTCCATGTGGCGGCGATGCAGGCCTCGATGAATGCCGGCATCTTTATCGGCGCCACGCTGGTGGTAATGTCGCGCTGGGACCGCGATCTGGTGCCGCCGCTGTTCGAACGCTATGGCGTGACCTTCTGGAACGTGGCGCCCACCATGATCGTGGATGTGCTGGCCAGCCCGGATTTTTCCGAACGCGGCTTCAAGAGCCTGCGCATCCTGACCGGCGGCGGCGCAACCATGCCGGCCGCCGTCGCGAAAATGCTGCTCGAGCGTTTCGGCCTGGTCTTCGTCGAAGGCTATGGCATGACCGAAACCATCGCACCCACCCATCTCAACCCGCCCAAGCGCGCGAAGCCGCAATGTCTGGGCATTCCGTTCTTCCAGACCTATTGCCGCGTGGTGGAGCCGGAAACCCTGGCCGACCTGCCCGACGACAGCGTGGGCGAAATCCTGGTCAGCGGGCCGCAGATCATGCTGGGCTATTGGAATCGCCCGGATGCCGATGCCGAAAGCTTCGTGGAGATCGACGGCCGGCGCTATCTGCGCACCGGCGATCTCGGCTATCGCGACAGCGAGGGCTATTACTTCGCCGTGGACCGGCTGAAACGCATGATCAATGTGAGCGGCTACAAGGTGTGGCCGGCGGAATGCGAGGCCAAGCTGTACGAACATCCCGCCGTGCAGGAATGCTGCGTGGTATCCGCCCCCGATGCCTATCGCGGCGAAACCGTGCTGGCCTATATCGTGCCCCGGCCGGAAAGCCGCGCCGGCATCAGCGCCGAGGCCATCGAAAGCTGGGCGCGCGGCGTGATGGCGGCCTACAAGGTGCCGCGCCGCATCGTTTTCGTCGATGCGCTGCCGCGTTCGAGTTCCAACAAGATCGACTGGCGCAGCCTGCAACAGGCGGCCTGGGACAGCAAGGAAGCAACGCGATGACAGTGCCGCAGATCTGGTATGAGGATTTCATCCCCGGCAGCAGCCTCACCTCGCCGAGCCGGCTGATCACGCTGGAGGATATCGACCGCTATGCCGATCTGACCGGCGAGCGCCATCCGGTGCATATGGATGCCGAATTCGCCCGCGCCGCCGGCTTTCGCGGCCGCATCGCCCATGGCCTGTTCGGCCTGGCGCTGATCGAGGGACTGAAAGCGCAGATCGGCAGCTTCGAGCGCAGCGTGATCGCCTCGCTGGGCTGGAACAAAGTGGCCTTCCATGCACCGCTGGAACCCGGCGATGAAGTGCATCTGCTGCTGGAACTGGCGGAGAAGCGGCCGAGTTCGAAGCCCGGGCGCGGCATCGCCGTGGAGCGCGGCAAGCTGCTGCGCAAGGACGGCGCGCTGATCACCAGCGGCGATCATACCATCGTACTGCTGAACCGCCCCGCCGACGAAACGGCATGAAAAAACGGGCCGCATTGCTGCGGCCCGTTTGATTCAAGCCCGCGCGAATCAGGCGCGGGTGATCTTGCGGAAATCCACCTGACGGTGGAAGTAATACACGAAACCCTTCAGGCTCTTCTGCGCCGCCAGCTCCTGCGCCGCCTGCCACAGCATCACCACGGCCGCTTCCTGGTTGGCGATCTCGATCATGCGCTTGGTCATGGTCTGATATTTCGCCGTATCGGTCTCCCAGCGCGCATCGGCAACGAGCTGCTTGAGCTCGGCATTCTGCAGATTGCCGAAATTCCAGCGCGTATCGCCCTGATAGAAGATGCGGAAGAAATAATCGGTATCCGCCAGCCAGGCCGCCGAGCCTTCGAAATAGAACGGCACTTCCTTCTTGGTGAGCGCCGCGCCCATCTGGCCGCCGGGGAATTTGTTGATCGTCACCTTGATGCCGATCTTGGCCAGGCTTTCCTGCACCAGCGCCGCCACCGGCTCGGCCACCGAGGCCACCGACATGTCGAAGGAGAAGCTGGTCTCAAAACCGCCGCCCAGGCCGGCCGCCGCCAGCAGGCTCTTCGCCTTGTCGAGATCGGTGTTGTAGGGATGCGCCGCCGGGAAGGCGTTGCTGGCCGGCGCGCCGGCCGGGCCGCCGAACAACGGCTGACCGCGCCCCAGCAGGGCCGCCTCGAACAACGCCTTGTAGGGCAGCGCATAGGCAACGGCCTGACGCACCCGCACATCGTCGAACGGCTTGGTCTGGCTGTTCATGGCGATGAACTGGAAAGCGTTCACCTGCGCGGTGGACACCACGTTGAACTTGCCGGTCTGGTCGAGATCGACGATGTCGCGCGGCAGCAGATCGAGCGCGATATCGGCATCGCCGCGCTCAAGCAGCGCGCGGCGGTTGGACGGCGTGGGCACCACCTGCATGATCACCCGCTCGATGGCGGGCAGCGGGCCGGCCTTCCAGCCGGCATGGCGCGACAGCACCAATTGCTGACCGGCTTCGAAAGCCTCCAGCTTGTAGGCGCCGCCGCCGGCATCGTTGGTCTTCAGCCATTCGGCGCCCCAGGGATCGTCGGCCTTGGCGTTCTTCTTCACCAGCTTGGAATTCATGATCACCGGGAAGGCGATCGCCAGGTTGGGCAAGGTGTAGCGATCCTTGCGCGGCACATCCACGCGGATGGTGTGCGGATCGACGATCACGAATTGATCGGGATTGGTGAGCGAGCCGGTGCCGAGCTGGTTCTTCGCCACTGTGACGCTGACGGCGCGGTCGAGCGACCATTTCACGTCTTCCGCCGTGACCGGCGCGCCATCATGGAAGGTCGCGCCCTGGCGGATCTTGAAGGTGATCGACTTGCCGTCGTTGGACTCGGAGAAGCTTTCCGCGAGTTCCGGCACCAGCTTGCCGTAATCGTAGACTTCGTTGCCGTTCGGCAGGGTCTTGCGGCCGAAGGTGATCAGGCGGTCATAGACATTCCAGCTATAGCCATTGGCGCGCGGATTGCCGCCGGTACCCGCCGGATCCAGCGTGTTGGGCAGCGATTCCTGCACCACGCGCAAAGTGTTGGCGCGCGACTGCGCCGCCGCCGTTTCCGGCCGCAAGCCGAGCTTGCCCGCCATCGCCATGCTGGCCGTTGCCGTGGCCGCAGTCTTCAAAAAGTCACGCCGTTTCATTGTCAGCTCCCTGCTCGTTGAGACTCAGTTGCCTATAGCCGCGGCAACAACCGCGCGGCCGTTATCGAGTACCGTTGCGCCACGCTCGGCGGCAACGGCACGGAATGAAACCGTCTCGCCTTCCTGCCAGAGCAGGAAAGCCAGCGCCTCGCCCGGAAAGACCGGGCCGACGAAGCGCGCCTCGAATTCCTTCAGCCGCGCCGGATCGAAACCGCACAAGCCGCGCAGAATGGCGGCGCAGGCAATGCCATAGGTGCAGGCGCCATGCAGGATCGGCTGCGGAAAGCCGGATGCCTGGGCCGCTTCCGGGCTGGCATGCAGCGGATTGAAATCGCCCAGCAGGCGGAAATACAGCGCCTGGTTCGGCGCGGTCTGCGCCAGCAGCACGCGATCCGGCGCGCGCGCGGGCAGCGCATGCGGCTTCGGCTCGATGCCGGCGGAACCGCCGCCGCCCTCGCCGCGCACGAACAGGCTGGACTGGCCGATCGCCAGCGGCTGGCCGGTGGCGGCATCGTCGAGCCGGGTTTCCTGCACGATCACCGCGCCGCGCCCAGCGCCCTTATCCGCCACGCCGACGATGGAGAAAGTCACGCTCAGCGCGCCCGCCGCCGGCAACGGCGCCAGGAATTGCAGACGCTGCGCGCCATGCACGATCTTGCGCAGATCGAGACCGGCGGCCTCGATCCAGCTATCGTCGAAACCCAGCACGGTAGCCATCGACGGCACCGCCGCAAGGCCGGGCTCGTAGACGAATTTCAATTCATCGGGATTGCCGGGGCCGGCGGCGGCCAAGCCGACGGCCAGGCCGTAATGCATGGTTGAACGCGCATCGTATTCCACGCGGCGGGCCGGCCGCGCGATTGCCATCAGGTCTGAAGGCGATAATGGCATGGGAAAGCAACGACCTCCGAACAACCAACGAAACGGGCAAACGAAACGGGGGTAAACGAACCGGCAGGACAAAAAAGGGGCCCGCGCGGGTTAAGCGTGCGAAAATATTATTGGCAGCACCCTAATTTAT
Source organism: Ferrovibrio sp. (assembly GCA_041914045.1). GTDB lineage: Bacteria > Pseudomonadota > Alphaproteobacteria > Ferrovibrionales > Ferrovibrionaceae > Ferrovibrio. The sequence goes on along the minus strand of JAYSEE010000011.1, from coordinate 15,217 downwards.
TTGCAACACTATTTTGATATGTGAAACACTCAACGAATATTCACCCGTATTTTTGCTCAATACAGATGCAAATATCATTTTCCTGTTTCACATGGTGAAATGGTTATGTATGTGAAGCGGGTCTAGTACGACATTGCCGGCTGTATCGCCGGCAGGAACTGCACGTATCAGGAGGCCGCAGCGTGTCTGCCACTGTCGAAAAAGCTCTGCAAATCATCGAAGCCCTGTCGCGCAGCCATGAGCCGGTGGGCGTAAGCCAGCTGGGCCGGCAATTGCACCTCAACAAGAGCACGGTTTTCCGCCTGATGGACACGCTATGCCAGCATGGCTATGCCCGCAAGGATATGCAGACCAGCGGCTATCAGCTCACCACCAAGCTTTGGGAATTGGGCGTGGGCGTGCTGCAGCAGCTCACCTTGCGCGACGTGGCGCGGCCCACCATGGAAGCGGTGACGCGCGAAACCGGCGAAACCACCATGCTGGGCATCGTGCAGGATCGCGAGGCCCTGATCGTGGAGAAAGTCGATCCCGCCTCCGCCGCGTTGCAGATCGCTTCGCCCATCGGCACGCGCGTGGCCCTGCATTGCTCCTCCATCGGCCGCGCGCTGCTGGCCTTTCAGCCCGATGCTTTCGTGGAGCAGGCCGCCGGCAGTCTGCCGCGCCGCACCGAGCGCACCATCACCGCCCGCAATGTGCTGAATGCCGAGCTTGAACGCGTGCGCAGCCTGGGCGTGGCGGAATGCGTGGACGAATGGGCGGTAGGCGTTTCCGGCCTGGCCGCGCCGATCCGCGATCAGAGCGGCCGCGTGGTGGGCTCGTTCTGCATCACCGGCCCCACCACCCGGCTGACCGCCGACCGGCTGCCGAAGCTGCGCCTGCGCGCCATCGACGCGGCGCAGGAAATCTCCACCCAGTTGGGCTACCGGCCGAACGGCCGCTGAGCCATCGGCAGGCGGATTCGCGCCGGCGGCGGATTGACAGGGTGTTTTCGATGGTGTTTCAATAATTGCAACGCCGTTCCAAGTTAGATCGGGTACGGTGCGGATAATCAAGGCATGGGATCACCGGCGATGAGCGCACAGCTTGACGATTACTGGCGGCAACAGAAGATCATCATCACGGCAGCCGCCAGCGGCATCGGCGCCGATGTGATGGCGGCCTATCTGGCGCGCGGCGCGAAAGCGTATTTCTGCGACGTGGATGCCGCCAAGGTGGAGGAGATGTGCCGCAAGCATCCCGGCCTGCAAGGCCAGGTGGCGGATGTATCCGATCCCGGCCAGGTGGACGCCTTCATAGATGCCGGCGTGAAGGCGCTGGGCGGCCTCACCATCCTGATCAACAATGCCGGCATCGCCGGCCCGGCCGGCCCCGTGGAAAGCATCTCCACCGAGGATTGGAACCGCACGTTCGCGGTGAACGTGGCCGGCCAGTTCTATTGCGTGCGCCGCGCCGTGGCCGCGCTGAAGGCCAATGGCGGCGGCTCCATCGTCAACATGGCGTCGGTGGCCGGCAAATTCGGCTTTCCGCTGCGCTCGCCCTATTCCACCTCGAAATGGGCGGTGATCGGCTTCACCCGCGGCCTGTCGATCGAACTCGGCCCGCACAAGATTCGCGTCAACGCCATTCTGCCCGGCGTGGTGGAAGGCGACCGCATCAAGCGCGTGTTCACCGACCGCGCCGCCTCGAAGGGCATCTCCTACGACGAGATGCAGCGCCAGGCCCTGGCCAGCGCATCGCTCGGCAGCATGGTGACCCATGAAGAGATCGCCGATCTGATCCTCTATGTCACCTCGCCCTCGGGCCGCAACATCACCGGCCAGCCGCTCAGCATCTGCGGCGGCATGGAATGGCTCGTTTGAATCGATCTGCACAGGAGTAGCGTCTCATGGCGAAATCCACCCGCAAGGCCATCATCACCTGCGCCGTCACCGGCGCCGGCCACACCCCCACCATGTCGGATTACCTGCCGATCACGCCCACCGATATCGCCGCCCAGGCCATCGAGGCGGCCGAGGCCGGCGCTTCGATCATCCATCTGCATGCGCGCGATCCCAAGGACGGCCGCCCCACCGGCGACGGGGGGGTGTGGTTCGACAGCCTGCAGCGCATCCAGCAGCAGAGCGACGTGGTGCTGAACACCACCACCGGCGGCAGCACCTTCATGCCCATCGACCAGCGCCTGGCCGCGCCGATGAAAGCGCAGCCGGAAGTGGCTTCGCTCAACATGGGCTCGATGAATTTCGGCTCCTACATGATGGCCGACAAGTACAAGCAATGGAAATACGATTGGGAATACGGCCATCTGGAAGGCAGCCGCGACGCGGTGTTCAAGAACACCTTCAAGGATATCGAAACCATCCTGGAACGGCTGGGCAAGGGCTGCGGCACCAAGTTCGAATGCGAATGCTATGATGTGGGCCATCTCTACACCCTGGCGCATTTCCTCGACCGCCACCTGATCGAGCCGCCGCTGTTCATTCAGATGGTGCTGGGCCCGCTGGGCGGCATCGGCGCCGATCCGGAAAATCTGCTGCATATGAAGCGCATCGCCGACAAGCTGTTCGGCGACGATTACGAATGGTCGGTGCTGGGCGCCGGCAAGCATCAGATGCCGCTGGCCACCATCGGCGCCACCATGGGTTCGCATGTGCGCGTGGGCCTGGAAGACAGCCTCTATGCCGGCCGCGGCAAGATGGCGAAATCCAATGCCGAGCAGGTGCGCATGATCCGCACCATCCTGGAGAATCTCTCCATCGACATCGCCACGCCGGAAGAAACCCGCCAGATCCTGAAGCTGAAAGGCGCCGATCAGGTCGGCTTCTGAGCGGCCGCCAGCAGCGCCGCTTCCAGCGCCGCGCCGTCGTCGTTCTGCAACAGCAAGACCAGCCTGCCCTCGCCCTCGATGGCGAGCGGCAGGTATTCCGGCGGCGCCAAAGCGGTGAGCGTGCCCTGGATCAGCGCGATCCGCGCATCCCCCGTCAATCGCAGCAAACCCTTGGCGCGCAGCAGATGCGGCCCCATCGCGCCGCGCAGCACGGCCAGCACGCGCTCCAGCGCCGCCGGGTCCAGCGGCGGCAAGCTCACCGCGCAGCGCGAAATGCCGTGATGCCGGCGGGCGATGGCTTCCGCGTCGTCATGCTCATGGTGGTGATGATGATGGTGATGGCCGTGGATTTGCGGCATGGCGCGATGCAGATCGAAAATCGCCGCCGGCTCGATCTGGCCGCGCACCGCATGGCGCAGATCGGCATCGGGATTGAGCGCGCGGATTGCCTGCTCCAGAGCGGCGATGGCCTGAGCGCTCGCCAGATCGGTCTTGCTGAGGATCACCCGGTCGGCCATGCGCACCTGGCTGGCGGCCTCGGGGAAACGCGCCAACGTATCGGGCGACGCGGCATCCACCAAGGTGACCACGCCGGCCACTGAAAAGCGCTCGTGGAAAGCCGCCTCCTGATACAGAAAGCCCAGGAAGGGCGCGGGATCGGCAAGCCCTGAGGTTTCCACCACCACGCGGTCGAAAGCGCGCAGGCGGCCCTGTTCGCGCTGCTGGATGGCGGAATCCAGCGTATCCACCAGATTGCCGCGAATGGTGCAGCACAGGCAGCCATTGGCGAGCAGGATGGTATCCTCGCTGGAGGATTCCAGCAGATCGTGATCTATGCCGACTTCGCCGAATTCGTTGACCACGACCAACGTACCCTCGAAGCCCGGCTGGCGCAGAATTTCGGCGATCAGCGTGGTCTTGCCGCTGCCCAGGAAGCCGGTGACGATAGTAACCGGAATCATCGTTCAACTCCGCAGATAGCGCGCGGCGACATCGTAAAGCACCATGAGACCGGCTTCGAGATCGGCCTTTGCGGTGTCTTCCTCCGGGCAATGGCTGCGGCCGCCGATAGACGGCACGAAGATCATGCCGGTAGGCGCCTGCCGGGCGAAATTCTGCGCATCATGCCCGGCTCCCGAAGGCATCACGCGCGCGCCGAAGCCATGGGCGGCGGCGGCGGCGGCAATGGCCTGCTGAAAATCCGGGGCCATCGGCGCCGGCTCGGTGCGATGGATGCCGCGCACGGAAACCGCGACGCCGCTGCCTTCCACGGCCTGTTGCGCCAAATGTTCGACTTGCTCGGCCAGCCGCGTGAGGCGCGGGCCATCCACATCGCGGATTTCCAGGCCCAGCCGCACATCGGCGGGCACGACGTTGCCGGCATTGGGCTCTACCCGCACGATGCCGATGGTGCCGACGGCGACGCCGCCGCCCTGTTCGAGAATCATGCCGCGAAAACGCACGGCGAATTCGGCGGATGCTGCGAAGGCATCGCGGCGCAGATGCATCGGCGTGGTGCCGGCATGATCGGGCTGGCCCTTGAATTGAATCGAAAACCGCGCCTGGCCGACGATGGCCGACACCACGCCGATGCGCTGGCCTTCGGCTTCCAGCAGCGGGCCCTGCTCGATATGCAATTCCAGATAAGCCGCGATTTCGCCCGGCCGGCGCGCGGCGGCCGCGAAGCTTTCCGCCGAGAGGCCCAATCCCGGCAGCAGCGGCGCCAACAGCGCGCCGGCTTGATCGCGCAGGCCCGGCAGCTTGGCGATATCCAGCGTGCCTGCCATGGCGCGACTGCCGGTGAAGGGACCGAAACGGCCTTCCTCGTCGCGGAAGGCGATCACTTCCAATGCGCGGCGGCGCGGCAGATTGCTTTCCTGCAACTGGCGCGCCACTTCCAGCCCCGCCAGCACGCCATAGCTGCCATCGAGCCAGCCGCCGCCCGGCACGGTATCAATATGCGAGCCGATGACCAGCGCGCCCGGCAATGCATCCGGCGCATTGGCGGGCAAGCGGCCGATCAGATTGCCCGCGCCGTCGTAATCGGCCTGCAAGCCGGCCTCGCGCATGCGGCCGAGCAGCCAATCATGCGCCTGCCGGTCGATATCGGAATAGGCCGGCCGCAGCCAGCCGCCGCCCTCGCGCGAGCCGAAGCGTTTCAGCGCCTCGAGATCGTCGATCATGCGGGCGGCGCTGCTCATGGCATCGCCTCAGGCCGTCACGCGGCGTTGCAGGAAGCGGCCATCGCCGGCCTTGCCGAGAAAAGCGCCGTCCTGCACCGCCACTTCGCCGCGCCGCAGGGTCAGCACCGGCCAGCCGGTGAGTTCCAAACCTTCGAAGGGCGTGTAGCCGATATCGCCGTAATTGCTGGCGGCATCCATGCGGCGGCGGCTTTGCGGATCAATCACCACCAGATCGGCATCGGCGCCCACGGCGATGCTGCCCTTTTCGGGTGCCAGACCGAACAAGCGCGCCGGGCCATGGCTCCACACCTCGGCAAGCCGCGGCAGATCAATATGCCCGGCTTCGACGCCCAGCGTATAGAGCAGCGGCAGACGATGCTCCACGCCGGGGACGCCATTGGCCGTGGTGGCGAAAGATTCCGCGCCCAGCCGCTTGGCGGCGGCGCTGTAGGAAGCGTCGTCCGAAGTGACGGCGCCGATCTCGCCCTTGGCGATGCCTTGCCAGAGCCGATCCTGATGCGACTTGTCGCGCAAAGGCGGGCTCATCACATAAAGATGCGCATCCGGGCGCTGATAAGCGTCGTCGGTAAGCGCCAGATAATGCGTGCAGGTTTCGGCCGACGCGCGCTGGCCGCGCGCCTGGGCGGCGGCGACCAAATCCAGGCCGGGGCCGGAATTGAGATGGAAGATATGCACCGGGCAATTGGCTTCCCGCGCCAGCAGCAAGGCGCGCGACACCGCCTCGGTCTCGCAGATCGCCGGCCGGGTCAAGGCATGATAGACCGGCGCGACCTGGCCATTGGCGAGGCAGCGCGCAATCTCGGTATCAATGATCGAGGCATTCTCGGCATGCAGGCCGAGCACCATATTCTGCTTGCCCATGGCGCGCATCAGATCGTAGAGCGGGCCGTCATCGACTTTGAGCTGCTCTTTCTCGTAGACCATATAGGCCTTGAAGGAACTGACGCCGGCCTGGCACAGGCTGGGCACTTCGGCCAGCACGGCATCGTTGACATCGGTGACGATCACATGCAGCGCGTAATCCGTGGCGACATGGCGGTCGGCCTGCACGCGGCGATGCTTCAGGCCATCCATCAGGGTGCGGCCGCGCCGCTGCAAGGCGAAATCTATCACCGTGGTATTGCCGCCGCGCAGGGCCGCGATGGTGCCGGAATGGAAATCGTAAACGCTTTTCTGGCCCATGAAGCCGATCAGGAAATGCACATGGGCATCTATGCCGCCGGGCAGCACGATGCGATCGGCGGCGTCAATCGTCCGAGCGGCGCGGCCCGCGCCAGGGTCGACGATATCCAGGATGCGGCCATCGGCCACCAGGATATCGGCCCGCGCCACGCCATCGGGGCGCACCACTTTGCCATTGGCGATTACCAGATCGGGAGTCATGCGGCATCCAGGGCTTGTTGCAGATCGGCTATGATATCCGCCTCCGCCTCGATGCCAACCGACAGGCGGATGAGATTATCGACAATGCCGCGCGCCGCGCGCTGGGCGGCCGGCATGGAATAATGCGAGGTATTGGCCGGTTGGCTGATCAGGCTTTCGATGCCGCCGATGCTGGGGCCGATGCCGCAAAGCCGGCAGGCATCCACCACGCGCCGCGCCGCCATGCCGTCGCCCTTCACCTCGAAGGACAGCAGACCGCCGAAGCCGGCCATCTGCCGGCGGGCCAGATCGTGCTGCGGATGCGACGGCAGGCCGGGATAATGCACGCGGCTCACCTTGGCATGCGCCTCCAGGAAGCGCGCCACGGCCAAACCGCTGGCATTATGCTGGGCCATGCGCAGCGGATAGGTGGCCATGCCGCGTTGCAGCAGCCAGGCGCCGAACGGCTCCAGCAAAGCGCCGGCGGATTGCTGCAACTGGCGCACAGCGCGGGTCATCCTGCGCGGACCGGCCACCGCGCCGGCGATCAGGTCGCCATGGCCATTGAGATATTTCGATACGCTGTGGATCACCAGATCGGCGCCCAGCGCCAGCGGGCGCTGAATCATCGGGCTGCCCAGCGTGCCATCCACCAGCAGCGGAATGCCGCGCTGCCGCGCCACCGCCGCCACGCCGGCCAGATCGACGATGCGCAGCAGCGGATTGGTGGGGGTTTCCACATAGATCGCCGCCGTGCGCTCGCTCAGCGATGCGGCAATCGTTTCGGGCGTTACATCCTCGCACCAGCGCACGGCAATGCCGCGCGTCGGCAGTATGTCGGAAAACAAACGGAAGGTGCCGCCATAGATATCTATGATCGAGACGATCTCGTCGCCGGCTTTCGCAACCGATGCCACGGCGGCATCAATAGCCGCCATGCCGGAGCCGAACAGCACGGCGGATTCGGCTTCTTCCAAGGCCGCCAGCTTTTCCTCGGCCGCCATCACGGTGGGATTGCGCTGGCGGGTATAGACGAAGCCGCGCTTGGCGCCGCTGTTGATGGCTTCGAGATCGGCGGTGTCGGCGGCGACGAAAGTGGCGGTTTGATAGATCGGCGTGGAGACCGCGCCCAGATGCTGCTCCGGCCGCGTGCCGGCATGCACCGCGCGGGTGGCGAGGCCTTGCGGCGCTTTCGCCTTGCCGCTCACCGCCCCAGCTCGCGCGCGATGATGATGCGCAGGATTTCCGAAGTGCCGCCGCCGATTTCGGCCAGCTTGGAATCGCGGAAATGCCGCTGCATATCGAATTCCATCAGATAGCCCCAGCCGCCCATCAGGCGCATGCCGTTGAGCGCCGCACGCACATAGGTTTCCGACGAGAACAGATTGGCCATCGCCGATTCCTTGGGATTCGGCACGCCCTTATCCACCAGCCAGGCGCTGCGCCACAGCAGCAGGCGGGCGGCGTCGATTTCCATCTGCATATCGGCCAGCTTGGCCTTGGAAAGCTGGAACTGGCTGATCTTCTGGCCGAATTGTTCGCGCTGGTTGGTATAGCCCAATACTTTGTCGAGCGCCGATTGCGCCGCGCCGACATTCACCGCCGACAGGCAGCAGCGTTCGTAATCCAGCGTCTTGAGCACGTTGCGCCAGCCGCGGTTGACCTCGCCGATCACATTCTCCTTCGGAATGCGCACATCGGTGAGGAAAATCTCGTTCAGGTCCATCGGCTTGAGGCCGAGCTTCTTGAGGCGGCGGATATCCACGCCCGGCGTCTTGGCATCGAGCAGGAACATGGTGATGCCGTCATGCTTGGGCGCATCGGTATCGGTGCGCGCCATCAGCAGGATGTAATCGGCCACCTGGGCGCAGGAGCAGAACATCTTCTGCCCATTGATCACCCAATGATCGCCATCCAGCACCGCGCGGGTGCGCAGCGAAGCGGCATCGGAGCCGGAATTCGGCTCGGACAGCGAAAGCGCGAAGCGCAATTCGCCGCGCGCCAGCTTGGGCAGCAGGGCGCGCTTCTGCGCCTCGGAGCCGAAATGCGTGAGCGCATCGGCCGCGATCACCACCGTGGTGTAATAGATATTCGCCGCCGCCTCGAAATGATGCGCCATCTCCTCGAGGAACAGCGTGAGATCGAAGCAGGAGCTGCCGGCGCCGCCGTATGCCTCGGGGATCGGCAGGCCGAGCCAGCCGGCTTTGGCCAAAGCCTGATACAATTCGGTGGGGAAACGCTCGGCTTCGTCGCATTCGCGCACATATTCCGGCGTCACTTCGCGTTTAAGCAAGGCGCGCAGGCTGTCGCGGGCCACAAGCTGCTGTTCGGTGAGATCGAAATCCATGACGTATCCTTTTTTACTCGCCTGTCCAGCGCGGCGGACGCTTTTCCGCGAATGCGCGCGGCCCTTCCAAAAAATCCTTCGAAGCGCGCATGCGCTTATGCGCCGGCAGACCCGAGCGCATGCGCTTGAACGCCGCTTCCTCCGGCACGCCTTCCATCGCGCGGTCGATCTCGATCAAGGCTTCCACCGCCAGCGGGGCGGCCGCCACGATCTGCGCGGCGATCTCGCGCGCCGTCGCCATCAATTGCGCACGCGGCACCACGCGGTTGACGAAGCCGAGGCGCAACGCCTCCTCCGCACCCATGCGGCGGCCGGTGAGCAGCAGGTCCAGCGCCACATTGCGCGGCAGCCGGCGCGAGACGCGCAGCAGGCCGCCGGCCTCGGGGATGAAGCCGCGCGCCAGTTCGGGCAAAGCGAATTCCACCTCCGGCACCGTCACGATCATCTGGCAGGCCAGCGCCAATTCGAAGCCGCCGCCCACCGCCAGCCCATTGATGGCGGCGATCACCGGCTTGTTGAGATCGAAGCGTTCGGTGAGGCCCATGAAGCCATAACCGCCGAAATCCTCGCCGGTATCGCCAGCCGCCACCGCCTTGAGATCCCAACCGGCGGAGAACATGCGCTCGCCCGCGCCGGTGACGATGGCGACGCGCAGATCCTTGCGGTCGCGCAGCAGGTTGAAGGCGGAAGCGAGATCGCGGCTGGCCTGCTGGTCGATGGCATTGGCCGGCGGATGCTCCATGGTGATTTCGAGAACCGGACCATTCTCCACCAGCTTGATGCGCGACACGACGCCTTCTCCCCTCAAACCGCGAATTCGGCCAGAACGTCCTTCGAGATCACATCGCGGTGAATCTCGGAGGTGCCTTCCCAGATGCGCTCCACGCGCGCATCGCGCCAGAAACGCTGCAACGGCAGATCCTCGGTGATGCCGAGGCCGCCATAGACCTGCAGCGCCTCGTCGGTGACGCGGCCGACCATCTCGGAGGCGAACAGATTGACCTGCGCCGCCTCGCGCTGGCTGAGCGTATCCAGCGCCATCTTCTGCGCGGCATCGAACACCATCAGCTTGGCGGCATGGATGTTCATCGCCATATCGGCCAGCTTGAAGGATGTGCCCTGGAATTTGCCGATCTGCTGGCCGAAAGCCACGCGGGTATTGGCCCAGGCGGCGGCCATGCCCATGGCGCGCTCGGCCAGGCCGACGCAATTGGCCGCCAGCATCACGCGGCCGGAGAAAATCCAGGCCTTGGCCATCTTGAAGCCGATGCCCTCGCCGCCCAGGATGTTGCGCGAAGGCACGCGCACATCCTCGAAACCGATGATGGTGGAAACCAGGCCGCGATTGGACACGCATTTCAGCGGCGACACGCTGATGCCCGGCGTGGCCTTGTCCACCAGGAAGGCCGTGATGCGCTTGCGCGGGCCGCGCGGCGTTTCATCCACGCCGGTGACGGCGAAAACGATGATGAAATCGGCGCGCATCGCCTGGGTGATGAATTGCTTCGTGCCGTTGATGATCCAGTCGTCGCCATCGCGGGTGGCCCGCGTGGTGATGGCGCGGGCATCCGAGCCGGTGCCCGGCTCGGTAAGCGCGAAGCATTCCCAGCGTTCGCCGCGAATGGTGGGTTTGAGATAGGTTTCGATCTGATCGCCCTGGCAGGCCTTCAGGATCGGCGCCGGGCGGTTGCAGATCATCTGCAAGGCGCGGGTGGAGCGGCCGAATTCGACCTCCACCGTGGCGCGCTGCACCGAATCGAGCCCGCCGCCGCCATGCTCCTCCGGCATGTTGAGCGCATAAAAGCCGGCCTTGATGGATTTGCGCTTGATTTCCTGGACCAGATCTTCCGGCACCGCGCCTTCGCGCTCCACCAGGTCTTCATGCGGCATCATCTCGGCGGCCACGAAAGACCGCACGGATTCCACCAGCATCCGCTGTTCATCGCTCATCCGGAAATCCATCGGGCGCCTCACTCTTGCTGTTGAGTCGAGCATAACGCTCAGCTCGGGCTTGTTTCAATATTAAAAACGGTGTTTTATATTTTACAGGGATGGCTGAATTGTCAACGGCTGCCAAGGCTGCATGATTGGGGCATGCTTAAGAGCATGGCCTGAAGCTAGCAGCTGGGGGTGGCGGCAGGGGCAACACCGGCTATCTTGAACAGAATGGGGCTATCTTGAACAGAATGGCCCGTTAACGCCGCGGAAAGGAGGGTGAACCGTGATTTCTAGCCGCTGGCTGGTTTATGGCGCGAAGCGGTTGGCCGCCACTCTCCCCATCCTGGCCGGGGTGGTGGTGTTCACCTTCATCCTGATGCGGCTGCTGCCGGGCGATCCGGCCAGCTATTTCGCTTCCAGCCCCAACGCCACTCAGGCCGAGCGCGAGGAAATCCGCCAGCGCCTGGGCCTGGACCGTTCGATGCCCGAGCAATTGACCATCTATGTGCGCGACCTGCTGCGCGGCGAGATGGGGCAATCGCTGACCACCGGGCAGCCGGTGGCGCGCGATATCGTCGCCCGCCTGCCCGCCTCGATGGAGCTGACCATCGCCGGCTTCCTGCTCGCCGTGCTGGTGGCTTTGCCGCTGGGCGTAGCCGCCGCGACGAAACCGAATTCGCTGCTCGACCATATCACCCGCATCATCTCCACGGCCGGCGTGTCGATCCCCACCTTCGTCACCGGCATTCTGCTGATCTACATCTTCTATTATCAGGCCGGCTGGGCGCCCGACCCCACCGGCCGGATCGACATTTTCGTGGGCGCACCGCCGCGCGTGACCGGCTTTCTGGTGATCGACAGCATCCTGAACGGCAATATGGAGCGCCTGCTGGCCAGCCTGAGCCAATTGCTGCTGCCGGCCTGCACCATGGCGCTGTTCGCCATCGCGCCGATCGCCCGCATGACGCGCGCCACCATGCTGGGCGTATTGTCCAGCGATTTCATCCGCACCGCCAAGGCGCTGGGCCTGCCGCGCTGGCAGATCCTGTTCGGCTATGCCTTCCGCAACACCATGATCCCGGTGGTGACCACGCTGGGCATGGTGATTTCCTTCATGCTGGGCGCCAATGTGCTGGTGGAAAAGGTGTTCGCCTGGCCGGGCATCGGCTCCTATGCGCTGGATGCCGTGGTGACCAACGATTACGCGCCGGTGCAAGGCTTCATCCTTACGGTATCGGTGCTGTTCGTGCTGTTGAATCTGGCCGTGGACCTGATCTACGGCCTGATTGATCCGCGCATCGGGTTCGACGCATGAACAACAGCCTGCTGCGCAACGCCGCCCGCATCATCGCCGATAATCCGGTCACCCTGCTGGCCTTCCTGCTGTTCGCCGGCCTGGTTTTCCTGGCCATCTTCGGGCCGGCGCTGGCGCCTTACGATCCCATCGCCAGCAACGTGGCCAATGCGCTGAAGCCACCCTCGGCGCAGCATTGGTTCGGCACCGACCATCTGGGCCGCGACCTGTTCTCGCGGGTGATCGTCGCCACGCGCATGGACATGATGATCGCGGTAACCGCCGTGGGCCTGTCATTCGCGATCGGCAGCGCCATCGGCGCCGCGGTGGGCTATGCCGGCGGCATGGCCGACAATATCGTCAGCCGCATCACCGACATGCTGATGGCCTTTCCGCTTTTCGTGATGGCGATGGCGCTGGTGGCGGCGTTCGGCAATTCGGTGATCAACATCATCTACGCCACTGCCTTCATCAACCTGCCCTTCTATATCCGCATTGCGCGGGCCGAAGTGAATCTGCGGCGCAATGCCGGCTATGTGCAGGCGGCGCGGCTCAGCGGCAACAGCCATCGCCATATCGTGCTGGCGGTGCTGCTGCCGAATATCCTGCCCACGCTGGTGGTGCAGATGTCGCTCAACATGGGCTGGGCGATCCTGAACGCGGCCGGGCTTTCCTTCATCGGCCTGGGCGTGCGCCCGCCTACGCCGGAATGGGGCATCATGGTGGCGGAAGGCGCCACCTTCATCACCGGCGGCCGCTGGTGGCCGGCCTTGTTCCCCGGCCTGGCGCTGGTGATCACCGTTTTCTGCTTCAACCTGCTGGGCGATGGATTGCGCGATATCGTTGACCCCCGGAGGCGCACATGAGTGCGCCGACAAATCAAAATGACGCGGCGCACATGAGCGCGCCGACTGATAAGCAAGCAGCGCCGCTGCTTGCGGTGAACGATCTCAGCCTGGTTTTCCAGACCCGGCATGGTGCGGTGCATACGCTCGATCGCGTCGGATTCAGCCTGGCGCAAGGCGAAATGCTGGGCCTGGTAGGCGAAAGCGGCTCGGGCAAATCGGTAACCGCCTATGCGCTGATGGACCTGCTGGAGGAAGCCGCCGTAGTGACCGGCGGCAGCGTGCATTTCCACGGCCAGGAATTGCGCGGCGCGGGCAAGAGCGGCGCCGCCGTGCCGCGCGGCAAATCGCTGTCGATGATTTTCCAAAATCCCCGCGCTGCATTGAATCCGATCCGCCCGGTGGGCAAGCAACTGGCCGATGTGTTCCGCGCCCATCGCCGCCTGAGCGCCCGCGAAGCGGCGGCCGAAGCCGTGCGCATGCTGGCGGCGGTGAAGATTCCCGATCCCGAGCGCCGCGCCCGGGCCTATCCGTTCGAGCTTTCCGGCGGCATGTGCCAGCGCGTGATGATCGCCCTGGCCCTGGCCTGCGCGCCGGAATTGCTGATCGCCGACGAGCCGACCACCGGCCTGGACGTGACCACGCAAGCGGTGATCATGGATCTGCTGCGCGGTTTGGCGCGCGAACGCGGCATGGCCACCATTTTCATCACCCACGATCTTTCGCTGGCCGCCGAATATTGCGACCGCATCGCCGTGATGCATGCCGGGCAGATCGTCGAATGCGCGCCCACCGAGGCTCTGTTCGCCGAACCGCGCCATCCCTATACCGCCAAGCTGATCGCCGCCACGCCGCAGGCCGATTCCGATGTGGAAACCATCGCCACCGTGCCCGGCGGCCTGCCCGATCTGACGCGCGGCGATCTGCCGCCCTGCCGCTATTCCGGCCGCTGCGAATTGCATCAGGCAAGCTGCGATGCCAGCCAGGTGCCGCGCCGCGATATCGCGCCCGGCCATAGCGTGGCCTGCTGGAGAGTGGATGCATGAAGCCGCTGCTCGAAGTGATCGACCTGCATAAGCATTTTCCGATCCGCAAGCCGGGCAAAGGGCTGAGTTTCGGCGGCAGCGGCAAGCTGCATGCGGTGGATGGCGTGAATTTCCGGCTCGGGCGCGGCGAAGCGCTCGGCCTGGTGGGCGAAAGCGGTTGCGGCAAATCCACGCTGTCGCAGCTTATGGTGCGGCTGCTCGATCCCACCGCCGGCGCGATTTTGTTCGATGGCCGCGATATCGGCGCGATCTCGGCCGAAGCCTTTGCGCATTCGCCCGACCGCACGCGCATCCAGATGGTGTTTCAGGATGCCACCGACAGCCTGAATCCGCGCCACACGGCTTTCGATTCCATCGCGGATCCGCTGATCCACCTGAAGGGCCTGCGCGGCGCCGAACTGGCCGCCAAGGTGCGCCGCGCCGCCGAGCTGGTGAAACTGCCCGAACCGCTGCTGACGCGCTTTCCGCATCAGCTTTCCGGCGGCCAGAAAACCCGCGTGGGCATCGCGCGCGCCATCGCCGTGGAACCTGAATTGATCATTCTGGACGAGCCGACCTCGGCGCTGGACGTATCGATCCAGGCGGTGATCCTCAAATTGCTGGAGGAATTGCGGCGCAAACTCGATCTATCCTACCTGTTCGTGTCGCATGATTTGAACGTGGTGCGCATGCTGTGCGAACGCGTGCTGGTGATGTATCTCGGCAAGGTGGTGGAAACCGGGCCGACGGCGGAGGTATTCCATCAGCCTCGGCATCCCTATACGGCGGCCTTGATCGACGCGATCCCGAGCATCCGCAATCGCGGCCAGCAGACCGCGCGGCTGGGCGGCGAGCCGATGAGCCCGATTGATCCCGATCCGCAGCAATGCCGCTTCTACAGCCGCTGCCCGAAGCGCCAGGATATCTGCCGCAGCCGGATGCCGGCACTCGAGATGCCGGAATCCGCCTCGCGCGTCGCCGCCTGCCATTTCCCGAATGCCGGCTGAGCCCGACAGATTTCCCGAATAGCGGCTGACGCCGACACTGGGCAAATGGCAGGCAGCTGGCTATTGCCGCCTCACTTGAGGAACTCGGCGGTATAGAGGCCATCCATCGTGGTCACGCGGTCGCTTTCGGGGATCAGGCCGGCAGTTACATTATACTGCTCGGCATTCTGCAGGCCCTTCTCGGTGACCGTCGGCAAGCGCGGCGTGGATTCCTTGATCAGCATGAAAGCCGCACGCAAGGTTGCCGGTTCCATCTTGTCGAAACGCTTCTGCAAGGCCGCCAGAACCTCTTCCGGCTTGTCCTTGATCATCTCGGCCGCAGCCTTGATGCCGCGCGCCATTTTTTCGCACAGAACGCGCTTCTGGCTGCA
>JAYSEE010000010.1:0-29176 GCA_041914045.1 Ferrovibrio sp. | reverse complement strand
ATAGCCGATGGCCAGCAACTCGTCGAAATGCTTGTCGCGAGCCTGTTCGGCGGTGAGGCCGTATAATCCGGCATAGCGGCTGGAGCAGATCACCAAGCGATCCTGCGCGTCGTAGATCGCGAAGCCGTCGCCGGCCGCTTCCACCGCATGGCGCAAACGCCGCTCGGCCGCCACGCGCTCGGTGGCATCGGTCACCGTCAGCGCCAGCGAACCATCGGGCAAGCGGCCAAGCGCGAAATCCAGAATGCGGCCGGATGGCCTATGGCGGGCCGACAGCACGTTCACCTCGCCGGAGGAGAGCCGCCCAAGATGCAGCTTGAAATCCTCCACGCCGTGCTGGCCGAAATCGCCGCGCGCCGCGAATTGATTGAGCAATGCCTCCAGGGTCGCCCCGGGCATGGCGCGCTCCGGCGGCACATTCAGCAATTCGATGGTGCGGCGGTTGACCGTATGCAGCCGGCCCTGCACATCGAACAGCACCACGCCCATCGGCAGCGCATCCAGCGCCCAGGCTTGATAGGCCGCCCTGCGCCGGCTTTCGGCGCGCGCCGCATCGCGTTCGGCATGGGCCTTGTCGGCCATGCTCTGCGCCAGGAAATTCCGCCGCCGCACCTCGCGCGATTTGCGCATGCCGAAATAGCCCAGCAGATTTACCGCCAGCAGCAGCAGGCTGAGAATGTAAACCTCATCCAGGCTCTGTTCGAAATGCAGCGCGGCGCAGAGCAGGTAGGCGCAGGATAGGCCGCCGGCATTGTAGAGCGCGGCCAATCCGCCGGTGGAAATCACCAGATAATAGCCATAGACGGCGGCAAGCGTGACCACCGCCGGCAGCACCAGGCCTTGCGGCGCCACCAGCCATTGCAGCAGGAATTGCAGCGAGAGCATCGCCTCGCCCCAGGCGATGGCCGTGAACAGCGTGCCGGTACTGCGTGCGCGCCGCACCGTCATCAGATAGAGCATCGCGATGCCGAGGCCGGCCAGCCGCAGCAAGGCGACATACAAGAAGGTTTTGCTTTCGCCGCCCAACAGCCAGTAATCGCGGGCCAGCGAGAGCAGGAACAGGATGGTGATGACATAACCCGAAAGCCGCGCCATCTCGCGGGTTTCGTCCAGGATGGTGGCGCGGAAAGCGGTTTCCAATCCGGCATCGCGGAATTCCCCGCTGCGGCTGAAAGAGCCGGAAGCCGGGTCTTGCATGGCGGACTGGGCGGCAGAAGACATGGCCGCCATTATCGCCGCACCGCGCAGCCCTGCCAATGCCATTAGACCAGCCGGCGGCTGCGCCCCTAGCCGCACCCGCGCCGGCAGCTTTCGCCCAATCGGCAAAATTTGCCGGGCCAACTCTGACGTATAAATCTTAAAAAGCTTGGAAATCCGGCATCGGTTGCCTGGCATGGAGTTTGCTCAATGCCAACCGACGCTATTCTTATGCCCGCCACAGGAGGCCAGCATGACCTTTTTCGGAGCCCTCGGCACTGCCGTTACCGGCGTGAATGCCGCTGCCACCTGGGTCGGCAACATCTCCGACAACATCGCCAATTCCACCACCAACGGCTACAAGGCGGTGGAAACCCGCTTTTCCGATCTGGTGAACAACAAATTGCTCGGCGACAGCCCGGTGATCGACAGCACCAAGCATGGCGGCGTGACCGCCTATGCCAAATTCGAGAACCGCGCCCAGGGCGGCTATCTGCAAACCGGCGTCACCACCAACTTCGCCGTCAGCGGCGCGGGCTATGTGCCGGTCGGAAGGGCCGATAGCGTTACCTACGCCACCGCCAACGGCGAAACGGTGAAGAATGTGACGCTGGACGACACGACCTATTACACCCGCCTTTCCGATTTCACCTTGGATTCCGGCAACTATCTGGTGAATTCCGCCGGCTATTACCTGCTGGCCAGCCCGATCGGCACCACCAATCCGTCGCTGTTCCAGCTCGACGACAGCCCGATCGCGCCGGTGCCCACTTCGGAAATCGACTACATCGCCAATCTGCCGGCCAATGCCGCGACGGGTGCGACATTCAGCAATTCCGTCACCATCTTCACATCGGATACCACCAGCACCGGCGAAGGCGTGACGCTGAACTGGGTGCGCGGCGCCGGCAACACCTGGGATCTCACCATAGATGCGGGCGATACCGGCCAAACCTCGTTCGGCCCGATCACCGTCAGCTTCGCCGATGGCAGCACGCCGCCCTTCCAATCCGGCCGCCTCGAAAGCCTGGCCAGCGCCGATGCCGCCGTAACGCTCAGCCCCTCCGCCGACGGCAGCCCGGCCACCATCGCCTTCACCGCCGATTTCGGCGGCGTCCAACAGGCCCTGACGCTCAATCTGGGCGATTACAACGCCTCGTTCGATCCCGCCGCCACCTCCGGCCTGACGCAATTCTCCACCACCAACGCCACCATCAGCAATCTCACCATCGAACAGAACGGCCTGCAGGGCGGCGACTTCTCTTATATCTCGTTCAACGAACTCGGCCACATCGTCTACAATTACGACAATGGCCGCAGCCAGACGCTGTTCCAGGTGACGCTGGGCAATTTCAACGAACCCGACCGCCTCGACCGCGTGGACAGCACCGCCTTCGTTCCCACCACTGCATCCGGCGAGGTCTTTCTCGGCAATACCGACGATATCGACAATCCTGCCGGCGTGGGCCATTTCGTCGCCAGTACGGTGGAGCAATCCACCGTGGATGTGGCCGAGCAGATGACCAATCTGATTCAGGCGCAGCAGGCCTATGGCCTGAACGGCCAGGTGATCACCGCCGCCGACCAGATGCTGAGCCGGCTGATCGAATTGAAGAGCTGAAGATTTTCAGGCCGGCGAGCAGCGCACGGTCTTTTTCGGCTCGGTATAGCGGCACAGCATGTCGCCGCGCTGGCCCGCCGGCGATGCGGCGGGCGGCGAGATCGTGAAGATTTCGCCATCCATGCGGCGCACGGCGTATTGGTTGGAAAACCGCAGCCAGCCGAAACTGTCGAAATAGCTGGTGATGCCGTTGGAAAATACCAGCTCGCGCCGGCGATTCTTCTCCACCGCCACGCCGTTGGAGAACATCAGCCGGCCGCCGCCTTCTTCCTTCATCGTTAGGTCGTTGGAGCAGATCGCCTGGGCCTCGTCCATGGTGAGGCGGCATTGGAATGGCAGCGACGGCGAGGACAGCAGCACCGCGAAGATCGTCGCCTCCATCAGGTTGATCGCCATGGCCCCTCCCTTCTTCTTTCGCGCCGAACGCCGACAGGCTTGACCTTCCCATCTGGGAAGGTTTTATAAAGCGATGATGCACCTACCCGCGGGCAGGATCAATCCATCCTCTGGCCGGCCGGCACCCCTCTGGCGGCGCTGGATCTCTGTATGCTGCGCGATCGTGCTGCTGGCCGCCGGCCTGCTGACGCCGCTGGCCGGACAGGCCCTGGCAATGCCTATGGCGATGGCGATGGCGGTGCCGGCCATGCAGCATCAGGATATTTCCCAATCCGCGGCGGATCATGATTGCCATAGCGAGGCGGCCAAGGCCGCCCCAGCTGAACATATTGGCGAACAGGGCTCATCGCCCTGCCCCACGGATTGCCAATTCTGCGTCTTCTGCGCCATCGCATCGGGCTTGCCGGCCCCCGCCCTGCCCATGCTGCCATCGGCCGCCATCGCCAGCCCGGCCATGCCGCCGAACGCCGCCTTGCCGGTCGGCCGCAGCTTGCTCCCGCGCCCGAAACCGCCTCGCATCTGAAACCCGCATTATGCGCCCGCGCAAGCGGCGCTCGATCCGGTTTTCAATCGCGAGGAATTCATCATGCATCCCATATTGCGCGGAACCGCGCTGGCATGGCTGCTGGCGCTGCCGCTGGCCGCCTGCACTCAGCCGCTGACACGCGACGCCTTCGAGGCCGTTGCAAGCAAAACCGAAAGCATCGCCGGCATCCGCCCAGCCTGGCCCGAGGATGCGGCACGCCAGGCCGAGACCGATGCGGCGCTGCGCAGATTGCTGGCCAAGCCGCTGGATGCCGATGCCGCCATGCAGGTGGCTCTGCTCAACAACCGCCGCCTGCGCGCGGATTTCGCTGAGCTCGGCCTCAGCGCCGCCGATCTGCAACAGGCGCGCCGGCCGCCCAATCCGGGCTTCAGCTTCGCCCGCCTGCGGCGCGGCGACGATATCGAGATCGACCGCGGCATCGGCATCGACTTGCTCGGCCTGCTGGCCTGGCCGCTGCTGGCCGATATCGAGGCACGGCATTTCGAAGCCGCCAAGCTGAACGCCACCCGGCGCACGCTCAGCCTAGCGGCCAAGACGCGGCAGGCCTGGTATCAGGCGGTGGCCGCCAATCAGACGCTGGCGCTGCATGATCGCCTGCGCGAGGCCGCGACAGCACAAGCCGACCTGGCGCGCGAGATGCGTCGCGTCGGCAATATCCCGCTGCTGGAGCAAGCCCGCGCTCAATTGCTGCAAGCCGAAATCGCCATCGCCCATGGCGCGGCCAAGCAGGCGGCTTGGCTGGCACGGCAAAGGCTGGGCCTGCTGCTCGGCCTGGAAGGCGGCTTCAGCCTTCCCGATGCCCTGCCGGACATGCCGGCAACGCCGCGCACGATAGCCGATATCGAAACCGAAGCGATGAGCAATCGCCTGGATATCCGCATTGCCGAAGCCGAACTTGCCGCCATGGCGCGCGCCGATGGCCTGAGCAATGCCACGCGCTTCGTCAATCTTCTCGAAGGCGGCCTGGTGCGCAACAGCGAAAGCGGCAGATCGGACCAGACCGGCTTCGAACTGCGCTTCGAATTGCCGCTATTCGATCTCGGCGACATCAAAACCAGCCGCGCCGCCTATCGCCATGCCCAGGCGCGCGACGCTCTTGCCGCCCTGGTGCTGGAGGCCCGCGCCGAGGCGCGCGCCGCGCATGAAGCCTATCGCACGGCCTTCGAACAGTCGAAGCAGCGGCGCGGCGAAATCATGCCGCTGCAACAGCGCATCCAGGAGGAAATGCTGCTGCGCTACAACGGCATGCTGGCCGGGCCGTTCGACCTATTGGCCGAAGCCCGCGCCGGCCTGCTGGCCGCCATCGCCGCCACCGAAGCCCAGCGCGATTTCTGGCTCGCCGACAGCGAGCTGCGCTTCGTCATCCATGCCGCATCCTGATCCGCGGAGATATTCCATGCTCAATCGACGCACCCTGCTTACCGCCGCCGCCGGCACCGCCGCCTTCGCCGCCGTGCATCGCTCGGCGCTGGCCGCCCTGCCCGAACCGGCTTATCCCAACGGCACGGCCACCGCGCCGCCGCCCCCGCCCGCCAATGGCCGACCGTTCCATCCGGTCGTGACGCTGAACGGCTGGTCGGCGCCCTGGCGGATGAATAACGGCTGGAAGGAATTCCATCTGGTGGCCGAGCCCGTGCAGCGCGAAATGGCGCCGGGCATGGCGGCCAATCTCTGGGGCTATAACGGCCAGTCGCCCGGCCCCACCATCGAAGCGGTGGAAGGCGACCGGCTGCGCATCTTCGTCACCAACAAGCTGCCCGAACATACCACCATCCACTGGCATGGCCTGATTCTGCCCAACGGCATGGATGGCGTGGGCGGCCTGACCCAGCCGCAGATCCCGGTGGGCAAAACCTATGTGTACGAGTTCACCGCGCGCAAAAGCGGCACCTTCATGTATCACCCTCATGCCGACGAGATGGTGCAGATGGCGATGGGGCTGATGGGCAGCTTCATCATCCATCCGCGCGATCCGGCGCAGCATCGCGTGGACCGCGATTTCGTGTTCCTGCTCAACGCCTACGATATCGAACCCGGCAGCGCCACGCCCAAGGTGATGACGATGACCGAGTTCAATCTCTGGAGCTGGAACAGCCGCGTGTTTCCCGGCATCGACAGCCTGGCGATCCGGCTGGGCGACCGCGTGCGCATCCGGGTCGGCAATCTCACCATGACCAACCATCCGATCCATCTGCATGGCCATGATTTCCGCGTCACCGGCACCGATGGCGGCTGGGTGCAGCCTTCGGCGCAATGGCCGGAAGTGAGCGCGGATATTCCCGTGGGGGCCATGCGCTGCATCGAGTTCGATGCCACAGAGCCCGGCGATTGGGCGCTGCATTGCCACAAGTCGCATCACACCATGAACGCCATGGGCCATAACCTGCCCACCATGATCGGCGTGAACCATGAGCATGCCACGCGCCGCATGGTGTCGCTGATCCCGGATTACATGGCGATGGGCCAGGGCGGCATGGCCGAGATGGGCGACATGGAAATGCCGTTGCCGGAAAACACCCTGCCGATGATGACCGGGCGCGGCCCGTTCGGCCCGCTGGAAATGGGCGGCATGTTCACCGTGGCGAAGGTGCGCAAGGATTTGCCGCGCGGCGATTACCGCGATCCCGGCTGGTATCGGCATCCGGCCGGAACCGTCGCGTATGAATGGAAGGAGTAAGACAGATGAAAAACACGATCATGGCTTTCGCCCTCGCAATGCTTGCCCTGCCCGCCTGGGCGCAGACCGGACAGACCGATGGCGAAATCCGCCGCGTCGACAAGGCGCAGGGCAAGGTCACTTTGCGCCATGGGCCGGTGGCGGAATGGAGCATGGGCGGCATGACGATGAACTTCCAGGTGCCGGATCGCAGCCTGCTCGACAAGCTCAAGGAAGGCGACAAGGGCCGCTTCACCTTGCGCAAAGACAATCAGGGCTATTGGCTGCTGGAAGCCGACATCAAGTAATCAAATGGCACCCACCTAACTGGCACCATGGGCCGGCGCCAGAATGGCGCTGGCCGCATGGGCCGGAATCCGCCATGCTGCGGGCCGATTTTGGAGGCTCGCCATGACGATGTATGTACCGCCGCATTTCCGGCAATCCGATACCGCCGCGATGCAGGCGGCGATGCGCGATATCGCCTTCGCCAGCCTGGTCAGTCATGGCGAGCATGGTCTGACCGCCAGCCATGTTCCGCTGCTGCTGGATGCCGCGCGCGGCCCGCATGGCGTGCTGCGCGGCCATCTGGCGCGCGCCAATCCGCAGGCGCGGCAAAAGCCCGACCAGGCGCTGGCGATCTTCCTGGGGCCGGAAGGCTATATCTCGCCGGGCTGGTATGCCGCCAAGCGCGAGCATGGCAAAGTCGTGCCGACCTGGAACTACATCGCCGTGCATGCCAGCGGGCCGCTGCGCTGGATCGAGGATGGCGATGAGTTGCTTGGCATCGTGCGCGACCTCACCGAACATCACGAGGCCGGCCTGCCCGCGCCCTGGCAGGTGAGCGACGCGCCGGCCGATTTCATCGCCGGCATGCTGCGCGGCATCATCGGCTTCGAATTGGAAATCGCCGACCTGCAAGGCAAATGGAAGCTGGGGCAAAATCGCGCGCCGGCCGATGTCTCCGGCGCCGTGGCCGGCCTGTGCGGCCAGGGGCGCGGCCAGGGGGCGGATGAACTGGCGGAAGCTATGGAGGTTGCTTCCGAGCCCAGAGATTGATCGGCAGGGCATTGAAAAAACCGGCATTTCCGCCATGATGCGGGCCGATGAACGAGACCGTGACGCCCACCTCCCTGCTGCCCGGCGATACCGCGCCGGAAAGCCGTACCGGCGTGCTGCCGGCGCAGCAAATCCATGCGCTGATCCGCGCCCGGGATATCCAGGCCATCGAGGAAATCACCGCCGATCAAGTGCAGCCGGCCAGCCTGGATCTGCGCCTGGGCAAGACCGCCTATCGCGTGCGCGCCAGCTTCCTGCCCGGCCGCGATGGCCGGGTGCTGGACAAGCTGCGCGACCTGGATGCCTATGAGATCGACCTGAGCGGCGGCGCGGTGCTGGAAAAAGGCTGCGTCTACGTCATCCCGTTGCAGGAATCGCTCAAGCTGAAGGCCGATATCTCGGCCGCCGCCAATCCGAAAAGCTCCACCGGCCGGCTGGATATCTTCACCCGCCTGATCACCGACAACGCCACGGCTTTCGACAAGATCGAGCAAGGCTATAAGGGCCCGCTCTATCTGGAAGTGGCGCCGCAGACTTTCAGCGTGATCGCGCGGCCCGGCGTGAAGCTGAATCAAATCCGCTTCAAACGCGGCAACCCGCTGCCGGTGAGCCAGAGCGAACTGCGCGGGAAATTCGCCAACAATGAATTGATCGAGGGCGGCAATCTGCCCGGCGATTTCCGCGGCGGCCGCATTGATTTCTCCATCGACCTGATCGGCGCGCAGCGAGACGGCCTGATCGGCTATCGCGCCCGCAAGCATGCCGACCGCATCGACCTGGAAAAGATCGGCCATTACGAACCGCTGGATTTCTGGGAACCGATCCATGGCCGCGCCAACCGCCCGCTGGTGCTCGACCCGAACGATTTCTACATCCTGGTGACCCAGGAAACCGTGAAGATTCCGCCCGACTATGCCGCCGAGATGCTGCCCTACGATACCTCGGTGGGCGAATTCCGCGTGCATTATGCCGGCTTCTTCGATCCCGGATTCGGTTGGGGCGACACGCCGGCCAAAGCAGTGCTGGAAGTGCGCTCGCACGACGTGCCCTTCCTGCTGGAACATGGCCAGGTGGTGGGCCGCCTGCAATACGAATACATGGCCAGCCGCCCCGAGCGGCTTTACGGCCAGGGCGGCGGCTCGAATTATCAGGGCCAGGATTTAGCGCTCGGCAAGCAATTCCGGCGCGGTTAAACCGTCACCACCGGACTTGATCGACTACTGTCCGGTTTAGACTTCGGTGGATATCGGAAACGCCTGAGATTGAAGCGTTTGCTTTGACTCTGCGCAAAGCCAATACGATTCTGCCTTGGGCTCTTGCTGGCAGCCCAGCCTCCTTCGTCACCCTCGCACTTGTTGCGAGGGTCCATGCCTGACGCAGCAAAACCGCTGAACCATGGACCACCGGGACAAGCCCGGTGGTGACGATTGGATTTGAAATCAGCGCCACGCATTTAAACCGGACACTAGTGGAATAAATCCGAGGGCGACGGCTGGTGTTACGCCGATCAACTCGCATACTTGCCCTCAGCTCGCATACTTGATCGTGCAGCCATAGGCGCGGGTGAGCGGCGGTTCCATCGCCTTGCCCTGCTGCACGGCGGCCAAAGCCTCGCGCACGTAATTGCGCGCGGTTTTTACATCGTCCAGTCGGGTCGAAGGCTTGTCGTCGATGGCGCCGATATAGGCCAGCTTGCCGGCCGGATCAATCACATACATATGCGGCGTTACCTGCGCGCCATACATATGGCCGATCTTGCCATCGGTATCGAACAGCTTGTAGCTGGGCGATGCATTGCGCTCGGCAGTCAGCTTGCGCGCCTGATCCGGCGTCACGAAGCCCTGCTCGCCCTTGTCGGACGACAGCAGGGTGAGCCACACAATGCCCTCGCCGGTGGCCTGCTTCTGCAAGGCCTGCATATTGCCGGAATTGTAATGCTTGCGCACGAAGGGGCATTCATGGTTGGTCCATTCCAGCACCACCACCTTGCCCTTGAAATCGGAAAGCGCCACGCTCTTGCCGTTCATGTCGGCGGCGCGGAAATCCGGCGCCGGGGCTCCCACCTTGGCCAAAGGCTCCGCCGCCATGGCCGGGGGATGAATGAGAAAGCCGGCGGCAACCGCCAGAGACACCAGAGTCACCAGAGACATACGCATCGCATCGCGTCGCAGCAACATGGCGCTTCCTTTCGCGTCAGAGTCTGTTCAGGGCGTCGACAACTATTCCTTCGGTCAGCAATTGCGGCAGCACCACCGGCGGCTTGGCCGGATCGGCCGGATACAGCACATAAAGCGGCACGCCGGAGCGGCCGAATTCATTCAGATAACGCGTGATGGCGGGATCGCGGCGGGTCCAGTCGCCTTTCAGCAGCAGCACGTTGCGCTGTTGCAGTTTGCCCGCCAGATCGGCCGAGGACAAAGCCGCGCCCTCGTTCACCAGGCAGGTGATGCACCAGGCCGCCGTCATGTTCACCAGCACCGGCCGGCCCTGCCCGCGCGCCTCGGCGATGGCATCGGCAGCGAAACGGTTCCAATCCATGGCCGATGTTTTCGGACCGGGCATGCTCGCCGCATTGCCTGAAGGCGCGGGATTATCCATGCCCTGCAAGGGCACGCGCAGCAGCAGCAGCGCGGCCGCCACGCCGGCCGCAGCCAGGGCCATGCCGATCGGGCGGCCACGGCCCTCGCCCAGCTTGCCCCAGGCCCAGGCGGCGAAAGCCAGCGCCAATACGCCCAGCAAGGCCGCCAGCATGGTATCCGGCCCGGTCTGCTGCGCCAGCACCCAGATCAGCCAGGCGGCCGTGACGAACATCGGAAAGGCCAGGAACTGCCTGAAGCTTTGCATCCAGGCCCCCGGCTTGGGCAGCAAGCGCGCCAATCCGGGCAGCAGGCTGAACAGCAGGAAGGGCAAGGCAAGGCCAAGGCCCAGGGCAAGGAATACCGCCAGGGCCGCCGACTTGGGCGCCGTAAGCGCGAAGCCCATGGCCGCGCCCATGAACGGCGCGGTGCAGGGCGTGGCAACCACCACGGCCAGCGCGCCGGTGAAGAAAGCCCCGGTGCCGCCGCCCTTGCCTGCCAGCGCCGCGCCGATATTGCCGCCGCCGCGCAATTCGAACAGGCCCATCAGGTTGAAGCCCACCAAAGCCATCAGATAGGCCAGCAGCAGAACCACCACCGGATGCTGCAACTGATAGCCCCAGCCGATCGCCGCGCCGCCCTCGCGCAGCACCAGCAGGATGCCGGCCAGCAGCGCGAACGTGGCCAGCACGCCCGCCGTATAGGCCAGCCCCTCGCGGCGCACTTCGGCGCGATGGCCATGGCCCAGCCGGGCGAAGGCCAGGGCCTTCATGAACAGCACCGGAAACACGCAAGGCATCACGTTCAGGATCAGGCCGCCCAGAAAGGCCAGCAGAATCGCTTGCAGCATGCCGACATCGCTGCCCGGCATCGACAGGCCAGGCATGGACAGGCTTGGCATGGACAGGCTTGGCATGCCGCCGCCGGCCGTGGCCGCCGCCAGAACCGGCACCGCCCCGGGTTCGGCGCGCAGTTCGAAAGCCTGACGCGCCTGATTGCCGCCATCCAGTTTCTCGGTCAGCACCAGCACGCCGTCCAGCGGCGCAATCGGCTTATTCGCGTCGATGCCGCGCTTCAAGGTCAATTGCAGGCCATCGGCGCCCACGTGCAGCGGCTGGCTGGCGGCATGGTTCAGCGCGTTGCCGTCATAGGGAAAGAAATAGACTTCGCCGAGCCGGGCCGCCTGCAACCCCTGGGCGGCGACATGCAGGGTCAGCTTGGTTTCGTTGCCCCCAAGCATGGCAGGCCCGACTACAGCATTCCAAGGGCTCGGCTTGGGCTGCGCCAGAGCAGCGGCGGTGAATAATCTGCCATAACGCGGATCGGTTTCCGCCTTGGCATCCGCCACCGGCAAAGTGAGGCTGAGTTCGGCTTCTTCCGGCACGCAGATCTTTTCGCAGACCAGCCAAGTGGCATTGGCCTGCAATGTCGCGCTGTCGCCCGGTTTGGCATCCGTCGGCGCGCTGAGCGCCACCGGCAGCACGAATTCGCCCTCGAATCCGTAATTCACCAGCCCTTCGATGGGCATGCGATGCGGCGCCGGCCATTGGATATCGCCGGCCTGCCAGCCCGGCGGCAGGCTCCAGGCGATTTCGGTCGGCAAGCCGGAATCGCCCGGGTTGCGCCAATAGGAATGCCAGCCGGGGCTATGCTTCAGCCGCAGGCCAAGCAGCAGGGTTTCGCCCGGCATGATCGCGCCGCGTTCGGCCACCAGGGCGGCCTCGCTGTATTTGCTGCGGAAGGGTTCCGCCGCATCGGTCGCGCGGCTGCTGAGGCCGAGCAGACAGATCAGCAAAAACAAGACGATACGAGAAGGCATTGGCATGATGCGGCAAGGTAAACCTTGGCCCGCCCAGGTCAACCCCGCATCACGCTGGATTGATCGGGCAGGCCATATTACCCTGCCCGAAAAACAGAGGCCCGAAACCTGAAAACAGGGGGAATTGCATGTCCTGCTGCAATATGCCACGGCCGATGCCAACCAGCCGCCGCCGCTTCCTGGCGCTTTCGGGCGCGGGATTCGGCTTGCTCTATGCCGGCACCGCCAGCAGCGCGGCCCCGCACGGCACCGAAGCCTTGCTGCTGACCTGCATGGATTACCGGCTGACCGACGATGTGGCGCGTTACATGGATCAGCGCGGCCTCGCCGAAAAATACGATCATGTGATCCTGGCCGGCGCTTCGCTGGGCGTATTCATGGCCAGCTATCCGAGCTGGGCGCAGACCTTCTGGGACCATGTGGATGTGGCGATCAAGCTGCACGGCATCCGCAGCGTGATCGTGATCGACCATCGCGATTGCGGCGCCTATAAGCTGGTGCATGGCGCAGCCCATGGCGAAAATCGCGGCGAGGAAACCCGCCTGCATGCCGCCACCCTGCATAAGCTGCGCGATGCCATCGCCGCGCGGCATCCGGCCCTGAAGGTGGAAACCTTGCTGATGGCGCTGGACGGCGCGGTGGAAGCCGTCTGACCGATAACTCAGCGGGCGAAAGCGGGCTCAGCGGGTGAAATGCCGGGCGATTTCCGCTCGCGTATTCTCGTCGTTGGTGGTGTAGGAAACGCCGATATACTTTTCCTCCACGCGCGCCACCCGGATATTCACATCCAGTTCGCGCAGGCGGCCGCCGATATCGACCTGCACCTTGGCCTGATGGCTGTCGCCTTCCTGCATGCGCATATCGACCGGACCGAAGAACAGGCCGAAATTGCTCCAGTTGCGCAGCGGATAGCGGTGGTTGCCGATCAATACGACATCGTTGGGGCCGGTATCGTAGCGCAGATCGCGCCGCCGCTCGGCATGGCTGCCGCTCTTGAAGAAACCGACCAGTTCGGCGAGCAACTGCGCTTGATTGGACAGCGATTGCGTGGCGGCATGGGTTTCCTCGACCAGCGCGGCATTCTGCTGCGTCATGGTGTCCATCGCGCCGAAAGCGGTATTCACTTCGCCCAGAGCCGTGGCCTGCTCGCTGCTCGCGCTGGCGATTTCGCCGACGATATCGGAAACCTTCTTCACCGCCGAAACGATGTCATCCAAATTCGAGCCGGTCTGCTGCACCAACCGGGCGCCCTCGCGCACATGGCCGCTGGATTCCGCGATCAGCCCCTTGATCTCCTTGGAAGCATTGGCCGAGCGCTGCGCCAGCGCACGCACTTCCTGCGCCACGACCGCGAAGCCCTTGCCGGCTTCGCCGGCGCGCGCGGCTTCGACGGAAGCATTCAGCGCCAGCAGGTTGGTCTGGAAGGCGATCTCGTCGATCAGCGCCATGATATCGGCAATGCGGGCCGAGCTGCTTTCGATCCGCTGCATCGCCGACACGGCCTGCTGCATCACCGCGCCGCCCTGCGATGCGGTTTCGCGCGCCGCCACCGTCAAACGATCGGCCATCGAGGCATTATCGGCATTCTGCTTCACGGTCTGCGTCACCTCATGCATCGAGGCGACGGATTGCTCCAATTGCGCCGCCTGGCTTTCGGTGCGCGAGGCCAAATTCTCGCTGCCGGCGGTGATGTCCTGCGACGCCGAACGGACGACCTCCACGCTGTCGATCAGCCGGTTGGAGAAGTTGCTCAACGTCTCCATCGTGGCGTTCACATCTTCGCGCACCTTCTTGAAGATGCCGCCGTAATTATAGTCGATGCGGCGATCGAGCTGGCCGTCGGACAAGGCATGGATCACATCGGCGGCTTCGTGCAGCGCCTTCTCCACCATGCCCACCATCTGGTTCATGCCGGTGGCAAGCTCGCGGAAAAAGCCCTCCTTGCCCTCAAGACTGATGCGATAGGTCAGGTCGCCATGATTGGCGGCATTGACCAATTCGCGCACTTCGTTTTCAGCGCGCAATTGCGCGGTCGCATCCTGCCATTCCAGCACGGTGCCCAGCCGGTCGCCTTCCGCCGATATCACCGGCAGCGCCGTCAGCCGGAAATCGCGGCCGGCAAGCTGCACAGATGCCTTATGCGGCGCTTTCAAGGCATTGATCAACGCGGCCTGATGCGAAGCATCCTTGTGGAAATCGTCGATCGACCGACCGACCAGCTTGCCGATATCGAAACCGGGATAGCGCTGCTGCAAGCCGGAACCGACGCCGATGAACAACTGCTTGAATGCCTCGTTCATGAACACGATGCGGCGATTTTCATCGGCGATCAGAATATTCGCGCTGGCATTGTTCAACGCGCTGGATTGCACAGTGGCATCGCGGAACTTCGTCGATATAACCTCGAACAAATTGCCCAATTCGTTGATGTCGCGGATCAAGCCGGCGGCCGGCGCCTGCACGCGGATATTGCCGCCGGCAAGCTGCTTCACCGCGACGGCGAATGCCGTCAGCGGACGCGTGACGTAGCGCAGATAACCGATCTGCAGCAGCAGCGTGAAGACCACGGCCACGGCCAGCATGATGGCGAAGGCAAGCTGAGCCCGCTTGTCATGCGCCAAGCTCTCCTGCATATGTTCGCCGATTTCGCCCATATGCATATCGATCAAATCCGACACGGCGCCGGACACCGGATCTATGGTCTGGTAAAGCTGCTGTGTCACCACCTGATCGAGGCAAGGCCGGTCCTCCGTGCGCAAACAGGCGCGCAGCCGGTCCGTCATCGCATCTGCGGCCGCGAAAAGCGCCTCCGTCTTATCGACGCCGGCCTTCACCTTTGAATCAACGGCCTTGGCGCGAATGCCTGGCCAAGCCGTCTTGATTAAATTCGCCGCCTTTTCCACTGAGGTCAAACTGTCCGCAAAAGACTGGTTGCCGTTGCGCGCCTTATGGGCGGCATCGACGATATCCACCGCATAGGCATCCGCCACTTTCTTCAACTCGACGGCAGGCGTCACATGCTCCGTAAAGGCCGTATCGAAAACGCCGTATTGATCGTCGACCGACCACCAGCCGATGCCCGTGGATATGCACAACAGCAACAGGACCAACGCCGAGCCGGAAATCGAAAAAGCGGAAAACGAAACGCGCATCTTACCCCCCGCATAAGCGCACAAAACAGCTATAGCGCATCCTTCAGCATACTGAGCTATCGCCTAGTTACCCCTAATACAGCCATATTTTGCTGTACAGGGATAACATTTACGTTGGCTATGAGTGCAATGGCGCTATTTTTTTTGCAGCGCGGCCTGCGATTGCCACCTGCGAAATTTCCGCACAGTTGGCTTATGCAACCCCGGAGCGTTCGTCGTCGATCACGCGAACGAAAAAGCCATCGCTGGCCGGCAGCATGCGCTCGAGAATCGAACGGGCCACCACATGGTTGGGCGCGGGGATTTCATAGAAGCGGCCCTCATTCCACTGGAAGGCGGTTTCCGAAAGCTGCATCGAGCGTTGGCCGATCTGCGGGTTATGCGCCAGCAGCCGCCAGGAGGGGAAACGCGGGTCAATGCCTTCCACCGGGCTTGCCGTGTAGATGAAGGGCAAATCCACTTCCGCATGGCGCTTATTGAGCGCCGCGAGGTCTTCCTTCGCGCGGTCGATCTGATCGTCAAGCGCCGATACGGCGCGGCGCTCCTCCTCCACCGATTCATCGAACCGCGCGCGGTCGCGCTCGGTGAATTCGCGGCGCGCCACGATTTCCTGCACCTCGCGCTCAACCGTGCCCCAGCCGGACCGCAGGCGTTCTGATATGGTCAGCACGATCAGCAGAAAGATGCCGAGATTGGCTGCCACCACCAGGGTTTCGATGAAATCGCTGAGCGTCACGGCGTCAAAACTCCGTAAGCTTGATTTTGCCGGTGAAGGGACGCAACGCCACGATCTGGCCGTTGGCGCCGGTCCATTGCTTCACCAAACGCTCGGCGGTGTCGCGGTCCTTGCCCCAGAAGACGAAGCGCGCATAGCGGCGGCCATGCACGCCGCTGCTGGTGGAGCCCTTGCCGTCGAAGGGATAGGCATTGGCCGGCCCCACCGCCTTGGCATAGCAGCCGATCGCGCCGGGCGTGGGCACGCCGATTTCAAAGATGGTGTTGGAGCGCGGATCGGACAGGCGGATTTCGCTGGCCGTGGCGGCGGAAAGCTCGGCCTGCACCTGAACCAGCGTGCGTTCATGCTCGGCTTTGATGTCGCGCTGCCGATCGACCTCGGCGCTGCGCTCGGCCAGCTTCTCCTGCGATTTGCGCAGGCGCTCCACTTCCTCGTCGTATTTCAGTTCGCTGCGCGCATATTGCTGGGCCATCTGTTCGAGCCAGTTGGCCGAGAGCCCAACCAGGAAGAACAGGCCGATCACCGGCAGCAGAAAGAGTACGAGATTGCCGAGGGTCATCTCAGGGTCCGGGCATTTATCCGTTTAAGGGAATACGATTACGGCCCATAGCGACGGAAAACGATCATCGTAGGACAATCAGCGATTCGGCAGCATGAATCAACAATTGAGTCCCATTTTACCGTAAACAATTACTAATAGTATAAATAAACAAACAAAAAAGGCCGGGGTTTCGCCCGGCCTTCGCTGCCGTCCCCGCCAGGGAGGACGTATATACAAGTCGGGATCAGCGCTTCGAGAACTGGAAGCTGCGGCGGGCCTTCGGCTTGCCGTACTTCTTGCGCTCGACCACGCGCGGATCGCGGGTCAGGAAGCCCTGGGCCTTCAAGGCCGGACGCAAAGCCGGCTCGAAATAGGTCAGGGCCTTGGAGATGCCGTGGCGCAGCGCGCCGGCCTGGCCGGACAAGCCGCCGCCGACGACAGTGGCCTGCACGTCGAACTGGCCGCTGCGGTTGGTCAGCACGAAGGGCTGCATCAACAGCATGCGCAGAACCGGGCGGGCGAAGTAGTCGTTCGACTCCTTGCCGTTCACGATCAGCTTGCCGGTGCCGGGCTTCAGCCAGACGCGAGCGACGGCGTTCTTGCGCTTGCCGGTGGCGTAGGAGCGGCCGAACTTGTCCAGCTTGCGCTCGTTGCCGCCTTCAGCGGTTGCCGGGGTGGTGGCGGCGCCGGCCGCCTTCTTCAACTCCGAGCCCTTGCTCAGATCGGCGAGAGTACGTGCCTCAGCCATGATCAGTCGGTCCTCTTATTCTTGCGGTTCAGCGCGCCAACATCCAGCTTTTCGGGCTGCTGCGCCTCATGCGGATGCTCGGCGCCGCCATACACCTTCAGCTTGGTCAGCTGACGGCGGGCCAACGGGCTTTCCTTCGGCAGCATGCGCTCAACGGCCTTCATGATCACGCGCTCGGGGAAACGGCCCGAGAGGCGCTGGCCGATGGTGGCGCTCTTCACGCCGCCCGGATAGCCGGTATGCCAATGGAACACGCTGCGCTCGGCCTTGCGGCCGGTCACGCGCACCTTGGCGGCATTGATGACGATGACATGGTCGCCGGTATCGACATGGGGGGTGAAGATAGCCTTATGCTTGCCGCGCAGACGCATGGCAACCAGGCTCGCCAGACGGCCCAGCACCAGGCCATCGGCATCAATCAGCACCCACTTCTTGTCGACCTCGGCTTCTTTCGCGGAGAAGGTCTTCATTTGACAAATCCCAAAACAAGGCATCCCGTCGCCTGGATTGGCGCCGGTGATCGGGCGCGGGTTATGCCGTCAGTCGCGCACGCTGTCAAACGATTTTCGGCTGATTTTCATATATTTATTATAAGGTAAAATAATACCGCATATCAACATAAGCAATATCAATCGCTTAAACCTATTTGCGCGCAGGCGGAATTGCATAGGTCAGCACGGCATGGGCCACCGGCCCGGCATGCTGCCCTTCGGAATGGATCAAAACATCCATCACCGCCAGGCTTTTGCCGCGCTTGAGCATGCGCGCCTCGCCGATCAGGTCGGTCGGCTCGGGCTTGCGCAGAAAGTTGATGTTCAGATTCGTCGTCACCGACAGCGCCACCGGGCCGATCTGCCCCAGCAGCAGCAAATAGGCGGCGCAATCGGCCAATGTCATCAAGGTGGGGCCGGATACAGTGCCGCCGGGGCGCAGATGGCTGTCGGTGACGCCGATGCGCAAACGCAGATGATCGCCCTCGAAGCTCTCGATTCGCATGTTCATCGGCGCCATTTGCGGAAATTCGCGGGCCAGGAATGCCTGCAATTCCTCTTTCGTCATGCGCATCTTATGTCCTCCCCGCCTCCGCTCTAGCATGGGCGGCGGAACGGGAAAACCGGCGGCCGAAAAAATCGCAGACAAGGCTTGCGAAGCCGGGAGGCTGCCGCTAGTTTGCGCGCCGCGCTGGTCCCAGGTAGCTCAGCGGTAGAGCAGGCGGCTGTTAACCGCCTGGTCGGGGGTTCGAATCCCTCCCTGGGAGCCATTTTCTTTTCCTTGAAAACCTAATCCACGTCGCGGGAAACCACCCGTGCCTTCCGCGTCTTCTGGCGTTCCAGAATGCCCAGGCGCAATTGCTCATACAGCGCACGCGGCAGCATGCCGTATTCGTATCGCTCGGGCTGCCCGGGAATTGGCCGCAGATCGAAGCCAGGCCAGGCAAAGCTGTTCAACTCTTCGAGGCGCAGCCAATGCCGGCCGCCATCCAGCCCAAGGCTTTTGCATATGACACTGGGTATTTCGAGGGATGCAGCGGCATCGCCTGGCGGACGATGCGTGATCGGCGCGACAATCGTCAAAATATCGCCGTCTGCTTGCCTGCGGGTCGCCACGACGATAGCACATGGCCGATCCTTGGCTGCCTCACTCGCCCCATCGGCTTGCTCGCTGCTCCACAAAAAACTATAGCGAATGACCAAGCCAGGCCTGGGAACCGGCAGAGTCATTCAGGCGCAGCGCCGTACTCGGCTGCTTCTATCGCAGACACCACATCGTCGGCGAGTTCACCGACGATGAGCAATTGCCGTTCCCGGCGCTTCAACCGCTCGTAATGCGCGGCCTCGCTGGCGGATAGATATGCGCCAATCACCCGACCATGGCTGGTCACGTTGATGGCCTTGGCCTCAATGGCCTCATCCCGATAGCGGGCAAAATTGCGCGCAAATTCCGTCGCGGACACATCTCGCCTGGTTGCCATTGCCTGACCCTTTTCAATAATATGTAAAATACGCAATTTACATATTTTATCAACAAAAATGAGGCATCCATCAAAACACTGGATTCACATCCGTCTTTGCGAAATCCTCACCGACATAAAGCAAACGACAACCGCGTTGCCTGGCGAGTTCATAGGCGAAGCAATCGCCGAAATTCAGGCCCGCCGGATGCTGGCCCCTGCCCCAGCTTTCATAGGCTTGCGCCACGCGCCGCGCCGAGGCGGCGGTTACGCCGACGATCTCGAAGCCCAGGCCGTCGATCAGTTGCTGCATCTCCTGCGCCAGATTGCGCCGCGCCGCCACGATCAGCGCTTCGGCCATGGTGCCCGCCGATATCAGCAAAGCCTCTTCCGCCTCGAGCGCCGCCGCGCAGGCATCCGCTTCGGCTTCGTTGAGCAGCACGGCCATCAAGGCCGAAGTATCGACCACGATCATTTCGGCAGGCCGTCATCGCCATAGAGGAAATCCTGGCTGCGAGCGGCATTCGCCCCAGCTTCGGCCCCGGCTTCCGTCCCGGCTCCGATCTTGCCCGCCGCCGCGCCGCGCAGGCTTTTCAGCAAAGCCCGGCGCTGCCGGCGATCCACCGCCGGCGTCACCGGCACCAGACGCACGGCGGCATGGCCGTGGCGGGTGAGGATCACTTCATCCCCCGCCTCGGCGCGACGCACCAGCTCGGTCAACTGGCCTTTGGCATCGCTGACGGATATCTGCATAGGAAACTCCATATGGACCATAATATGGTCTATTTATTTAGACTATTATTTAGTCCATATCAAGCCTGTGTGATGGCCGCAAATGACCTTGTAAATCCCCCCGCCCCCTTCTATTTTCCGGCCGACATCAAGAGTTGGGCGGACGCCCAACGCCAACCTGCCGATCCGGGCAAGGTGGCGATCCCCGAAGGATGGTTATCCGCAAAGGATAGCGATCCTTGGCGGATGATGTGGCCCGACCGGCAACCAAGCGGAACCAGCCACATCCCAGCGTCTGCCCCGAATGCGAAGTTTTCGAAGGGACCAGACGCGGCAATGCCGATCACGATTCCAGACGACCTGCCCGCCCGCCGCACGCTCGAAACCGAGGGCGTGATCGTGATGCGCGAAACCGATGCGGTGCGCCAGGATGTGCGCCCGCTGCGCATCGGCCTGCTGAATCTGATGCCCAACAAGATCAGCACCGAGACCCAGCTTGCCCGCCTGTTCGGCGCCACGCCGATGCAGGTGGAGCTAACCCTGGTGCGCCTCACCCATCATGTCTCGCGCAACACGCCGGCCGACCATATGGCCTCGTTCTACCGGCCCTGGGAGGATGTGCGCACCGAATTGTTCGACGGCTTCGTCATCACCGGCGCGCCGGTGGAGCGCCTGCCCTTCGAGCAGGTGACCTATTGGGACGAGCTGCGCCGAGTGTTCGACTGGACGCAGACCCACGTGCATCGCTGCTTCAATATCTGCTGGGCGGCGCAGGCTTCGTTGCAGCATTTCCATGGCGTGCCCAAGCATGAGCTGGCGCATAAGGCCTCGGGCGTCTTCCCGCATCGCTGCCTGTCGCCGGCCTCCCCCTATCTGCGCGGCTTCTCCGATGAATTCTCGGTGCCGGTGTCGCGCTGGACCGAAGTGCGGCGCGCCGATCTGGAACGCCATGCCGGCTTGGAAATCCTGGCCGAGAGCGACGAAACCGGCCCCTGCCTGGTGCATGACGCGCACCATCGCAGCCTGCAAATGTTCAACCATCTGGAATACGACACCACCACGCTGGGCGACGAATACCGCCGCGACAGCGCCAAGGACCCGGCCACGCCGCTGCCGAAATACTATTTCCCCGCCGATGACGCCGCCCGCCAGCCGCCCAATCGCTGGCGCAGCCATGGCCATCTGCTGTTCGGCAACTGGATCAACGAAATGTACCAGACCACGCCGTTCGAACTGGCGCAGATCGCGGCGGCGTGACCGGCGTTACAATCCCGACAATACTGTTCTTTCGGCTAGTATGGAAAAGCCTGACAGGCGGCGGCCGAAAGGCTAGACTGCCTGCATGCAGACCATCAGCCAAACCGCCGATGGCGGCATGACCGCCGCCAAGCCGCCGCAGCCCTGGAAGCTGCTGATCGTGGACGACGAGCCCGATGTGCATGCGCTGACCAAGCTGCTGCTGCGCAATTTCAACTACCGCGACCGCAGCATCGAGTTCCTGTCCGCCCATTCCGCCGAAGAAGCCCGGCCGATCCTGCGCGACCACCAGGATATCGCGCTGGTGCTGCTGGATGTGGTGATGGAAACCGATCATGCCGGCATCGAGCTGATCGACTTCATCCGCAACACGCTGGGCAACAACGCGATGCAGATCGTGATCCGCACCGGCCAGCCCGGCCAGGCGCCGCCGCTTGCCCTGGTGCGCAGCCACAGCATCAACGACTACAAGGAAAAAACCGAGCTCACCCAGCAGGGCATGCTGCTCACCGTGGTGAAGGCTTTGCGCACCTACGAGGAATTGCTGCCGACCTACGAAGCGGCGGCGAAATTCGATGCGCTGGACGCCAGACTGAAAGCCGGCGCCGACGACCGCGAATTGCTGCGCCTGCTGAAAGGCAGCCCGGAGATCGACGGCAAGCCGGAGGAAGAAGGGGCCAATGAATCGCGCCTCTCCAGCCTCACCGAGCGTGAGCGCGAAGTACTGAAATGGCTCAGCCATGGCGATTCCAACAAGGCCATCGCGCTGCGGCTGGGCGTGCAGGAAGTGACCGTGAAGGCGCATCTGCGGCAGATTTTCACCAAGCTGCAGGTTTTCAATCGCACCCAGGCCGCCTCGCTCGCCCTGCGGATGCACGACGCCGATCTGGATTGATCCGCCCTTTTCTTTGATCCCCGTTTTTCTATGATCCGGGCGCGCTCCGTCTGCGTATAAACGCAAGACGACAGCACGAGTGCGTTTCCCCATGGCCGAACAAGCCGCTCCCGCCCTGCTCTGGTTCCGCCAGGATTTGCGTCTTGCGGATAATCCGGCCCTGCATGCCGCCATGACCGGCGGGCGGGCGGTGCTGCCGCTTTTTATCCTGGAAACCACTGGCCGGCAGATGGGCGGGGCTGCATTGTGGTGGCTGCATCAAACGCTCACCGCCCTGGATGCCGATCTGCGAAAAAAATACGCCGATCTTCAGAGTCGCGGCCTTCTGCTGCTGCGCGGCGATGCGCGCAAGCTGCTGCCCAAGCTGGCGAAGCAGGTCGGAGCCGGCGCCCTGCATTGGAACCGGCGTTACGATGCCGAGGGCATCGCCATCGACACCGAGGTGAAGGCCCTGCTGAAGGCCAAGGGGCTGGAAGTCGAAAGCCATAACGGCGCGCTGCTGCACGAGCCCTGGGAAATCCGCAATCAATCCGGCTCCTGGTTCAAGGTCTTCACGCCATTCTGGCGCGCCTGCCAGCAAGCCGCCCCGGTCGCCGCGCCGCTGCCCGCACCGAAGAAACTGAAACTGGCCGCGCTGCCGGGTGGCGATGCCTTGCAGGATTGGAAGCTGCTGCCGCAAAAGCCCGATTGGGCCGGCGGCCTGCGCGCAAGCTGGAAACCCGGCGAGGCCAATGCCGCCGCCATGCTGAGGGATTTTCTCGACTATCGCATCAAGGGCTATGCGCAGAACCGCGACCGACCCGATCTGCCGGCCACCTCGCGGCTATCGCCCTATCTGCATTTCGGCGAGATATCGCCGCGCCAGATTTGGCATGCCGCCCGCATGCGCGAGGATGCCGGCAGCGCGCCGCCCGGCGACTTGGCGAAATTCCGCGCCGAACTGGGCTGGCGCGAATTCTCGCATCATCTGCTGTTCCATTTTCCGGATTTGCCGCGCCGCAATTTCCGGCCGGAATTCGATGCCTTCCCCTGGCGTGGCGACGCAAAGCTGCAAAAGACGTGGCGACACGGCCGCACCGGCTATCCCATCGTGGATGCCGGCATGCGCGAGCTTTGGCATACCGGCTGGATGCATAATCGCGTGCGGATGATCGTGGCCTCCTTCCTGGTGAAGCATCTGGGCCAGGATTGGCGCGCTGGCGAAGCTTGGTTCTGGGATACGCTGGTGGATGCCGATGCGGCCAACAATGCCGCAAGCTGGCAATGGGTGGCGGGATCGGGCGCCGATGCCGCGCCGTATTTCCGCATCTTCAATCCGGTGCTGCAAGGCGAACGCTTCGATCCGGCCGGCGCCTATATCCGCCAATGGGTGCCCGAGCTGGCCGCCCTGCCGAATGACTGGCTGCACAAGCCCTGGGCGGCACCGGACAGCGTGTTGCGCGCGGCCAAGTTGGCTTTGGGTCGGGATTACCCGCAGCCGGTGGTGGATCACGCCGCGGCGCGCGAGAAGGCACTGGCGGCCTTTGCTGCCTTGCGCGATAAAGAAGACGGGGGCAGCGGCCGCAAGGCCGCCGGCAAGAGTAGAATTCGGGGAGTTGGCGTATGAGCAGGATCGGCCAGCGCATCGCCGTGATCGGCGCGGGCATCAGCGGCTTGGGGGCCGCCTGGGCGCTGTCGCGCCGGCATTCGGTCACGGTCTTCGAATCCAATGCCTATCCGGGCGGCCACAGCAACACCGTGCAGGTGGATTACGACGGCGCGCCGATCGCCGTGGATACCGGCTTCATCGTCTTCAACGACTGGAACTATCCCAATCTGCTGAAGCTGTTCGCGCATCTGCAAGTGCCGAACATCCCGAGCGACATGTCTTTCGCCATCTCGGTGGGCATCGGCGCCACGCGCGGTCAGTTGGAATGGAACGGCAGCAATCTGGCCAGCCTGTTCGCGCAGAAGCGCAATCTGCTGCGGCCGAGTTTCCATCGCATGTGGCGCGATATCCTGCGCTTCAACCGCCGCGCCGTCAGCGATCTGGAAAGCGGCGCGCTGGAAGGCATCGGCCTGGGCGATTATCTCGCCCGCGAAGGCTATTCCGATGCCTTCACCCTGGATTACCTGCTGCCCATGGGCGCGGCGATCTGGTCGGCCCCGATGGCCGAGATGATGGCCTTTCCGGCCATCACCTTCGCGCGCTTCTTCCGCAATCACGGCCTGCTCAGCGTGAACGACCGGCCGCAATGGCGCACCGTGCAGGGCGGCAGCCGCGAATATGTGCGCCGTCTGCTGGCCGACAGCAAACTCGATCTGCGGCTCAATACGCCGGTCGCAGCGCTCAGCCGCGACGATGACGGCGTATCGCTTTCCGGCCCGCAAGGCCCGCTCGGCCGTTTCGACCAGGTGCTGCTGGCCTGCCATGGCGACCAGGCCCTGCGCATCCTGGGCGATGCCGCCACCGACCAGGAGCGCGCCATCCTCGGCTGCTTCCGCTTCCAGCCCAACACGGCGGTGCTGCATCGGGATATCGGCCAGATGCCGCTGCGCCGCGCCGCCTGGGCAAGCTGGAATTATCTCTCCGAACCGCGCCGCGATCTGCAGCGCCGCGTCGGCCTCACCTATTGGATGAACAAGCTGCAAAGCCTTGACGACGGCAAGCCGCTTTTCGTCACCATGAATCCCATCGAGGAGCCGGACCCGAAACTGGTCTTCGCCCGCTTCGATTACGAGCATCCGCTATTCGACCGCGCGGCGGTTTCGGCGCAGGCGCGGCTGGCCGATATCCAGGGCAAGCAACGGCTATGGTTCGCCGGTGCCTGGGCCGGTTATGGCTTCCACGAGGATGGCTTCACGGCCGGCCTGCGCGTGGCCGAGGCGCTGGGCGCGCCCGCGCCTTTCGCCGCCGACACGAAGCAACGTCTGCTGGAGGCCGCGGAATGAACGCAGTTGATGAAG
Source organism: Ferrovibrio sp. (assembly GCA_041914045.1). Taxonomy (GTDB): domain Bacteria; phylum Pseudomonadota; class Alphaproteobacteria; order Ferrovibrionales; family Ferrovibrionaceae; genus Ferrovibrio. The sequence goes on along the minus strand of JAYSEE010000010.1, from coordinate 4,347 downwards.
CCGCCAGCCTGTATCGCTGCCGCGTGATGCATGAGCGGCTGGCGCCCTTCCATCATCGTTTCGAATACCGCGTCTTCTCATTGCTGCTGGATATCGACAGGTTGGCCGATCTTGCCGCGCGCTCGAAGCTGTTCGCCTATAACCGTTTCGGCCTGCTGTCCTTCCACGACAAGGATCACGGCCCGCGCGACGGCTCGCCGCTGCGCCCTTGGGTGGAAGCGGCCCTACGCGAAGCCGGGCTGGAACAAGCCGGCGCGACGATCAAGCTGTTCTGCTTCCCGCGCCTGCTCGGCTATGCGTTCAATCCGCTGAGCGTTTACTTCTGCTACGATGCGCAAGGCCGATTGGGCGCGATATTGTACGAAGTGAAAAACACTTTCGGCGACCAGCATGGCTATCTGCTGGATGCCCGCATGGCAGGCAACGGACGCATCGTCAGCCATGGCGCCGGCAAGGTTTTCCATGTTTCGCCTTTCATCGCCAAGGATGGCGATTACCATTTCCGCATTCTGCCGCCGGCCGAAAAGATCGCCATCCATATCCGCCATGACGGCCCGGAAGGTCCGCGCCTGATCGCCACGCAGATCGGCAAGCGCGAACCCTTCACCGATGCCGCGCTGCTGAAAGCCTGGCTGCGCCATCCGCTGATGACGCTGAAGGTGATGGCCGCCATCCATTGGCAGGCGCTGTTCATCTGGCGCAAGGGCGCGCCCTTCTTCAGCCGGCCAGAACCGCCGGCCCAGCCGGTGAGTTCGCCGACCAGGAAAGACCCCTTAAAGCAGAACGAGGAGTATGCGGCATGAGCGAGTATGCAGCCGAGCGCAAGGATCGCTTCGCCATGGAAGGCGAAGCGCAGAGCCAGCGCCCAGAAAGCATCGCGCCGATCGAGCTGCATTCCGCGCAGGATGCCTTTCGCCTGCCTGGCCTGAATCGCTGGACGCGGTTGATGGCGTCGCTGGCGCCGCAGCTTTCGCGCGGCAGCATCACCATCGGCCTGCCCGATGGCCGCCGCGTGATCGCGCGCGGCGCCGAGGCCGGCCCGGATACGGAAATCACCCTGCGCAACAACCGCTTTCCCAAGCGCATGCTGCTGGGCGGCAATCTCGGCGTGGGGCAATCCTATGTGGAAGGCGATTTCGATTGCGACGATCTGGCCACGCTCTCGGAATGGGCCTGCCGCAACGGCGAGCTGGACGACACGCTGATGGGCAAGCCCTGGCTGCGCGTGCTGCGCCGCGCGGCCTTCATCTTCGCCAACAACAGCAAGCGCGGCAGCCGCCGCAACATCGCCTACCATTACGATCTCGGCAACGATTTCTACCGCCTCTGGCTCGATCCCTCGATGACCTATTCATCGGCGGTGTACGAGCATCCGGGCCAGAGCCTGGAGGCCGCGCAAGCCGCCAAATACCGCCGCCTGGCCGGCGAAGTGCTGCGGCTTTCACCCGGCGAGAAGGTTCTGGAAGTCGGCTGCGGCTGGGGCGGCTTCGCCTGCCTGGCGGCGAAGGAATTCGATGTCTCGGTGCATGCCATCACCATCAGCCGCGAACAGCATGATTACGCCAAGCGCCGCGTATTCGAGGCCGGATTGGCCGACAAGGTGCATGTGGAATTGCGCGACTATCGCGACACCGAGGGCCGCTACGACGCCATCGCCTCCATCGAAATGATCGAGGCGGTGGGCGAAAAATACTGGCCGACTTATTTCGACATGCTGCGCCAACGCCTGCATGATCAAGGCCGCGCGGCGTTGCAGGCCATCGTGATTCAGGACAAGTATTTCGAGGCCTATCGCGGCACCATGGATTTCATCCAGGCCTATATCTTTCCCGGCGGCATGCTGCTGTCGCCGCAGAGCATCCGCGAGCAGGCAGAGCGCGCCGGATTGCAGGTCAGCCGTTCGGACGGCTTCGCGCAGGATTACGCCCGCACGCTGAATGAATGGACGCGGGATTTCTCGGCCGCCTGGCCGCAGATCCGCGCGCAGGGCTTCGACGAGCGCTTCCGCCGCATGTGGATGTGGTATCTGGGCTATTGCGAAGGCGGCTTCCGCGCCGAAACCATCGACGTGCTGCAATTGCGGCTGGACCCAACCTAGCCTAGTCCACCAGTTTGTAGTCGATGATCGAGCCGTCCGATTCCGCCTGGAAGCGGATTTTGGTCCAGCGCGGCTGCGCGTCGTACCAGATTTCCAGACGCAGATCGCCATCCAGCGCATAACGCTTGCTGCCCGGCGGCACGCCATCCTCCGGCTCGACCGGCTTCTCGCCCACCGTCACTTTCAGCAGCTTGCCCGATTGCGTGTTCAGCAGCAGGCCATGCCTGGGGAAATCCGCGTTCCAATAGCTGGTGGGCATGATGTCGCCCGGCGCTAGGCCGGTGTAATCCGTGCCCTTGATGCGCAACTGGTCGCCCTCGGCCTCGGCATCCAGCCGCAGCTTGTCGCCGTTGTCGTCGGTGCGGGAATGGATGGATACCAGCCGCCCGCCGCGCCAGATTTCATCCGAACGATGATGGTAGGTATAGACCGTCACCATGCCCAGCAGCTTCACCGATAATTCGATCTCCGTGACGACGCGGGTCTCCTCGCCCTGACGCCGCACGCTCACGCGATGATGGCCGATATCCTGATTCTTGCGGATGGCGCGGAATGTACGCGACCAGCTTTCATCGGCGGCATGGGCGGCCCCGGCCAGCCAGCCGATCAGCGCGCTGCCGAGAATCAGAATCAGAGTTAAGCGGTAAACCTTGCCCATTGGTTGAGTATCCAACCGAAACGGCCCTGGAAGCGCAAGGGCGCATCCGTCACCGCCAGGCAGATGCAGGGCTCGTCCGGCATCGCCACCGGCTCATGCAGCAGATCGTCATCGGCGATTTCCACATCGCCCCGGCGGAATTCGCCGCGCTCGTCGGTGAAGCCGCCGCACAGCACCAGGGTCATCTCGTCGCCGCCATGGCCATGGCTGGGCAGGCCCCGCCCCGGCTCGATGCGCAGCAGGCTGGCCATGCCGCGCCCGGCCGGTATCGGCAGCGGAAAGCTGCGCAGGCCGCTGCCGATCCAGCGCCAGCGCGCCGCATCCAGCCCCTTGGGCAGGTATTTCAGCAACGGCGCGGGCAAGCGCGAATCCGTCGGCAAATACGTTCGGCCCCGCTGCATATGGGCGGGCTGGCGGGCATCGCGCGGCGGCAGATCGGCGGGCATCGCGCGGCGCAGCGGCTGGCTTTCGGCCTGGCCCAGCAGATCGCCGCCCAAAGCCTCCAGCCGGCGCATTTCCGCCCGGCAATCCGGGCAAAGCGCCAGATGGCAGGCAATCACCAGCGACCACGGTTCGGCCAGCCGGCCCACGGCGTAATCCAGCAGCAACTCGCCCGGAATATGATGCCGGGGCGCCGCGGAATGCGAATCGATGCCAGTCTGAACCATGCTTTGCGAGCGTACCTTAAGATGCTATCGGGGATTATACGGCAGGATGAACGGGTTGGATCAATAGCCCATGATGCGCTTCTTTTTCTACGGCACGCTATGCGACCCCGACATCCTGCGCCTGGTGCTGGGCTATGCCCCCGCGCCGCGCCAGATCAGGGCCGCGCGCCTGGAAGGCTATCGGCGCAAAACCGCGCGCGGCCAGGCTTACCCGGTTCTGCATGCCACCGCCGGCGGCATCGTGGATGGCCTGCTGTTCGACGCCGCCAGCGCCCAGGACGGCAAGCGGCTGGACCAATATGAAGGCCCCGAATATCTCACTCTCGACTTGCCGGTGCGCCCGCTGGATGGCGGCGCGCAGGTGCAGGCCAGGGTTTACCTGCCCCGCCCCGGCTGTCTGCCGGCCGGGCGGCTCGATTGGCGGCTCGATACCTGGCAGCGCCAGCACAAAGCCGCTTTCATCAAACGCTTCTTGCAATAGGACCGCGTCCCATGCGCCCTGCCGACAATCCGCAGAACCAGCCCTTCCCGGTCGAGGTGATCGAGCAGAAGCCGATCTTCCGCGGCCATCTCAAGATCGACGAATTCCGCCTGCGCCACGGCTTGTTCGCCGGCGGCATGAGCGGCGAGATGACCCGCGAAGTGGTCTGGCGCCGCGATGCCGTGGTGGTGGTGCCTTATGATCCGCTGCGCGACGAAGTGGTGCTGATCGAACAATTCCGCGCTTCCGCGCTGTTCAATGGCGACCGCGCCTGGATGACGGAATTCGTCGCCGGCCTGATCGAGGATGGCGAAAGCCTGGAAGAAGTCTGCCGCCGCGAATTGCAGGAGGAATCCGGCCTTGTCAGCGCCGCGCCGCTGCTGCCGATCACTGCCGTGTATTCCACCCCTGGATTTTGCAGCGCACGCTTCCATATGTTCTG
>JAYSEE010000009.1:10870-29887 GCA_041914045.1 Ferrovibrio sp. | reverse complement strand
AGCATGAAACCCAATCCCTCCTCTTCCGATGCCATCCGCGACCCGCTGGGCCGCGATAGCCATCTCTGGGACCAGGAAGAGGAAGTGTCCGATATCGGCGGCAAGCTGGAAGCCGCTCGGGCCGATTGGCGCGGCGATGCCTCGCTGAACTCTCTCTTTGGCGTCGGCGGCGCCTTCAAGCTGGAGGATACCGTCGGCAAGCAGGGCAAGAACCGTCCCGGTGATGTGTTCAAGGTGCAAAGCCTGCTGCACCGGGAAGGTTTTCTCGATGCCGACAAGACAGAAGGCCCCACCGGCTATTGGGGCATGTTCGACCATGAAGCCATCGAGAAATTCCAGAAAGAGAACGGTCTCAAGGTGGACGGCTGGATGGGCCCCAAGGGTGAAACCATTCAGGCTTTCGAGAGCATCTACGCCCCGGCCAAGACCCCGCAGCAGACCCAGCAGCCAACCGGCCAACTGCCCTGGAAGGATTACAGCGGCAACCTGCTCGATAACGACGCCTGGGACGCCCTGCTAAGCCGCCTGCCGGCTTGGTACAGACCGGAGCCGAGGCAGGATGCAGGCAGCCAGCCCCTTAACGATCAGCCCCCAAACAATCAGCCGATGGCCGAAACGCTTTCCGGCGGCAGCGGCGCGGATAACGTAGCGCCCATGCAACTCGCTCAGCAGGAGGACAGCCCGCAAGCGCCCGCTGATGCAAAAGGCGTTCAAGACAGCGCGCAGTCCGTTCAAACGCCGGGCGCGTCAAAGGCATGGCTGGAAAAACAGGAAGCCGACAGGCGCTTCGAAGATGCACATAAGATGACACGCAAAGCGGAAGGCGGCTATTCCAATGATCCAGACGATCCAGGCAAGGAAACGAACCATGGCATAACAGAACAAACTCTTGCCGATTACCATAGAATCAATGACGACCCATCTATCCCCAAGGATGTTTCAAAACTACAGCCAAAGCATGCTGAGCATATTTTGCGACGTATGCATTATGACTTGAACCGGATCGGTGAAATCTTAGACCCAAGTCTCGCGCGCCATATTTATGATGCAAGCGTCAATCCGAGCCCGCAAAAGGCTGCTCGTTGGGTTCAGCAGGAAATCAACGCGATGAATGGCGATACTGAATTGAAAGTCGATGGTCGCATGGGCCCAGAGACAATAAAAAAGATCAATTCTCTAGACGGCAGTCAGGTGCAAGAATTAAACCGAAGACTGAGCGAGACGCGAGAAAAGCATTATGAGCGTTTCGCAAACAGCTTGCCTGAGCGGGAAAAATTCCGAGATGGTTTAATTGCACGGGCGCGAGCTTATCGCCAACGAGGCATTAGCAATAAATCGCCATAAGCTATGGGCAGATTGTCAAATCGAAAATTGCCCATAGCTTTCTAAAATTCTTCAGTTTGTCTATGCAGAATGATCGACCGAAGCATTCTTTCAAGGTAGCCGATATGCTCGGCTGTTACCAATAACGGAACCAGGGTGCCACAAGGGCTACACGATATGTTTTCTCCATAAAATGCACCCCAAAAGCCTAAGTTCTCCATTCGAATGCGCTTAAGTCTAGTTTCGGCTATAAGAGCCGCCGTTTCTGGATTTGGCATCACCTGCCGAACTTGCGACAAGATTTCCTTTTCGAGGCAATCCATGTTGCGTGAACCCGCCTGTATCATGCCTGCTGTGGTGATATCAGGAGGAGTGTTTCGCGACTTGGTTTCGCAAGCTTTAATAACAACGTCTGCGTCGATATTGGCTGCCGGCCCACCCGGCTTATCTGCTTCGGCGTATCCCATAGAGACGCCTCCAATTAGCACTACCAGCAATCCGATGCATAACCCGATATGCTGCCGCATAGGAGCCTCAATGAGTTTTGGGCGGTACAATCCAAATTTGCGATATCTTCAAGCTGAAATGCAAGCCGATGCTTTATTTTCGACTCTGATATGGAAATCCGAATGATGCGTATCAATCCCAGCAACTGAAAGCGCAAGCCGTATTTCAGGCGAAACCCGCCTTCGCCTCACCCATAAGGCGTCAGCAGAGGCTGGCCGGCGAAATGCGCCGCCAGATTGCGCACCGTCAGATCGCCCATGGCGTCGCGGGTCTGCTGCGTGGCGCTGCCCAGATGGGGTTGCAGCACCACATTCTCCATCGTCCAGAAAGCTTCCGGCACATTGGGTTCGTCGGCGAAGACATCCAGGCCCGCGCCGGCTATCGCGCCGTTCTGCAATGCAGCGATCAACGCCGGTTCATCTATGATGCTGCCGCGCGCCACATTCACCACATAGCCTTTCGGGCCCAGCGCGCGCAGGATTTCCGCATTCACCAGCTTGGCGGTTTCGGCGCCGCCGGGGCTGGTGATCATCAGCACGTCGCAGGCCTCGGCCAGCGCGCGCAGCGAGGGCAGATAGGGCTGCGGCAATTCCGGCTTGGCGCGCGGCCCGGTATAGACCACCCGCATGCCGCAGGCCTCGGCGCGCCTGGCCGTGGCCTGGCCGATGCGGCCCATGCCGAAGATGCCCATGGTCTTGCGGCCCAGCGTATCGGACAGCGGGAAGTTATCCTTGCCCCATTTGCCGTCGCGGATGAAGCGGTCGGCCTGGGGCAGCCGGCGCAAAGTGGCGAGCGTGAGCGCAATCGCCAGATCGGCCACGTCTTCCGTCAGCACATCGGGCGTGTTGGTCACCGGAATGCCGCGCTGCTTGCAATAGGCCGTGTCGATGGCATCGACGCCGACGCCGAAGCAGGCCACGATCTCCAGCTTCGGCAAGGCGTCGATCAGCTCGCGCCGGGCGCCGAAGCCCGCCGTGGTGGCGATGGCGCGCACGCGCGGCGCGGCCTGCGCCAGCAAGGCGGCGCGATCCGTCGCCAGCCACAGCTTATGCACGACATAGGCATCGTCCAGCGCCTTGTTGAACGAGGGCACGCTGGGCCCCACTTGCAGGATTTCGATCCGTTCCGCCATGCTGCCCTCCCCGCATCGTTTGCGGCAGAGTAGCGAGGCAGGGCGGCAGGGATCAAGCCGCCTGGCTGAGCAGCGGCCGCACCGGCACCAGGTTGTTCAGGAATTGCCGCGTGCAGGCATCCCAGGAATAGTCCAGCGCCAAGGCCCGGCAGGCTTCCGGCGACTTGCCGAGCGCGCCGGCGATGGCGCGGCCGAGATCTTCATGCAGGCAGCCCACCTCGGGATGCGGGCCGATCACATCCAGCGGGCCGGTGACCGGATAGGCCGCCACCGGCACGCCGCTGGCCAGCGCTTCCAGCAGCACCAGGCCGAACGTATCGGTCAGGCTCGGAAACACGAACACATCGGCGGCGGCGAAATGCCCGGCCAGCGCGCCATTCTCCAGATAGCCGGCGAACACCGCTTCCGGATATTTCGCGCGGTATTCCTCAAGCTGCGGGCCGATGCCGACAACCAGTTTCGTACCCGGAAGATCGAGTTTGAGGAAAGCCTCGATATTCTTATCCACCACCACGCGGCCGGCATAGAGATGGATCGGCCGCGGCAAGTCGAGCAGGCTTTTGTCGCGCGGGCGGAAACGCTCCACATCCACGCCGCGCGACCAGGTGCGCAGATTCTGGAAGCCGCGCTGGCGCAGGCTGTCGGCCAGGCTGCTGGTCGCCACCATCACCGCCGAGGAGCCGCCATGGAACCAGCGCATGAAGGCATAGGACCAATCCAGCGGCAGCTTGGCGCGCTCGGCCACGTATTCGGGAAACTTGGTGTGATAGGCGGTGGTGAAGGCCAGGCCGCGCTTCACGCAATAGCGCCGCGCCGCCAGGCCCAGCGGCCCCTCGGTGGCGATATGGATGGCGTCGGGCGCGAAGGCGTCGATCTTGCGGGCCAGCGCGCGATAGGGCAGCAGCGCCAGTTCGATCTCGGGATAAGTGGGGCAAGGCATGGTGCGGAATTCGCCAGGCCCGATCAGTTCCACCTTATGGCCCAGGGCCAGCAGGCCTTCCTGGGTCTTGGTCAGGGTGCGCACCACGCCATTCACCTGAGGATGCCAAGCATCCGAAACGATCATGATCCGCATCGAGTCCCAACCCTGTCTTTTCCGGCCTCCCGGCATGCATGGATTGCATCACGATTCGATGACAGGTCGATGACCCTCTGTGGATAACTTTATGACAGAAAGCCATGTTGCACGGCGGCAAAGCTGCGGCATAATCCCGCCAAGCGTCCGAAACCGGGGGAATTTCAATGCCGATCCGCCTGCTGGCCCTGCTCTGCCTGCTGCTGTCGCCGCTTCATGCCTGGGCGCAGCCGAAGGTGGTGAATTTCTATAATTGGTCGGATTACATCGACCCCGCCGTGCTGAAGCAGTTCGAGCGCGAAACCGGCATCCGCGTGCGTTACGACGTATACGATTCCAACGACGTGCTGGAAGCCAAGCTGCTGGCCGGCCGTACCGGCTACGACCTCGTGGTGCCCACGCATTACTACATGGCCCGCCATGCCCAGGCCGGTCTGCTCAAGCCGCTGGATAAATCGAAGCTTCCCAATCTGGCCAATCTCGATCCGGTGCTGATGCAGCGCCTGGCCAAGGTGGACCCGGAGAATAAATTCGCCGCCATCTATATGTGGGGCACCAGCGGCATCGGCCTGAACCCCGACAAGGTGAAGGCCCGCCTGCCCGATCCGCCGGCGTTTTCGCTGCGCATGATCTTCGATCCCGAAATCGTGTCGAAGCTGGCCGATTGCGGCGTAACGCTGCTGGACGCGCCCGACGAGATCGTTCCGGCCACGCTGAAATATCTCGGCCTCGATCCCGATGCCAAGGATGCGGAGAGTCTCGCCAAGGCCGAGGCGCATCTGCTGAAAATCCGGCCCTACATCCGCAAATTCCATTCCTCGCAATACATCAACGATCTCGCCAATGGCGATATCTGCCTGGCCTATGGCTGGTCGGGCGACATATTGCAGGCCAAGACCCGGGCCGAGGAAGCCAAGCGCGGCACCCGCGTGCAATACCTGCTGCCGCGCGAGGGCGCGCAGCAATGGTTCGATACCATGGTGATCCCGGCCGACGCGCCGAATGTCGACAACGCCCATGCGCTGATCAACTTCCTGCTGCAGCCCGAGATCATGGCCCGCATCACCAACGCGGTGCATTACCCCAACGCGGTGCCGGCCAGCCTGCCCAGGATTTCCAAGGCGGCGATGGCGGACGCGGATATCTTTCCGCCCGCCAATATGTTGGACAAGCTCTACACCATCTCGCCGCCCGATCAGCCGACGCAACGGCTGATCACCCGCGCCTGGACCCGCGTGAAGGCCAACCGCTGATGCTGCGGATTTCCGGCCTGCGGCGCAGCTTCGGCGCCGAGGCCGCGGTGGATGGCATCGACCTGGAAATCGCCGCCGGCGAAATCCTGGTGCTGCTGGGTCCGTCGGGCTGCGGCAAATCCACGCTGTTGCGGCTAATCGCCGGGCTGGAAAAGCCCGATGCCGGCAGCATCCTGCTGGATGGCGAGGATATCGGCGCCATGCCCGCGCATCGGCGGCCGGTGAACATGATGTTCCAGAGCTATGCGCTGTTTCCGCATCTCAGCGTGGCCGACAACGTGGCCTTCGGCCTGCGCCGCGAAGGCTTGCCCGGGCGCGAAATCGCCGCGCGGCTGGGTGAAGCGCTGGCCATGCTGGAAATCACGGCCTTGGCCAGCCGCAAGCCGCACCAGCTTTCCGGCGGCCAGCAGCAGCGCGTGGCGCTGGCCCGCGCCCTGGTGAAGCGCCCGCGCCTGCTGCTGCTGGACGAGCCGATGGCGGCGCTGGACAAACGCCTGCGCCGGCAAACGCAAGCCGAACTGCGCGCGCTGAACCGCCGCACCGGCATCGCCTTCGTGGTGGTGACCCATGATCAGGACGAAGCCATGGCTCTGGCCGACCGCGTGGCCGCCATGCATAAGGGCCGCATCCGCCAGGCCGGCCCGCCGCGCGAAGTCTATGAACGCCCACGCGACGCCTATGTGGCTCGCCTGCTGGCCGATATCAATCTGCTGCGGGGAGATAGGCTTTATGGCTTGCGGCCCGAACGCGTGGCGCTGCATCTCGCGCCTTTCGCGGAAGCGCGCACCGAAGCTAGCGTGCGCGATATCGAATATGGCGGCGACATCACGGTATTCACCCTCGCGCTGCCGAATGGCGAAAGCTTGCGCGCGACCAGGCTGAACGATGCCGCCGCGCCGCCCGCCATCGGCCAGCGCGTCTGGCTCGGCTGGAGCGAGGAATGCCTGATTCCGCTGGCGGATGACGCGCCATGAAAATGCTGCGCGATGACGCGCCCGGGGAAACCGGATGATGAGGCTGCTCAGCTTCCTGCTGCCGGCGCTCTGGGCGGCGCTGTTCGTTGCGATGCCGCTGCTGCTGGTGGCGGCGATTTCGCTCAGCCAGTCGCGGCTGGGCCAGCCGCCATTTACGCCTTTGTTTGAAGGGGGCGGCTTCAAAGGCTCGCTGGAAAACTACCGCCTGCTGCTGTCCGACCCGCTTTATCTGGATGCCTTGCTCAACAGCCTGCTTTATGCCGGGCTGGGCACCTTGCTGGCGCTGGTCATCGGCCTGTGCATCGCGCGCGCGGTGGCGCAGGCCGGGCCGCGCTGGCAATTGCCCTTGCTGGCGCTGATCATCGTGCCGTTCTGGATCAGCTTCCTGATCCGCATCTATGCCTGGATCCTGCTGCTGAAGCCCGAAGGCCTGATCAACGGCGCATTGATCGGCCTGGGCCTGATCGACGCGCCCTTGCCGCTGTTCAACAACGGCTTCGCCGTGGTGCTGGGCATCGCCTATGCCTATCTGCCTTTCATGATCCTGCCGATCCATGCCGCCTTGCAGCATCAGCCGCCGGCCTTGGCGGAAGCCGCCATTGATCTCGGCGCTTCGCCGGCCAAAGCCTTCTGGCTGATCACTCTGCCGCTGGCCTGGCCGGGCATCGCCGCCGGCTGTCTGCTGGTCTTCATCCCGGCGATGGGCGAATTCATCATCCCCGACCTGCTCGGAGGTTCGGCCACGCCGATGCTGGGCCAGACCTTGTGGAATGAGTTCTTCCTCAATCGCGACTGGCCGCTGGCCTGCGCCCTGGCGGTGCTGCTCGGCCTGCTGCTGCTGGCGCCGGCCCTGCTGCTGCAACGCGGCCAGGCGCGAGGCGCCGCGGCATGAAGCGCTTCACCGGCTTCGATCTCGCCGCGCTCTGCCTGGGGCTGGCGTTTCTGTATCTGCCGGTGCTGCTGGTGGTGCTGTATTCCTTCAACGCCTCCAAGCTGGTGACGGTCTGGGGCGGCTTTTCCCTGCAATGGTATGCCGCGCTCTGGCAGGATGAAGACCTGCTCGATGCCGCCAGGCTGTCGCTGCTGATCGGCGCGGGCGCGGCCACGCTGTCCACCCTGCTCGGCACATCGGCGGCGCTGGCCCTCGCCCATGGAATATCGGCGCGCGGCCGTTTACCCGGCCGGCAGCTCTTCGCCGGCGTGATGCTGGCGCCGATGGTGCTGCCCGAGGTGATCCTGGGCGTGAGCATCCTGCTGCTGTTCGTGCTGCTGGAGGCCGAGCGCGGCGGCCTCACCGTAATGCTGGCCCACGCCACCTTCGGCACGGCTTTCGCGTTGGTGGTGATCCGCGCCAAGCTGGTGACGCTCGACCCCGACCTGGAAGCGGCGGCGCGCGATCTGGGCGCCACGCCCTGGGGCGCTTTCCGCCATGCCGTGCTGCCGGCGCTCGCCCCATCCATGGCGGCGGCCTGGCTGCTGGCCTTCACATTGTCGCTGGACGATCTGGTGATCGCGTCTTTCGTCAACGGCCCGGGCGCGACCACCTTGCCGATCAAGATCTACAGCAGCGTGCGCTTGGGCGTGACGCCGGAAATCAACGCCATCGCCACTTTGCTGATCGCGCTGGTGGCCATAATAGTCGGGGGCGCCGCCTGGCTGCAAAGCCGGACGGCTGCAACCGGGCCTGCGCCCCCGCAAAACTAGCGTTCAACCCTCGCCACCCTTTCGTCATGCCCGTACTTGTTACGGGCATCCATGACGCAGCGGCTTTGCTGCATCAGGCATGGACCACCGCAACAAGTGCGGTGGTGACGATTAGCGGCAATGCATGACGCCGCGCACCGCGTCACTTCCAGCCGGCGCGATCCATGATCTTCAAGGCCTCGGCATTGTTGCGGCCGAACACCGCCACATTCAGCGCGTCTTCCTTGAATTCGGCCCAGGACTGGATCACCGGATGCAAGCCAACGCCGCCCACCACCGGGAATTCGTAATTGCCCTTGGCGAAATAGTCCTGCGCTTCCTTGGAAGCGAGGTATTCCAGAAACTTCACGGCATTGGCCTTGTTGGGCGAATATTTCGCCACGCCGGCGCCGCTGACATTCACATGGGTGCCGCGATCGCCTTGGTTGGGGAAGATCACCGCCAGATTGGCGACCGTCGCCTTGTCTTCGGCCTTGCTGGAAGCCAGCAGGCGGGCGAAATAATAGGTGTTGCTCACCGCGATATCGCCTTCGCCGGCCGCCACGGCCTTGATCTGATCGGTATCGCCGCCCTTCGGCGCGCGGGCCAGATTGGCCACCACGCCGCGCGCCCATACTTCCGCGCCGGCCTCGCCCAATGTGGCCAGCATCGCGCCGGCCAACGACTGGTTATACACATTGGTGGAAGAGCGGATGACGATCTTGCCCTTCCATTTCGGATCGGCCAGATCCTCATAGCGCGCGATATCGCCGGACTTCACCTTGGTCTTGTTCACCACGAAGACGCGGGCGCGTTTGGAAAAGCCGAACCAATAGCCATCGGGCTCGCGCAGATGCGCCGGGATGGCCTTATCCAGCACCGCCGACTTGGTCGGCTGCAGCAGGTCCATCTCCTGTGCGCGCCAGAGGCGGCCGGCATCCACAGTGATCAGCACGTCGGCCGGGCTCTTGTCGCCCTCTGCCTTCATGCGCTGCAGCAGTTCATCTTCGCGCGCTTCGAGGCGATTGACCTTGATGCCGGTCTTCTTGGTGAAGTTGGTGTACAGCGCCTCGTCGGTGTCGTAATGGCGCGAGGAATACAGATTCACATCGCCGGCCTGCGCCTGCGCCGCACCCGGCAGCGCCATGCTCGAAGCCAGCAGCAGACCGGCCAGGGCAAGGCTCCTGCGCGACGGACGGCTCGTGATGAAACGGGACAGCATGGGCGCTTCGCTCCTGTGCATTAATATTGCGCATGACGATATTGCAAATGACTTGCATTGATCTTGTAACGGAAGCGCCGATGACCAGCAAGTGAGACTAAGTCGCACCCTGAACTGGCGGTGATCACGCTCGCGTGAGCCCGGAAAACGGGTGTTTCTCAGATCAGATGAGAGATGTTCTTGTTTGTTTCACGTGAAACACGGCCCAGCTCGCGACCGATGGCATCAAGCCGCGTCGTTCTGCGCCGCTTCCAGTTCGGCCTGGGCGCTCAGCCAGGCCTCTTCCTGCGCAACGCACTCTGATCGCCGGGGTTGAGCTTGGTATAGGTGTCCGGGTCGGCCAGTTTGGCATCCAGCGTGTTGCGCTCCGAGGTCAGCTTGGCCAGCGCGGCTTCGGCATCCTTCACGGCCTTGCGCAGAGGCGCCAGCGCCTTGCGGGCCTCGGCGGCCTGGCGGCGGTCGGCCTTGCGGTCGGCTTTCGACAGCGGCTCGCCGCCAGAGTCACGCGCTGCCTCGCGGGCCTGCTCGCGCGTCCCCTTGCGGCGGTCGGCCAACAGCTTGGCGTAATCGTCCAGATCGCCATCGAACGGCGTGACGCTGCCATCGGCCACCAGCCAGAAACGATCGACGCAGGCCTCGGCCAGATGGCGATCATGGCTGACCAGCAGCACCGCGCCGGAATATTCGTTCAGCGCCTGCACCAGCGCATCGCGCGTGTCGATATCCAGATGGTTGGTCGGTTCGTCGAGGATCAGCAGATGCGGCTTGTGATACGTCACCATGGCGAACAGCAGGCGCGCGCGTTCGCCGCCGGAAAGCTTGCCGGCCGCGGTTTCCGCCTTGCTCTGGGTCAGGCCGAAAGCGCCAAGCCGGGCGCGGATCTGCATCGGCGGCAAGGCCGGCAGCAATTCCTGCAAATGCTGGATCGGCGTGCGGTTGGCGTCCAGCATGTCTTCCTGATCCTGCGCGAAATAGCCGATGCGCAGCTTGCCGGATTTGAACAGCTTGCCGCCATCGGTGGAAAGCGCGCCGGCCAGCAGCTTGGCGAGCGTGGACTTGCCGTTGCCGTTGGCGCCCAGGAAGGCGATGCGGTCTTCCATGTCGATGCGCAGATTCAGCTTGCGCAGCACGGGTTTTCCCGGCTCGTAGCCGACATTCACATTGTCCAACGTAATGATCGGCGGCGACAATTCATCCGGCTCGGGCAGCTTGAAGATCACCGTCGGGTCTTCCAGCGCGGCCGAGATCGGCTCCATCTTCGCCAGCATCTTCAGGCGGCTCTGCGCCTGGCTGGCCTTGCTGGCCTTGGCGCGGAACCGATCCACGAAAGCCTGCAAATGCTTGCGCGCGGCTTCCTGGCGCTGGGCCATGGCGGTCTGCTGCGCCATCTTGGCGCGGCGCTCGGCCTCGAAGCTGTCGTAATCGCCGCGATACAGCACCAGCTTGCCGTGGTCGATATGCAGGATGTGTTCGACCGCGTTGTTCAGGAAATGCCGATCATGGCTGACCAGCAGGAAGGTGCGCGGATAGCTGCGCAGATAGCCTTCCAGCCAGAGCGCGGCTTCCAGATCGAGATGGTTGGTCGGCTCGTCGAGCAGCAGCAGATCGGGCTCGACGAACAAGGTGGCGGCCAAGGCCACGCGCATGCGCCAGCCGCCGGAATAGGTGTCGAGCGCGCGGTTCTGCCCGGCTTCGTCGAAACCCAGGCCGGCGAGAATGATGGCGGCGCGCGCCGGCGCGGTATGCGCCTGGATATCGGCCAGCCGCGAATGGATATGCGCCACGCGGTCGGGATCGGTGGCGGTCTCGGCCTCTTCCAGCAGTTCCGCACGCTCGGTATCGGCGGCCAGCACATAGTCGATCGGGCTCTGGCTGCCGCCCGGCGGCTCCTGCGGCAGCTTGGCGATGCGGGTGCGCTCGCCCATCTCCACGCTGCCGGATTCCAGCCCGATCTCGCCGCAGATTATTTTCAGCAAAGTGGATTTGCCGGTGCCGTTGCGCCCCACCAGACCGACCTTATGGCCGTCCGGAATCGTCGCCGAAGCCCCGTCCAACAGGGTGCGGCCGGCAAGGCGGCAGGTTATGTCGCGGAAAACCAACATCTTTGTGACTAAGGGAGACGCGCCAGACAGTTGCGGGATCGGAACGAAGCCTCTATATACCCGCCAGAATTTTCCGGGCAATGGTAACCGCCCGCTTTTCACGCAAGGACGCAAAACTATGGCCCTGGAACGCACCTTCTCGATCATCAAGCCCGACGCCACCCGCCGCAACCTGACCGGCGCGATCAACGCCAAGATCGAGGCCGCCGGCCTGCGCATCGTGGCGCAGAAGCGCATCTGGATGAGCACGGCTCAGGCCGAGAATTTCTACGGCGTGCACAAGGAACGCCCGTTCTTCAAGGATCTGGTGGGCTTCATGATCTCCGGCCCCGTCGTCGTGCAGGTGCTGGAAGGCGAGAACGCCATCGCCAAGTATCGCGAAGTGATGGGCGCCACCAACCCGGCCAATGCCGCGCCCGGCACCATCCGCAAGGAATTCGCCGAGAGCATCGAAGCCAACTCGGTGCATGGCTCGGACGCCCCGGCCACCGCCGCCGTGGAAATCGCCTATTTCTTTTCCGGCTGCGAGATCGTCGGCTAAGACCGTTTCACGCGAAACACGAAAAGGCCGGGCTAGCCCCGGCCTTTTTTGTTGCCTGCCGCCCAAACCGTCACCCCCGCGAAGGCGGGGGTCCATGCCCGACGCAGCGCGGCGGCTCGACGATGGACCCTCGGGTCAAGCCCGAGGGTGACGAATAAAAGAGAAGATGAAGCGCTCTAATCCGCGCCGCGCAGATCGGCGATGGGTTTGCTCATCACCGCTTCCTGGTCCCAGGGAAACAGGATCCAGGTATCCTGGCTCACTTCGGTGATGTAGGTATCCACCATCGGCCGGCCCGAGGGCTTGGCATAGATGGTGGCGAAATGCGCCTTGGGCAGGATTTCGCGCACCGCCTTGGCGGTGATGCCGGTATCCACCAGATCGTCGATGATCAGCCAGCCCTCGCCCTGATCTGGCAAAGCCGCCGTGGCCGGCTTGAGCACGTTCACTTTGTCGTTGCGGCCCAGTTCGTCGTAGAGCGAGCAGGAAATCGTCTCGATCACACGCAGCTTCAATTCGCGCGCCACGATGGCGGCCGGCACCATGCCGCCGCGCGTGACGGCCACCACGCCCTTATACTTGCCGCCCTTGGCCTGCGCGCTGTCGTGCAGGCGCCAGGCCAGCGCCTTGCAATGGCGATGCAGTTCCTCCCACGATACCGGGAAGAAGCGCGTATAGCCGTGTGTCTCGGTAGACATGAAGAGCGCCCCCTGCGCTATGGAGTCTGTGTCGTTGCCTGCTGATAGGCCTGCATCTTCTCGCGGATGAAGGGCGGTATGGTCACCGACTTCAGCTTATCCGCATCGACGATGCAGGAAACATGATCGGCGGTGAAGCAGGTTTGCCCCGCCATATTCACGCCGCGCAGATCATAGGCGATGGTGGCGCGGCTGATCGCCGTTATGCGCAATTCCACCCGGAACGGCTCGCCGGCCTTCAGCGCAAGCTGGAAATCCAGATGCGAGCGCACCGTGGGCGAACCGAGATGGTGGCGCAGATGCAGTTGCTGGAAATCGAAGCCCACCACCCGGCGCCAGAAGGCTTCCAGGGTTTCCATCACGTAATCCAGGAATTGCGTGGTGTAGACCATGCCGGCCGGATCGCATTCGCCCCATTGCACGATGCGCTCGGCGAAAAACGGCCGTTCGGGGGAATACAAGCTGTCTGGGCTGTCGGCGGATTCGCTGCTCATAGGCCCGGATCATACGAAGCCGGCCCCGAAAAATGAAGGGGTGCCGCCAAGGGCACCCCAGCTATTCAGGCTCGCACATACTCGAAATCGACCGGCATGTTGTTGATGCCGCGCTGCGGCGGGGCGATCCAATTGGCGAATTTGCCGATTTCGGTCACCGGCTGCATCAGGCTGATCACATAGAGGCGGTCGGCCTCGGTGGGCAGCCAGCCATGATGCTTGGCATCCCACTCGGCCTGGCCGATCACCTTGCCCTGCGGATCGACGCGCAATTCGGAGAACTGGCCGATCTGGCGATGGAAGGCGCGATGCGGCAGCTTCAATTCGAAATCAATGCCGGCGCGTTTGATCACCTGGTTCCAGCGCATCACGCCGCGCGCGCAATCGGCCACGTAATCGTCGCGCAGACGTTCGTTGAGCGAGATCAGCGCCGCCTCCTCCTTCTCGCGGAAGCCGTCGCCATGCATCTCCAGCACCTTGTAGGTGGCGTCGGTCAGTTTGTGATCGTCGCTCAGGCGCGCCTCCTCGAAGCGGCCCTTGATGCCCATCGTGTAATAGTTGGCGGCGTTGGTGGAGATTTCCGAACCGAACAGATCGAGCGATACCGAGAAATGGAAGTTGAGGTATTTCTGCAAGGTCGGCAGGTCGATCACGCCATGCTTGCGCACGTCGTCGGTCTTGAACTCGCGCATCACATCGCAGGTGCGCTGGATCACCCGGCTGATGCCGGTTTCACCAACGAACATATGATGGGCTTCCTCGGTGAGCATGAAGCGGCAGGTGCGCGAAAGCGGATCGAAGCCGCTCTCCGCCAAGGATGCCAGCTGATACTTGCCGTCGCGATCCGTGAAGAAAGTGAACATATAGAAGCTGAGCCAGTCGGGCGTCTTCTCGTTGAAGGCGCCGAGGATGCGCGGCTTGTCGTCGTCGCCCGAGCGGCGCTGCAGCAGGGCTTCGGCTTCCTCGCGGCCATCGCGGCCGAAATAGGCATCCAGCAGATACACCATGGCCCAGAGATGGCGGCCTTCTTCCACATTCACCTGGAAGAGATTGCGCAGATCGTAAAGCGACGGGCAGGTCTGGCCCAACAGGCGCTGCTGCTCCACGGAAGCCGGTTCGGTATCGCCTTGCGTCACGATCAGGCGGCGCAGCACGCCGCGATATTCGCCGGGCACTTCCTGCCATGCGGCCTCGCCCTTATGGTCGCCGAAATTCACCTTGCGCTCGGCTTCCGGCTCGGCCAGGAAAATGCCCCAGCGGTAATCGGGCATCTTCACATAGCCGAAGGTGGCCCAGCCTTGCGCATCCACGCTGGTGGCGGTGCGCAAATACGCCTCGCGGGCCTGGAAGCCGGAGGGGCCCATATCCTGCCACCAATCCAGGAATTTCGGCTGCCATTCCTCCAGCGCGCGCTGCAGGCGGCGATTGTCGGAGAGATTGACGTTGTTGGGGATGCGCGAAATGTAGTCGATGCCCATGGCCGTTTCCTCCTATACCCTTTTGCGGTCGTAGCCGGCGCGTTGGCCGGTGCCGTAGAGCTTGAGCGCGCCCTGCTCGCCCACCGCGTTGGGGCGCTGGAAAATCCAGTTCTGCCAGGCGGTGAGCCGCGCGAAAATCTTGCTTTCCATGGTTTCCGGCCCGCCGAAGCGCAAGGAGGCTTCCATGCCGGTGAGCGCGTCGGGCGAGAAAGCCGCGCGCTCCTCGATGGCGATGCGCACTTCGTCTTCCCAGTCGATATCGTCGGGCGTGAAGGTCACCAGCCCGAGTTCATCGGCCTGCCGCGCTTCGATATCCGCGCCGATATGGCGCTTCAGCTCGTCCACATGCGCCGGATTGTCGAGATTGCGGCTGGCCAGCCGGGTGAGTCCATTCACCATCGGATAGGCGCCGAAATTCGCCTGCGTCAAACGCAACGTAGCCGACGTGCGGTTGTCGCCCTCGAATTGGCCATCCAGCATGTAGGAACGGTCGGCGGCCAGCAGCAATTCCAGCAAGATGCCGGCAAAGCAGGAACCCGGCTCGACCAGCGCGAACACCGTGCGCGAAGATACGTCGACGCGCTTCAGCACGCGCTTGAGGAACAGCTGAATCTCGCGCACCAGCCAATGATCGCGGTTGGCGGCCATGAAGTCGTCATAAGCGGTCAGCAGATCGGCATCGCCCTCGGTGCGGATCACCCACATGCCGACCGTATCTTCATTGGTGCGCAGATGCAGCACCAGATCGTCCAGCTCGCGCGCCAGCGCCAACGGCCAGAAGCCGGCATCAATGGCGTCCAGCTTGGGCGGCTGCGTCTTCGGTGCATGCACGGTGATCTCGGCGATGCCCTTGGCGCGATCCAGCTTGGCCTGCACATGGCTGTAGCGGATATCGTCGCCAGCGATGCTGCGCTCCAGCAATGGCAGCGCAATGCCCTTGGCGTTGCGCGGGCGGTCGGATTTCGCGGCGATTTCGGCGGCGCGTTGCTGCACGGTCTCGCTCAGCTTGGTGCGCGGCACGACTTCATCGACCAGCCGCCAATCCACCGCGCGCTTGCCCTTGATGCCCTCTTCGAGCGTGCAGAAGAAATCCGCGCGGTCGCGCCGCACCATGCGCTTGTCCACCAGCCGCGTCAGGCCGCCGGTACCCGGCAGCACAGCCAGCAAAGGCACTTCGGGCAGCGACACCGATGTATTGCCGTCATCGGCCATGATGATGCGGTCGGCGGCCAGCGCCAATTCGTAGCCGCCGCCGGCGCAGGGGCCGTTCACGGCGGCGATATAAACCTGACCCGATTGCGCCGAGGCTTCCTCGATGCCGTTGCGGGTCTCGTTGGTGAATTTGCAGAAATTGACCTTCCAGCCATGGCTGGACTGGCTGAGCATGCGGATATTGGCGCCGGCGCAGAAGACGCGCTCCTTCGCCGAGGTGAGCACCACCGCGCCGACTTCCGGATGCTCGAAGCGCAAGCGCTGCACGGCATCGTGCAGTTCGATATCCACGCCGAGATCGTAGGAATTCAGCTTGAGTTCGTAGCCCGGACGCAGGCCGCCATCCTCGCTGACATCCATCGCCAAGGTGGCGACCGGACCATCTATGCTGAGCTTCCAATGCTTGTAGCGGGAAGGATCGGTGCGGAAATCGACCGCGCCCTGTTCAACCGCACCCTTGGGGGCGGCTCCATTCGAATCAACCATAGCGTTTCACCCCTTTGATGAAACGCATTATAATGCACAATTATAGCCCATCAAGCATTATTTTACAGGTTCGCCAACCAAGCCGGATGCGCCCGCAGGGCCGCCAGCAGCTCGCGCGCCGCCTGCTCGCTGGCTTTGCCTGCGGTATCGAAGACCATGTCGGCCCTGGCATAAAGCGCCTCGCGCTGGGCCAGGATGCGCTTCAAATCCGCCATCGCCTCGCTATGCCCGGCCATCGGCCGCATGTCGCCCTGGGCGATGACGCGGCCCATATGCTCCTCGGGTTTCGCCCGCAGCCAAACCGTGAAGCAATGACTGAGCAGATGGGCGAAGGTGCTGGGCTCGGAGGGCAGCGAACCGCCGGTGGCGATCACGGCCGGCGCGTTGGCGGCGGTGATGCGCTCCAGCGCCCGGCGCTCGAAGCGGCGATAGGCGGCCTGGCCGTAAAGATCGAAAATCTCGTTCAGGCTCAGCCCGGCCTCGGCCTCGATTTCCTTCGCCATCTCGATGAAGCGCAGACCCAGCGCGGCGGCCAGGGCCTGGCCCAGCGTGGTCTTGCCGGCGCCGCGCAGGCCGATCAGCGCAACATGATGCTTCACGCTGAGCGCCACGCCGAAGCGTTCGCGGATCAGGCCCTGCAATTCCTGCTGCTGAGCCGAGGTAAGCTCCTCGATCTGCTGCAAGAGCAAAGCCTGCTCCACGCCATGACGCGAGCGGTCCGCCAGGAAATCCACCATCGGCAAATCCATCGCGCGCGCGATCTGGCGCAGCAGCAGAATGGAGATATTGCCGCTGCCGGTTTCCAACTGCGCAAGATAGCGTTCGGACACGCCGGAATCGCGGGCCAGGATCTTGCGGCTCATGCCGCGCCGGGCGCGCGCATTGCGCACGCGCTCGCCCACCGCCGCCAAGAATATGCTATCATCCTGCGCCGTTGCGGCGGATGCGGCATCATCCCCCACGGCGACAGGCTTAACGGCAGCTTGGGGGACGGTTTTTTCGTTCCGTTTCGATGCCTTGGTCATAACATGCATTATAGTGCTTTTTTGGCTGGAGCGCCAGAAAACTATGCGCTATATTTCGAGCCCAGCACAAGGAGGTTGTCAGTACCATGGACTTTAACATTCTCGTCGGCACCATGACCGGCACGGCTGAATTGGTGGCCGGCGATATCAAGAAAAAGCTGGAAGCCGAAGGCCACAAGGCCGATCTGCTGCTGATGGACAACCTGAAGGCCGATGTGTTTCAGCGCCCCGGCATCTTCCTGATCTGCACCTCGACTTACGGCCAGGGCGACGTGCCGGACAATGCGCGCGATTTCCATGCCGACCTGCGCAACGCCAAGCCCGATCTGAGCGGCAAGCTGGTTGGCATCATCGGCCTGGGCGACAGCACCTATGTCGACACCTTCAACCATGGCGGCCGGCAATTCGAAGACGTGCTGCGCGATTGCGGCGTCACTCTGGTGGGCGAGCGCATGGAGCATAACGCCTCGGGCGGCACCATGGCGGAAGACGACGCGCTGGCCTGGGTGGAAGAATGGATCAAACTGCTGGGGCCGCACGCCCAGGCAGCGTAAGCATTGCAGGGCCGCCACCCGGGAATGGCGGCCTTTTTTATTGAAGACCATAAGGGGTGGAAACGATGCCGCGTCTGCTGGATTTGCCGCGCCGCTATAATGCTGCCAGCCATTTCATCGACCGCCACATCGCCGAAGGACGCGGCGATAAAATCGCCTTCATCGACGATAAGGGCCGCTACAGCTATGCCGCGCTTGCCAGCCGCGTGAACCGCGCCGGCAACCTGCTGCGGTCGCTGGGCGTGCAGCCCGAGCAGCGCGTTATGCTGGCCTTGCTGGACGGCATCGACTTTCCGGCGATGTTTTTCGGCGCCATGAAGATCGGCGCCGTGCCGGTGCCGGTGAATACTTTGCTGCCGACCCAGGATTACGACTTCCTGCTGCGCGACAGCCGCGCCGCCGCCTTGGTGGTATCCGATGCGCTGCTGGAAAAATTCCGCCCCATCGTGACCGACCAGCCTTATCTGCGCCAGGTGCTCATCACCGGCCGCGTCGCCTCCACCATCGTGCCGTTGGATACGCTGCTGCAACAGCAATCGGATCAATTGGAAGCCGAGGCGACGACGCCGGACGATGTCGGCTTCTGGCTGTATTCCTCCGGCTCCACCGGCAAGCCGAAAGGCACGATGCACCTGCATGGCGATCTGGTGCATACCGCCGTGTTGTATGGCGAGGACGTGCTGGGCATCCGCGAGGATGACGTGGTGTTCTCGGCGGCCAAATTGTTTTTCGCCTATGGCATGGGCAATGCCATGACCTTCCCGCTGCATGTGGGCGCCACCGCCGTACTGATGGCCGAACGCCCGACGCCGCAAAGCGTGATGCAGCGGCTGAAGGATCATCAGCCCAGCATTTTCTACGGCGTGCCGACGCTGTACGGCGCGATCCTGGCCGACAATGCGCTGGGCCGCCAGCAAAGCTCGGCCAAGCTGCGCCATTGCGTGTCGGCCGGCGAAGCGCTGCCGGAAGATATCGGCAAGCGCTGGCAGGAGCGTTTCGGCAGCACCATTCTCGACGGCATCGGCTCCACCGAGATGCTGCATATCTTCCTATCCAACCGCCCCAATGACGTGCGCTTCGGCACCACCGGCAAAGCCGTGCCGGGCTACGATCTGCGGCTGGTGGACGAATACGGCCATGACGTGAAGGATGGCGAGATCGGCGAATTGCTGGTGGCCGGCTATTCCTCGGCCATCGGCTATTGGAACAATCGCGCCAAGAGCCTCGCGACCTTCCAAGGCATCTGGACCCGCACCGG